>NZ_BAABWO010000004.1:0-345867 GCF_040362745.1 Colwellia sp. KU-HH00111 | reverse complement strand
GCTTCATTTTAAAACGTTAAGTTAGCTAATAGTCATTAAATGAATGTAGATAACTTATCAAAACAGCCAGTTGATTGAGCTTTTTGCCTCACCTCCTTGGAACTGGAGCGCATTGTAGAGATTTTATTGGTAAGGTCAACACTTATTTTAAAACTTTTATTTGTTCGGTTGAAATACAGACATAATGAGCAATAATCATCATTATTGCTCATTATGTATCTTGTTTGGGCAGGCTAAGTATAGAAGTAGTTATTTATTAAGCAAACAAATCAAACCAGTTAAAAAAACTTATTACTGCCTAAAGTTTTACGCTATAATCATAGTTCTTCTGGGGTGTTTGTATGTAACTATGTCCCTGAGCCGATAAGTTTTACCTTAGGATGTTGACTATTAGCTATTGTGCAAGCCCGGCTCGTATCGGGAAGCCTACGGTTAAAATGATACTTCCGCCCTGAACACACGGTGTTCAGGACTACGGTCTACTGCGGCACCTTGGAAGAACCTTTATTAATAATACATCATGACTATCAATCTATAAACACGACACTTCCGCGCTATCCTCAAGAAAGCACACGATGTACCGGACTACGGTCTACTGCGGCACCTTGGAAGAACCTTTCTTAATAATCTATCATGACTACCAATCTATAAACACGACACTTCCGCGCTAACCTTAAACAATGCACAGTGTTCAGGACTAAAGTTTAGTGCCCATATTGAAAGAACCTTCGCTTATATTCTCTAGCTTAATCTTAAAACTGATAATAGTGAATTTTAGCATTTAATACGGCTACTTAGCTTTGTTGATTTATCTATCAATAAGTAAACTTACCGGTTAACCTTTTAAGATCTTCTGCCTTATTAGATGCGATCCCTGCACTATCAGCAATTACTTCTGCTGTTTCTTTACTACTACAAACTTCAATTGCTACTTGCTCTAAGCTTTTAGTTGTATCAGATATTGTTGTGCTCATTTGATCAATAGCGGCCGCGATCATTGCAGTGTGATCACTGGCTTTTTCGGTATTCGCTTTTAAGCTATCAATCACCCCTCTCGCTTTGATGCCTTGTTCTACACCATGCAAAACCGCTTGTTGTCCTTGACTCATGATATTACTTGCACTTTGACTTAACTTTTGAATGGCAACTACTGTATCTGTAATCTTAGTCGTTGCTAATACTGTTTTAGAGGCTAAGGTTCTTACTTCATCAGCAACAACAGCAAACCCTCTCCCCGCTTCGCCCGCTCTTGCTGCTTCAATCGCAGCATTAAGTGCCAACAAATTTGTTTGCGCCGCAACTTCATCTATAACATCAACAACATTGCCAATGTCCTTAGCACTATCCCCAAGCGCTTGAACAATGTCAGTGGCTTCATTCACGACTTTCAAAACTTGGTTAATGGCTTCTTCAGTTTGGTGCATTAGCTGTGCGCCCTGATTACCGGCCTGTGATGTTTCTGAAGCAGCACGATGTAATTCGTTTGTCGTGCGTGCCACTTCATTCGCTGTAACACTCATTTGCTCTGATGCTGATGCTAATTGTGTGGTTTGCTCGGTAATTTCTTCATTATTTTTTGCTAGCAATACTGTAGAATTCGACAAATCAGTGGCAATATTTGTCATTTCCTGACTAGCATTATCCGTTTGTTTAACTAGGTGTTGTAAGTTTTTTGCCATGTTATTCACCGACTCGATTAACTGCGCAAACTCATCATGTTTATTTGAAAAACGCGTGATGACGTAGGAAAAATCTCCTGATGAAATTCTCCCAAGTACCTTAATTGTTTCTATTAGCCCTCTATTGATGCTTCGGCCTGTCCATATTAATAGTATGATTATCACTGAAGCAGTGACAACGGCGGAAATAAGTTGGATCAAACGTGCATTAAATGTAGCCATATTTGAGGTGGCGATCGATTCTGGCAAAATTTGCTCTACTATAAATTCACTCGCTACTTGTGCCTCATGTTCGAGCGCAGGCAACAGTTTCATCAACATGATTTCTTGTTTTTGCATCAAGAGATGCTGTTCAAAAGCATGATTAAAGTTTGCTTTATAATTATCTATCGCTGGTAACATTTCAGAAAAATCTAACTCCGTTACTAACGCGTTAAGTACTTCAATTGCAGCTTTGAATCCTGCCTGATCAGTAAGTGAGTTATTCGTAAAGTGCTCTTTTTCAATGTACATTACCCGTCGCATTTGTTGTTCCATTTGGGCAAAACCAGACACTTGCGCTACCGCTAATTGCGCACTTTTATTTAATTGTGCTAATAAACCCGAATTTTCATCAACACCAAGCTTGCGCTTTATATTAATCCAGACAATCATTTCTTCATTATATTGGTTGAGCAAATAGGCTAGCTGGTTAACATATTGCTTCAATTGTTCTGAGTCTGATGAATTTTCAATACGTTTTAAGGCTTGTTGTTGAGTTTCAGCGAATTCTTGCAAAGCTTGTTCAAATGAATCGATTTGCTGGTAAGCCAGTTTTGTTCGCCTTAAAGAAAGTGAAAAAGCCCCTATTTGTGAGTCGCCAATTATGCGCGCAACACTTTGTGTTTTGGCAACTTTGGCCGAAGTTTCATTTAATTGATTTAACGCGCTAAATGCTATAACACCCTGAAATACGAATCCAATTGTTGCAACAATAACGACTAAAATGAATTTTTGCTTTATTGATAGTGACACAGATACTCTCCGGTTTATTAATTATTATTGGAGAAAGAAGATGGCACTTAGTTAGGTTACCTAACACTCTATACTTGTAATAGAAACTAACTTGGCTCATCGCTAGCTTCACTCTACCCACTAAAAACTAGGTTATAAATACGTAATTGCACTTATATATGCTAAGGGTTTACACTTAGAGGCTATACTTAAAGTATTACCCAAACAACTCAACTTTATATTAGTTTGATTGTTCCGATTGTTTTGTACTAAGTAACATCTCAGCAACAAGGTTATAATTTTGAAAAAACAATTTGCACTCAAAAACCAAGATGATACAGAGTTTGTTCAACCTAACGTAATCCACCTTTTTTCATTGGTGGGTATGTTTATTACGTTGGTAATGGGAATTATTGAGTTGTTCAATGAACATACAATGTTAGCTTCTATTCTATTCGTGGCGAGTTTTGTCTATTTTCTTGGTTATTTTGCTTTTACTCGGTTAAATAATTCTGCTTTAAGCGCTGCAATTATTCTGTATTCTCTATACCTGTTAATGTTTTATCTTGTTTATTCAGGAGGCGTTGAAAATACTGGCCCCTTATGGATTTTTATGGTTGCACCTGTGTCTGTGTTTATACATGGATTGAAGCGTGGTCTGATTGATATCGCAGGGTTTCTTATTATTATCTCCCTAATCATGTTTTTTCCAATAGAGATAATGGATCATGCGGTGTATAGCATAGAATTTAAATTACGATTAATATATTCTTTTTTAACTGTCACTTTCTTATCGGCCTTATATGAGTACTCCCGTGAGAAGTCGTATTTACACACTGTCGAGTTAAGTAAAAAATACCGACAACTTGCCAACCTTGACCCGTTAACCCAACTATCAAACCGCCGTGACGCTCTGAATATTTTAAAGCGAGAACAAGTAAGAATGAAACGAAACAAAGAGCCCTTATCGGTAATTTTATGTGACATAGATTTTTTCAAAAAGATCAATGATCATTACGGGCATAATGCTGGTGATACAGTGTTAGTTGAGCTCGCTAAGCTATTTAAACACAGCATTAGAGAGCAAGATTGCGTCGCCCGATGGGGCGGTGAAGAGTTTTTATTTATTTTACCTCAAACAACAGCTGAAAATGCCAATATTATAGCTGAAAAAATTCAAGAAAACATTCATGAGTTTGCTGTACCTATTGAAGGAGAAGAAGTCAGCATCACCGTCAGTATGGGCATAGAGCAACTGGATAGGAGTAAAAATATTGATAATGTAATCAATAGTGCGGATAAATACTTATACCAAGCAAAAGATGCGGGTAGAAATCAGATTTTCCCTAAACATAAGTAGTGGAGTCGTAAGATTCGATTTTTACCTGCCACCACGTTTGATTTTACTATTATGACTCTGGGTTGTAGATACTCAAGCCATTTAGACGTCTAGGCGTAAAAATGCTAGAAAAGTATTACATATCAGAGTAGAATCTGCTTATTGCTATTGTACTAATGTCAATTTTTGATATTTTACCGCTGATTTTTTAAATAAATCATTGTTATAAAAGCAGATATTTAACGTTAAAATTCAAATTGCTGAGGATTTATGTCTAAACATTTTTTTACTTCTGAGTCTGTTTCTGAAGGTCACCCAGATAAAATTGCCGATCAAATTTCTGATGCGGTTTTAGATGCGATTATTGCAAAAGACAAATTTGCCCGTGTGGCATGTGAAACCATGGTCAAAACGGGTGTAGCCATTATTTCTGGTGAAGTAAGTACTGACGCTTGGGTTGATTTAGAAACCATTACACGTAATGTTATTAGTGATATTGGATACACTTCTTCTGATGTCGGTTTTGATGGTGAAACTTGTGGCATTATGAATTTAATTGGCCAGCAATCACCCGAAATTGCTCAAGGTGTTGACCGTTCTAAACCAGAAGATCAAGGGGCTGGCGATCAAGGATTAATGTTTGGTTATGCGACTAATGAAACCGAAACCTTAATGCCTGCACCACTATATTACGCCCACCGCTTAGTTGAGCGCCAAGCTGAAGCACGAAAATCAGGTGTACTTCCGTGGTTACGACCTGACGCCAAATCACAAGTTACCTTTGTTTATGAAAATGATAAACCCGTAGCCATAGATACAGTGGTACTTTCAACTCAACATAACCCTGATATAAAGCAAGATGATCTTGTTAATGCGGTAATGGAAAACATTATTAAGCATGTGTTACCAGAAGCGCTTTTAACAAAAGAAACTAAATACTTTATAAATCCTACCGGTCGTTTTGTCATTGGTGGTCCTGTAGGTGATTGTGGATTAACCGGCAGAAAAATCATTGTTGATACCTATGGTGGTATGGCTAGGCATGGCGGTGGCGCATTCTCGGGCAAAGATCCATCGAAAGTTGATCGTAGTGCTGCTTATGCCGGTCGTTATGTTGCTAAAAACATTGTCGCTGCTGGTATTGCTGATCGTTGTGAAATTCAAGTTTCATACGCAATAGGTGTAGCTGAACCAACTTCAATCTCTATTGATACGTTTGGCACGGGTAAGGTAAGCGAAGCTCGATTAGTCGAGCTGGTGCGTGAGCATTTTGATTTACGCCCATTTGGCATAACCAAAATGTTAGATTTACTCCACCCGATGTACCAACAAACGGCAGCTTATGGTCACTTTGGTCGTGACCCTTTTGAAATGACGGTAGGTGACGATACTTTCACCGCATTTAGTTGGGAAAAAACAGACAAAGCTGACGAATTACGTAAAGCTGCTGGCATCTAAACCCTACGCTTTAATAGCACCTTATAGGTGCAAACGTTAAGACAATTCGTATATAACCAGCACTTATCTATTAGGTTGCTGGTTTTTTTATCCTAATCACAACCAATTAGTTTTCTGCTAACATTGTTTTTTGCCACTTCTACCCTTATCTTCTAAGTATTGACAACAAACACTTAGCTTATAAATAAAAACATGTCTAAAACACGGATTTACCAAAATAGTGACTTGATTATAAATGAAACCATGAAATTATCTGATGATGCTTTTGGTCATATCATTAGGGTGTTACGTTTAGTTGAAGGCGATATTGTTACTCTGTTCAATGGTAATAGCCCTTACCAATACACTGCTAGGTTAGTTGATGTTAAAAAGAAACAAGCCAGTGTTGAGATAATAAATAAAACACAGGTAGCAAATGAATCACCGCTAAATATTCATTTGGGGCAAGGAATTTCACGCGGAGATCGCATGGACTATACCTTGCAAAAATCAGTTGAACTTGGGGTAAACAAAATTACCCCCTTATTTACCGAACGTTGCGGTGTAAAATTGTCTGGAGATCGTTTGGTCAAAAAACGTGAACAATGGCAAAAAATTGTCATTAGTGCTTGTGAACAAAGTGGCCGTTGTATCGTACCTGAAGTAACAGAGCCTCTGCTGCTTCAAGACTGGTTAGCACAAGAGACTGAGGCATTAAAAGTAAACTTACACCCAAAAGCTATGCATTCTATTATGACATTCCCAATGGCTGCAGAAATCGCTCAACAGCGGGTTAGATTGCTCATCGGCCCTGAAGGCGGGTTAAGTCAGACAGAAATAGCGCAAGCCAATCAGGCTAATTTTCAAGAGGTATTATTGGGTCCAAGAGTGCTTAGAACTGAAACTGCCGCACTGACGGCAATCACGGCATTACAGTGTCGCTTTGGCGACTTAGCATAACGTTATTGCAATGTTATTAAATCTGCTTTTAAACAAAGCCCTGTGGTAAGAATCATCTCGGTGTTTTTTTAGTATTTGAAACAGCCTTAATTCAACTACCGAGCCAGATAATATGAAGATAAAAATTTAACGATAGGAACAAAAATGACTGCAGCACCATCTAAAAAAATCAAACTCGGCATTGTGATGGATCCAATATCGCAGGTTAAAGTAACTAAAGATTCCTCTATGGCAATGATGTTTGAAGCCCAAAAGCGAGGCTATGAAATCTATTACATGGAAATGAAAGATTTGTATCTTGATCGAGGTCAAGCACGTGCTAGTACCCAAAAGTTATCGGTATTTGATGATACTAAACATTGGTATGAACTATCAGATCAACAAGATATTGCGTTGCATGAACTCGATGCCATTTTAATGCGAAAAGATCCTCCGTTTGATACCGAGTATATTTATGCTACTTATATACTTGAACGGGCTGAAGTTGAAGGAACGCTGATCGTTAACAAACCACAAAGTCTCCGTGATTGTAATGAAAAGTTATTTACTGCTTGGTTTGCCGATCTCACGCCACGTACTTTAGTCACCAGAAACGATGCGCAAATTCGTGCTTTTCATCAAGAACTAAAAGATATTATTATTAAGCCGCTCGATGGCATGGGAGGCTCTTCTATATTTCGCATCAAGGAACATGATGCCAATGTTGGCGTTATTATAGAAACACTAACTAACCTTGGCCAACAATATGCCATGGTACAAGCTTACATGCCGGAAATAGTTGATGGTGATAAACGAATTCTCATTGTCAACGGCGAACCCATGCCCTATTGTTTAGCTCGCATTCCGGCAACTGGAGAAACACGCGGTAACTTAGCGGCAGGAGGTCGAGGTGAAGCACGGCCATTGAGTCCAAGTGACAAGCTAATTGCTGATACCATTGCCCCTGAGTTAAAGAAACGTGGCTTATACTTTGTTGGTTTGGATATTATTGGCGATAAAGTAACAGAGATTAACGTAACGAGCCCTACTTGCATACGTGAAATCGAAGCCGCTTACCCAATTAATATCAGTGGTAAGTTAATGGATGCCATAGAAGAAAATATCAGACAGTAACCGTCAATATAAGGTACATAAATGCAAAGTTTAGAGAACCAATTTTTAATTGCTATGCCTTCACTAGGCGATGATTATTTTAATAAAACTGTCACTTATATCTGTGAGCATAATGACGATGGCGCTATGGGCCTGATAATTAACATGCCGGTCAACATCACATTGCATGACTTGTTGAAGCAAATAGAAGACAACGATAAAGAAGAATCCACACATATGGCGAGTGAACAACCGGGCGATGATGACACAGAGCAACACCTCGAGCACTCAAACACGATGCAACCTAGCGATACGGATATGATAGTAGAAAAGTTCTATCGCGATAATAGTTTAGAACAATTAGTATTATCAGGTGGCCCAATAGCTCAAAATCGTGGCTTTGTTTTACATCGCACACAAGCCGGTTGGAAAAGCTCACTAGCCTTGAGTGAGGATATTATGATCACCACCTCAAAAGATATTTTAATGGCACTGGGTACTGAAAATGCCCCTAAACAATTTATGGTCACACTTGGCTATGCAGGCTGGGGGCCCGGCCAACTAGAAGCCGAATTAAAGGCAAATTCATGGTTAACCATTGATGCTGACAGCGATATTCTATTTAACACCCCCATCGAGCAACGTTGGCAAAAAGCAACTGAAAAACTCGGTATCGATATCGCCCATTTATCTTCGGATGTTGGGCATGCGTAAACAATATCGAGACAATTGTCATGGCAAATAAAAACACACCAGTTGGTCAACGCACTATCATAGGCTTTGATTTTGGAAAAAAATTTATCGGCGTTGCTGTCGGGCAAGAAGTCACTGGCAATGCTTCTCCGCTTGGCTCAATCAAAGCAAACGATGGCATACCTCATTGGGACACGCTTGCTCGTTATTTAGAAGAATGGCAACCTGATTTCATTATAATTGGTTTACCACTTAATATGGATGGTAGTGAACAACAACTGACTAAGGATGCAAGAAAATTTGGCAATCGAATTGCTGGCCGTTTTGGTATAAAAGTTGAATTTCAAGATGAACGTTTAACCACCGCAGATGCCAAAGCACAGTTATTTTCCCGCGGGGGCTTTAAAAATTTAAAAAAAGATAACATTGATGCTGAGTCTGCTCGGCTAATTATTGAAAGCTATTTGGAGCAAAGTTATCAGTAACGACTCTCGTCAACATCAATCAAACTAGCCAAATGAACATATTTTCAATAATTTCTCCTTTAATACTGGTGGCTTTACTTGGCTTTATTTGTACAAAGAGCCGATGGCTCACCAGAGAGCAACTCGACGCATTAAGTAAATTTACCTTTTCAGTCAGTATTCCTGCTTTCTTGTTTTACCAAATGGCTAAAGCTGAATTCAGCGAGCAAGTAAGCCTTGAATTATTTGCTGCTTTTTATTGTCCAGTATTAATCTGTTATTTTATTGCTTACCTCATTAATTATTTTTTTTATAAAAGTGACCAATGTTATAAAGACGGCACCAGTGCTATACAAAATAGTGCTGCTTCGGCAGTGTTTGCGTTAGGTGCTAGTTACTCTAATAATATCATTGTGGGTTTGCCATTATTATTAGCCGCTTTAGGAGAACAGGTGATTGGTGTTATTTTTCTCATTGTTACTTTTCATAGCGCGCTACTTTTTGCAATAACAAGTAGCATCTGCGCTAAATCAACATCTAAACATAATGCAATTCCATTTAACTATTTCAGTTTCACAAAGCAAACTCTTAATAATCCACTCATTATTAGTATCTTGTTAGGTTTAGGTGTCAATGTGTTAGGAGTGACCTTGCCCGATTCATTGCAAGCGGGCTTAGTGCTAATTGCAAAACCTGCTATTGCTTTAGCACTTTATATTTTGGGTGCATCACTTGCTTTTTACCAGGTTCGCCAAGAACTCTCTTTTATCAGTATCTCCTGCTTAGTAAAATTAATCTTGCTGCCAAGCCTAGTATTCGTTGCTAGTCGTTATATTTTCGAGCTTGAATCCTTTGTTGTCACTGTTTTAGTGATGTTAAGTGCTTGCCCTACAGGCGTAAATGCATATTTGATCGCAGCAAACCATCAAAAACATCAACAGACAGTCGCCGGCTCTATTGTAGTAAGCACACTTATTAGCATTGTAACTCTCCCATTATGGTTGCACTTTTTACTATAACAATGACATTCTCTGCGTGAACAATAAATATCGCTTTGTTTTGACGTTAGTGCTCACAACGATAAGGTTTTTTTGACAAATAAGGCTAGCTCGCTCGAACTGAGCGATTACTTTGATCGCCATATTAAAACCACCTTAAATTTTGATGCCATAACTGCCTTGAAAAACAGCGCTGACAGTCAAAAGTTTATAGCCAAGCTACTTCAAAATGCAGAATGAGCTTACTATCTTGGGTTATCATTAAGTTTAATAAAGTATTAGCTGTAATATTCTGAATAAGTAATAATGTGAACCAAGTTTTTACTCGTTTTCCATGAAAACGACCTTATTAAAGATAATCACATGAGCACACAAAAGCATTTCCCTTATGTAAATAATAAAATGTTTGCTGAAAAGGTTGACTTAAGTAATATTGCCCACCATGTTGGTACGCCTTTTTATTGTTATTCAAATACCGCCATTCGACAGAACTTTCAAGCCTATGAGCACGCTTTTTCATCGCAAGACACGCTAATTTGCTATGCTGTTAAAGCCAATGGTAATCAAGCTGTGCTCTCTACCCTAGCCAAAATAGGGTCAGGTGCTGATGTGGTGTCTATGGGAGAAATCTTACGCGCCCGTGCCGCTGGTATTCCAGCGGAAAAAATAGTGTATTCTGGTGTCGCCAAAGCAGAAGTTGAAATTGAATACGCATTAAATGAAGGCATTTTTCAATTCAATGTTGAATCAGAGCCAGAACTTGAGCTAATTAGTCAGGTTGCAAAGCGATTAGATAAAGTGGCTGCTATTGCTATTAGAATTAACCCTGACGTCTGCGCTAACACACATGCTAAAATTTCAACAGGAAAATCTGAAAACAAATTTGGTGTGCCTATTAGTAAAGCTCGACTTGCATATAAGCAAGCCGCATCATTACCTAATATTAAAGTGCAAGGGGTTGATGTACATATTGGTTCACAACTGACCGAGCTTGCACCATTTCAAGAAGCTTATCAGCGTATTGCCCAATTAATCGTTGAGCTTAGATCGGACGGTCATGATATCAGTGTTGTAGATATAGGTGGCGGGCTAGGTATCACTTATCTCGATGAATCCATTCCAAGCAAACAAGCTTATGCAGATGTGGCGCAAGCACAATTAAGCCATTTAGGTTGTAAAATTGTTATCGAGCCGGGGCGCTCATTATTAGGCAATGCAGGGGTCTTAGTTTCTAGTGTTGTTTTTGTAAAAACCGGAGAAGAACGACAATTTTTGATACTTGATGTTGGTATGAATGATTTAGTTCGACCGAGTATGTACGATGCTTATCATGAAATCCTCGCCGTAGATAACTCAAGCACAGAACTTAAAACCTATGATGTTGTCGGTCCAGTTTGCGAAACAGGTGATACATTTGCTAAAGCACGAACCGTGAAAGAGTCCAAATCTGGTGATCTTATTGCCATTATGAGCTGTGGTGCATACGGCGCGGTAATGTCATCAACCTACAATACACGCATGCTAGCTCCCGAGGTGATGGTCAAAGAGAATGAGTTTGCCATCATTCGTCAGCGCCCAAGTTATGAAGCAGTGATCAATGCTGATAACGTACCAAGCTGGGTTTGATAAAAAAAACTTAACACCAACTAGCTTCATCCGCTGGTTGGCGAAGCTGCTCTTCGATATTAGCCAATAGCACTCGATAACCAACATTACCATACAGTATCTGCCGCCCATTATCGATAATATACGTCGGGCTTCCTTTTAACCCGAGGGACCTTGCCTGCTGATAATTTTGCATTAAACTTGCCATCGCACTACCGTCACTAATGGCTTCAGTTATCCTTTGACGGTCTAAACCCATGGTTTGGGTAATAGTTAATAATGTGTCTAAATGGCTAATATCTATAGCTTCAATAAAAAATGCTTGTCTAAATTTTAATGCTAAATCTGTACTATGCTGGCTTGAATAGGCTAATTCAATTGCTTTTAACACTAAATGAGGGTTAGCAGAAGACGTTGGACGGGTTTTAGACCAGATATCTGTATTGACAGGGGCATCTTGATAGCTTGCTGCTGATTCTTGCACATGCTGAGCAAAACCCTGAAAACCATCACGATCTCGCCATTGTGTAGGTATTTTGTTGGTTGCATCACCAAACACATCAAGATAATGATATTTGAGTGCTATTTGATCACCAAGTTGTGTGTTTAACTCATCAATTCGACGTTGCGCAATCCATGCCCAAACGCATAAAATATCACTATAGTAATCAACCCTTAATGGTAAATTCATAACTGGTACTCTATTGATAATACTGTACTGTATTTAATGATATCACTACTATTTATTAACACACACAGCAAACATCATCAATCATGCTGGTTATTACCCAGACATTTTGGTAGCCAACTCGTTTTAATTGCTCTGCAGCAAAGGTTGCTCTTGCCCCTGTGGCACAATGAATAAAAATAGCCAAATTTTCATCTGGATATTTTTGTAACATAGTCATCTCAAGTAAACCACGCGGAATGTTAATTGTATTGCTGCCAGACTTTTGTGCAAACTCTTCAGGCTCTCTAACATCAATCATAATACCATTTTTATGCTTACATTTTTCAACCGCATCTATAGCAGAAATTGTGTTGAGTGATTGTCTCGCCTGAGCTATCACTTCAGGGATTGTTTTTAACATAGTTACTCCTTAATAAATTAGTGTTAGCAAACAACTAACGGCATTGCGCACTACTGTCTTTTAAACCTAATTTTTTCAAAATTGTCATCATTAAACACCATTTTGTTAATGACGATTGTAATAAGTTCACACCTATAAAAGCCGTTAACCACATCCAGTTTGGTGAATGAAACTGGGTAAGAACTAGCGAAACCAAAATCATAGCGCCTGCAATCAAACGAAGTGCTTCATTTACTGTCATAGTTTTCTCCTCATAATATTAAAACTTACTTAAGAACACAATATTAGCATATACTAATTTATATTTTTCTTATTTACATTATATTAGCCTTTACTAAATTAAAGTACAATAGTAGAATCAAATAAAATTAAATAACAAAAACTGGCTTTAAGATGGCTTCAGATCAAACAAAATTATTAGAAAATGCTCAACAAGTTGCGACTATTTTAAAACAACTGGCGAACCCTTATCGGTTGATGATTTTGTGTAGCATCGCTACGGGTGAACTAACTGTTGGCGACTTAAATGAACAAGTGGACTTATCACAATCAGCACTGTCTCAACATTTAGCAAAATTACGCGAAAGTGAAATCGTCACAACCAGACGCGAGTCACAAACTATTTATTATCGGATTGCCAACCCCAAAATTAGATACCTTTTAGAGGTTTTACAGCAACAATTTTGTGAGGATATTGGCAACAATTAGAAAACAAAAGGCAATTTAGCTGCCTAGTCAAGCATTTTTAACAAGGCAAACAAACACCACTAAGCTGACCAATTATGCACACTCAAAATAATTATACTTCTCAATTACTCAGTCGCGTTTTAGCAAGTAAAATACCTTTTATTATGTTAATCCTATCAATGTTTGCTGGCATGGCAGCATTGCACTTCACCCCACGCGAAGAAGAGCCTCAAATTGTAGTGCCAATGATAGATGTTGTTGTTACTGCGCCTGGTATAAGTGTTTCACAAGTTGAACGACTAGTTACGACCCCTTTAGAGAAGTTATTAACACAAGTGAGTGGTGTTGAGCATGTCTACTCCGTGACACATAACAGTCAAGCCGTAGTGACCTTAAGGTTTCATGTTGGTGAAAACCGTGAGCGAGCACTGCTTAATACCTACAATAAACTCTATTCTAATACCGATAAAATTCCTAACATTGTCAGTAATTGGCGTGTACAACCTATTGAAGTGGATGATGTGCCTATTGTGATGCTGGGTTTATGGAGTAGTGATAGCAATGCTGTTGATGACTATAGTTTACGGCGCTTAGCTGAGGAGGTATCCACCTTCTTACAAGCCATTGACAATACTAGTGAAGTAAATATTATTGGCGGTCGCTCAAGAGAAATTCAAGTTAATTTAGATCCCGAACAGTTGACTGCAAGAAAAATTGCCATTGGCGATATACTCACCGCCATTCGGGCTTCAAACACATTGCAGCACCATGGCAATTTAGCATTAGAAAACCAGTCTTTTCGCTTTGAGAGCGGTGATGTCATTCGAGATATTGAAACGTTAAAAGCAACACCAATAAGCGTGATAGATGGAAGTGTGGTGCTACTAAACGATATTGCCAGTATTGTTGATGGCCCTAGTGAGCAACTCAACTATACTTGGATTGATTTTGCCAATGACCATCAACAAGCGCTATATTCACAAACGCCTGGCAATATAAATAATGGTGATTATCCGGCTGTCACCATTAGTGTAGCCAAACAACGTGGCAGTAATGCGGTGACGGTAGCTCAAGCAGTACACGACAAAATGGCTCAGCTACAACAATCCATATTTCCACATGGTGTCCATGTTGAAATATTGCGTGATTACGGTGAAACAGCCAATGAAAAAGTAAACAACCTCACCACCAGCTTGGCATTTGCCGTATTTACTGTAGTGGTCTTTATTGCCGTTTTCTTAGGTTGGCGCTCTGCTATTGTCGTTGGCCTAGCTGTACCGGTATGTTATGGCATAACATTATCACTAGACCTAATTTTTGGTTATACCATTAACCGAGTCACTCTGTTCGCCTTAATTCTAGCATTAGGTTTATTAGTCGATGACCCAATAACTGGTGTGGATAACATTGAGCGATATCTAAAAAAGATAAAAGGCAAAACCACAAAAAAAGAGCTCAACGGTGCAATTGTTCATGCTATAAATGAAATTCGCGTGCCGTTATTAATGTCAACATTAACCATAGTATTAGCCTTCGTACCACTCGCCTATATCACTGGTATGATGGGCCCTTATATGGCGCCAATGGCCTTTAACGTTCCCTTGAGTGTTATTAGTTCAACACTTGTTGCTTTTCTAATTACACCTTGGCTAGCAGCGAAATTTATCAAAGCAAAACCTCATCAGCAAATAAATAATACTAATACCGCAGAACAAGGGTTTAGTGTCTTTTACCGTCGCTTGCTAACACCGCTGTTAAACAGCCGTAAAAAAGGTAAGTTAGTACTCTGGCTAGTACTAGTATTGTTTGTAATAGCCGCCCTATTACCTGTGCTGCGTTTGGTTCCACTTAAATTGTTACCTTTTGACAACAAAAATGAAATACAAATTATTGTCAATATGCCAGAAAACGCGACCTTAGAGCAAACAGCTGCTATGGCGAAAAGCATTTCTGTTAAAGTGCAACAATTCCCAGAAATAAAAGCGATTTCTGCCTATGTTGGCACCCCTTCTCCAATAGACTTTAATGGCATGGTGAGACAATATTATCAACGCCTATCGCCAAATATGGCTGACTTGCGCATTATCCTATACGACAAAACCCAGCGACAGCATCAATCTCACGCCATAGTTTTAAGGTTAAGAGAGCAGCTCAAATCACTAAATAACCCAGAACAAGGTATTAATATCAAGGTGGTTGAAGTGCCACCCGGCCCACCAGTACTCAGCACCTTAGTTACTGAACTTTATGGCGATGAATTTACGCAATACAGTGAACTACAACAAGCTGCTAACATTGTTATGCAGCGATTAACACAAGAGCCGCATGTAGTAGAAGTGGATTCAACGGTGGGTGATATTCAGCACAATTTGCGCTTTGTTACCGATAAAACTAAAGCGGCATTGTCAGGTGTTTCAACACAAAATATCAATCAAACACTAGCGGTAGCCAATGCTGGAAGAGTTGGCGGTTACATGCATATAGCCAACGAAGCCTCGCCATTAGCAATTAATGTCAAAATCCCACTTGAACAGCGCGAAACCCTCGCTGATTTTTACAGGTTAACGCTCAAAGGGCAAAGCTCAATGTTACAAAAGAGTACGGCTCAAGGGATAGATATTGCCCCTCAATCTATAGTATCCCTTGGTGAATTAGGGCGGTTTGAGCACACTACTAGTGATCAACCCATTTTCCATAAAGACTTAAAGTCTGTGGTATATGTAACTGCTGATCTTTCAGGTAGAACGCCTGCAGCTGTAATTGCCGATATTAACAGCGATCTTCAGTACAAAACGGCTCCTGAGAAAATATTAACTACTGAGCAAACAAAACAGTGGCAAAGCCGAACTTTCTTGAATAGTGGCGGTGGTAACAACTGGGAATTGCCTGAAAATATACACTTATCATGGAGTGGTGAAGGCGAGTGGCGCATCACTATTCGTGTATTTCGAGATATGGGTATTGCCTTCGCTTTTGCATTAACCGCTATCTATTTTGTACTTCGCATTCAAACAGGGTCAGCAGCACTATCAGCTATTATCATGTCGGCTATCCCGCTGACAGTGATTGGTATAATGCCAGGCTTTTTTATGCTTAATCAATTAGGGGAACGTGAAATAGCTAATGCACCTGACCCCGTACTATTTACCGCCACAGCGATGATAGGCATGATAGCACTGGCCGGTATTGTCGTACGAAACTCGCTTATTTTAATCGAGTTTATTACCCAAGCACGTAAACAAGGCAGCCCTATCAAAGAGGCGCTAATACAGGCAGGAGCCGTGCGCATGCGCCCAGTTTTATTAACTGCTGGCACTACGTTATTAGGTAACTTAATTATTACCTTAGATCCTGTTTTCAGCGGTTTAGCAATAGCGATTATATTCGGTATTATTTCATCCACTATCTTCACTCTCTTGGTTGTACCTATTGTCTACTTATTAGTTTTTGAGAATAAAAGTGCTGACACTAAAACAACTAAACACATGCATTTAACAGAGGAAGCATTATGACACACAACGATGCAAAACAAGGTACTGCACAAAAACTAATCATACCGCTTATAGCCTTAGCCCTCTTGTTGTTAATGGTTGCTTGGCTTGCTGGTTATTTTAATGAGAAAATATCCCCTGTAACCAAAGAGGATTTACAGCAAAAATACAATATGGCGGTTATTGATAAAACAGACAGTTATACTGTAAATGCCAGTAAAGTACCTATTTTTGAGTCTGTTGCCGCAAGTATTGAAGCAAAACAAGCCACCATTATTTCTTCCAGAATTTTAGCTCGTATAGACAATATTCACGTCAGAGCCGGAGACACAGTTAAGCAAGGCGATCTATTAATTCAACTCGAGCAAGGTGATTTAAAATCACAAGTATTACAAGCCAAACAAAATGTGAATGCCTTACGTGCTCGGCAGAATGAGGCTAAACAGAACCTTGAACGCTCAAAAACACTTATGAAAAAATTGTTGATTTCTGAATTTGAGCTAGACAAGAAGCGCGCTGACTATCAAAGCATTAATGCAGAGTTAACGGCAGCAAAACAAGCGCTCTCTCAAAACACCACAAGGTTACAATATGCCAACTTGCTTGCCCCCATCAATGGCATTATTGTCAACCGTTTTGCTGAGCCAGGTGATACCGCTCAACCAGGCACCAAACTACTCTCTTTGTACAACCCTTTATCCTTGAGAGTTGAGGCACAGGTAAGAGAGCGTTTAGCATTAACACTCAAAATCGGCCAATCAATTACGGTTGAACTACCTAGCCTTAATAAAACCCTAGTTGGGCAAATAGAAGAAATAGTCCCCGCAGCAAACACTGGCTCTAGAAGCTTTTTAATCAAAACACGCATTAGCGCCAATGAAAATTTACTATCAGGCATGTATGCCCGTTTGCTAATCCCCGCAGGAGAGCAACAGCAACTCTTGATACCCATCAACAAAGTTGCTCAAGTGGGTCAATTAGATTTTGTCTGGCTAAATGTCAATGGTGAAGCGCAGCGTCGCTTTGTTAGGTTAGGAAAAGTTCAACAAAACAACATGGTTAGTGTGATTTCAGGGTTAATGCCTGGTGATGAACTAATGCCCCAAAAATGACGCCATAATTCACATTTGTATAATAAAAAGCTTTAGTTATACTTAGCAACTCGTTACGATAATAAATTAATATTTCATAAAGCAAAGGTGTTAATTATATGTTTGGTTTTCCTAGTAAAGAAGAATTCTCAGCTCTGCAAAAAGAAAATAGTCAACTTAAAGAACAACTCTCATCATTAGAAAGTAAAGTTGCCAATACCAACCATGAAAGTCAGCAACTCGCGCAAGATATGGCAAACAATACCGAGCGCTACCAGCATCAAGGAGAAATCAATAATTTATGGTTAGACTCTGGTACTTTAATAAACGATATTCGTGAAGAACTTGCCGCTTCCTCTAATATACTTATCGATCATCGTGACGAATTTCAATCTTCAGAAGCATTATTCAATGAAATTCTTTCAATGCTAACCACTACAATTATTGCTACAACAAAAATTAGTAAAGACAGCCAAAATGCTTCCACTTCTGTTGATAACTTGAAATCAGCCACTGCTGGTATTAACGACTTTGTTAATATCATCAAAGGTATTTCGGATCAAACTAACTTGTTGGCCCTTAATGCAGCTATTGAAGCGGCAAGAGCAGGTGAGCAAGGGCGCGGATTTGCTGTTGTTGCTGATGAAGTTAGAACGTTGGCGCAACGCTCGGCTGAAGCATCAAATGAAATTTCAAACTTGATTGAACAAGTAAATCAGCAAATGGAACAAGTCATTGGTGGAATTCATGAAGTTGGGGAAAACAGTAGCGAAATAACACAAAGCACAAGCAATATAGAAACAACTGCCAAGAGCATAGTCAATACTTCTAAAAAGATGTATGCAGTAATAACAAACTCTACTGCCGATGCATATTTACAGACGGTGAAAATGGATCATGTCGTTTGGAAGTTGGAGGTTTATAAGGTCATTGTTGGTGAATCTACTCAAAATATCGACGATTTTTCTAATCATAAAAATTGTCGACTAGGCCAATGGTACTTTCAAGGTGAAGGTGCTGAAAAGTATTCAAAATTTAAAGCTTTTAAGCAACTTGATTCACCCCATGAACAAGTACATAAATATGGTATAAGCGCGTTAAAAGCAGCAAAAACGGGTAATATGACTCAGGCGATTAAAGATTTAACGACCATGGAACATGCTAGCACCGATGTAATCAACTTATTAACTGCACTAGCGCATCAAATAAACAAAAGTTAACCTCCATAAACGCTAGTTTTATTTATCATGCAAAAGATGCTTAGCGTTTTTTGCATGAAATAAAGGTTAAATCTTTTAGTTTGAACTTATGGCTCTGATCGTATCTTAAAGTGGTATGTACAAAAACACTTTAAAGTCTGTTTTTCAACTAGTTAACTGTTTTTATCTCTGTACTATTTCTTCCATGTTCTTTAACATGATAAAGGCAAACATCCGCAATGGATAACCACGCTTCTAATTCTTTAGCATAACTTGCGTTACCAAAGGCAACTCCGATAGAAGCAGTTAACTTAAACGTATTATCTAAATCACATTTAAAACAGAAGTTCTCGATTTTATTACGTAACTCTTCACATCTCACTTTAGCTTCATCAAAGCTACTGCATTGGGAAACTATCACAAACTCTTCACCACCAAACCGAGCGACTACATCAGAATCACGCTTGAACAAAGATGAGATTATTTGTCCTAGCGTTTTTAAACAGTAGTCGCCAAATAAGTGGCCATATTTATCATTAATAACCTTAAAGTGATCGATATCTAAAATGATAAACATCATTTTAGAATTATTACGCGTTAACACAGCTTGAATTAAAGAGAAGTTTTTTTCAAAATAACGTCGGTTGTTAAGACCTGTTAAAGTATCAGTATTGGCTAAGTTTTCTAACGAGTTATTCGCTTGAGTTAATTTATCAGTTTGTTCTCTAACTTTGTTTTCTAATTCCACTTGATGACTTAATATGGCCTGCCGACTTATTTTTAATTCCTGGTAGAGTTCCTCTATTTCGATAGGTGTATCATATGGAATCGTAGTTGGATAAGGCCTCGTATCATCTTTTGATAATTCTCGCATTACAAACGCTAAAGGGCGATTGATTGTATGGGCAAAAAGCTTAGCTAAAAATCCAGCTAAAAATAGAATGATAAATAACGCTAAAAATATCAATAAGTATAAGCGCTCTGTTATATTTAAAAGCACGTCATGCTCAATTAATGAATAAATCTTCCACCCTGATTCTAATTCTTTTTCTTTATATAAATAATTCTTTTTCCCCGTATTGGGAGTATTTAATGTAATTAAGCTATGTTCCTGATGTAACAAGTCGACTTGGTAGTCCAATTTGGTCAAGGTATCAAACCCAAAAACTTGTGACCCATAAATTATGCTATCATTGTTGTCTGTAACAATAATTTTAATATCACTATTGTCATGGCCTTTTTTATGATAGAAACCAAACTCACCAACATTTAATGAACCTTCTACAATTCCCACAGGTTTACTCGTATTATTTTTAGCATAAATGGGGGCACTTATTGCCACTATGGGCGCATTTCCAAACCCTCTTCCCTGAAATATAGGAGACACATTTAATTGTTTTTTGTTCATGGTATTTATAAAGTAAGGGCGATCCTTTACGGAGTATTGATTTAATTTTAAATTTGGTAGCATGCTTTTTGGCGATGCCTGTTTAATGATCCCATGTTCAGATGCAATAAACATAGTAATAAACCCTGGATATAAACTGTGTAGTCTTGATAATATTTCATCATTACTTTCAGGGTGTTGTGTGAATGATATTTGGTCAGCTAAACTTTGAATAGCAATTCGGTGTTCATTAATATAACTATTTCCGATACTAGCAATATAAGCATTGCTAATATTTAATTCATTTTTAATATTACTTCTTTGTAGGTCTACAAAGCGTGTGCTTAGAAAAAGAGAAGCACCAACCGCTATAAAGACAGAAATACTCCAAAAATAATAGAATAACCACTTTGGTAAACTTTTATTGAGTTTAGGTTGGTAAAACCCTTTATTTTGCACATAAAAATCCAAGGTAAACATTATGATACATGCAAAAGACGTATAGAGTACCGCATTGATACCTTGTTTAAAAATTGTAAATAAAACGTAGCCTTGTGCATAATCAAGGTGAATTAGCACTAATATGGCGGTTAAAGGCATACCAATTATCAACCAATACAATAAGCCGGCTGAAAGCACATACCAACCACGGGCGCGTAATATTGAGATAAAGAGGGCTTCAAGACCAAACGTTATAAAACCATTGGGATGCCCCCAATAAAAATAAAGAGGTATAACGGTAATTAACGCACAAACAAAGGTAAAACTTGGCCTAAGTAAGGAAGCCGCTATAATGTAAGCTGCATTTCCAAGGACGAGTGATATGTTAAATGCTAAGGAAACGGGAAAAAAGTTCACTAACGCCCCAACAACACCCAATACTACAGCAAGAAAAAATTGCTTTTGATTTGAAGATAGCTTTTTTTTAAACAGAATACTTGACATATGTTATTAAAAGTCCGGTGATTTATACCTGCAGTCAACCCAATAATTAGTATACGATATATTTTAAAGCAAGAATGTCGCTTTTAAACAATAATTACAACCTTTTTCCTCTGCCTTTCATCAAGCAATAACATGGTTTTATAAGATGCTTAACTTTTGATCACAAATGATATTTGCTAACCCTGCGGCTTTTACCTAAAATATCGACCATTCTATTTTTGCAAGCAAAAGGCTAAGTCATGGCACTTCCTGATAAATTTATATTTTCGATGAACCGCGTTAGCAAAGTGGTTCCACCAAAACGCACCATTTTAAAAAACATATCTCTTTCCTTTTTTCCCGGCGCTAAAATTGGTGTACTAGGTCTAAATGGCGCAGGCAAGTCAACTTTGCTGAGGATTATGGCGGGTATTGATAAAGAATTTGAAGGTGAAGCAAATGCACTCTCAGGTACCAAAATTGGTTATTTACCCCAAGAGCCTCAGCTTGATGAAAATAAAACCGTACGTGAAGTGGTAGAAGAAGCAGTATCAACCGTAAAAAATGCACTCAAACGTTTAGATGAAGTTTATAACGAGTATGCCGAAGAAGGTGCTGACTTTGATGCACTGGCAAAAGAGCAAGGTCAACTAGAAGATATTATTAATACCCAAGATGGTCATAATATTGATAATGTACTCGAACGAGCTGCCGATGCATTGCGCCTACCAGCTTGGGAACAAAAAATATCGGTACTCAGTGGTGGTGAACGTCGCCGCGTGGCCTTATGTCACTTATTATTACAAAAACCAGATATGTTATTGCTGGATGAGCCAACTAACCATTTAGATGCTGAATCTGTTGCCTGGTTAGAGCGTTTCTTACATGACTACCCTGGCACTGTAGTTGCGATAACCCATGATAGATACTTCCTTGATAACGTAGCTGGCTGGATTTTAGAACTTGATAGAGGTGAAGGTATTCCATGGGAAGGCAATTACTCCTCATGGCTTGAGCAAAAAGATACACGTTTAGCGCAAGAAAGTAAAAGTGAAAACGCCTTACAAAAAACCATTAAACAAGAGTTAGAGTGGGTTCGTTCTAACCCAAAAGCACGACAAGCTAAAAGTAAAGCACGTATGGCGCGATTTGAAGAACTAAGCAGCCAAGAAAATCAAAAACGAAATGAAACTAATGAGCTTTACATACCACCTGGACCACGTTTAGGTGATAAAGTTTTAGAAGTAAATAACGTAAGCAAATCATTTGATGGGCGATTATTAATTGATGATTTAAGCTTTTCAATACCTAAAGGGGCTATTGTTGGTATTATAGGCGCGAATGGTGCAGGTAAATCGACGTTATTTAAAATGATGTCAGGGGCTGAGAAACAAGATGCCGGCACCATAGAGCTAGGCGAAACAGTTCAGCTTGCTAGTGTAGATCAATTTAGAGATGATATGGATGAAAACAATACCGTATATCAGGAAATCTCTGAAGGTCACGATATTTTAGAAATAGGCACCTACCAAATACCGAGCCGTGCGTATTGTTCTCGTTTTAATTTTAAAGGTAACGATCAACAAAAATTCATCAAAGATTTATCTGGTGGTGAACGCAATCGTGTTCATTTAGCCAAACTAGTAAAAACCGGCGGTAATTTATTATTACTCGATGAACCAACCAACGATTTAGACGTGGAAACGTTACGCGCACTTGAAGAAGCAATTTTAGAGTTTCCAGGTTGCGCTATGGTCATTTCTCATGATCGCTGGTTTTTAGACAGAATTGCCACTCATATTTTAGATTACCGAGATGAAGGTCAGATTAACTTCTTCGAAGGTAACTTTACTGACTATGAAGCTTGGCTGAAAAAAACCTATGGTGCGGCAGCTATCGAGCCTCATAGAATAAAGTATAAAAAAATAGGCTAAGAAATTTACCAAGTCTTTACCCTTAACACCAGGCACTTAAAACTTCTATATTGATTTTTTAAGTGCCTTTTTTTTAAAAGACAGCTATGCTAAAGCTATGATGCATAGAGAAGAAAGATTATATGGAAAATAGACGCCATTTTACCCGAATATTATTTTCAATTAACGCCGAGTTAAATCTTGAAGGTAAGATCTATCCTGTGTCTATACATGATATTTCTCTCAATGGTGCATTAGTGACGGCAATATCTGCAGAGCAGTCATTTAAAGATAAGCGCGGTACTTTAACCTTCTTTTTAACTGACAACGTATCGCAGGTCACTATGGATATTATTGTGGTGCACCAAAAAGGAGATGAAACAGGCTTAAAGTGTGACGCAATTGATATCGATAGTGTTAGCCACTTACGTCGATTAATTGAGCTTAATCTCGGTGATAGCGAACAGTTCGATAAAGAACTAAGCCAACTTACACGAACCCGTTAAAATTATTACTTAGTAAACTTTTTATTCTTCGAAAACTCCGTATTAAAGGATCCCCTATGAATCACATCGTAATTTCATGTATTGGCCCAGATAAAACTGGCATTGTTGATACCTTATCTAAAATCATTAATGAACACCAAGGTAACTGGCAGGTAAGTAGCTTGCATCACTTATCTGATTTTTTTGCGGGAGTTATTGAAGTTGCTGTAGATGAGACTAACACCCAATCATTAATCACAGCACTTAGTCATATAGAGGGTTTAAAATGCCAAATAGAGTTAGCTACTAAGCATACTGACAAAGCGAGTACCAACTTAGCACTAGAGCTTACAGCCAATGATAGAGCAGGAATTGTTCAAGAAATAGCTTCGGTTATCAACCATCAAGGCGGTAATTTAATCAAGCTAGTTAGTTCACGGTCTAGCGCTGCACATACCGGTCAACTTATGTTTAACGCTAAGGTACAAATTGCTGTAAATGAAACTGACGTTGATAAATTAATAGGCGCACTAGAGCATATAGCAGATGATCTAATGGTAGATATTACTAGGTAAGCGCGCTATACCTCAATTTACTGGACTCAGCCCACGAAGGCTTTAACGCTTAGAAAGTATCTTAACAAGCTAAGCCTTCATCAAAATAAATCGCAAACTCACTCCCTTTCCCCCACTCGCTATTAATGACTAGCTCCGCCTTATGATGGAGTAATACATGTTTAACAATGGCCAATCCAAGCCCTGAACCGCCAGTATCGCGCGAACGTGATTTATCAATGCGGTAAAAGCGCTCAGTTAAACGATTGACTTGATCGGCTTTAATACCGTAACCATTATCTTTGACACTAAAAATCACTTTATCGCCATTTTTCATCCAGTTAATCTCAATAACCCCATTTTTTGGTGTATAGGCAATAGCATTCGATATCAAGTTAGCGCAAGCACTTTTAAGCTCAGTTTCAATACCAAAAACACCAACCTCTTCAGTAAGATTAGTTCGAATGTGATGTTGCTTTGATTGATTCAGCCACCTAGCATCTTCAACGAGGTTTTCAATAAGTTTTGGCATATCTACTAGCTTCATATCATCGTCATCACGATTGTTTTCAACTTTAGATAAGCTAAGTAATTGCTCGACTAAGCGCTCCATTCGCGATACTTGCCCTTCGATGGTATCAAAAATCTTTTGCCAATGAGGGTTAAATCCATGTTCAGTTTCTTGAATCATTTCCACATACCCCCGAACTACAGTCAGTGGCGTTTTTAATTCATGTGATACATTAGCAACAAACTCGCGACGCATTTTCTTCATTCTATGGTATTTAGAAATTGCTCGTGCCATCAAAAAAACACGTTCGCTACCAAAGGCCATCACAGAAATTTCTAATTGTAATTCATCATTTATCGGGGAAGTAATCAAACAAGGAGACTCAAAATTATCTTGTGATAAATAATCAGAAAAAACCGGATCAACTAGCAGTTGCTCTATCTGCTTACCAACATCATCAGGAAAGCGCATACCCAATAAGCGTTGTGCTTTTTTATTCCCTGACATAATCACTAGTTTAGGTGATAAAATAAGCGCAGCATCGGGTAATGCCTCGATGCCAGAGTGAAAACGAAAATCATGATTATTGATAACGGGTATTTTGGCTGGCATCATTACTTTCTTGTTTACATTAAAATACAACATGAATTAGCTATAAAAATTAGCTAGCTCTAAAGCGTTTCTTTTAGCTTGTTGCTGAGGTTAGTTTATTAACCTTTCCTGTTGATTTTCCTGAAAAGCGATAGCCTGCGCCACGAACCGTTTGAATGAAGTCTTCATGACCAGCTCCTGAAATAGCCTTTCGTAAGCGCCTTATATGAACATCTACGGTTCGGTCTTCAACATACACATTAGTTCCCCAAACGTTATCAAGCAACTGCTCTCTAGAGTATACTCGTTCGGTATGGGTCATAAAAAAATGCAGCAAGCGAAATTCTGTGGGGCCTAAATCAACAGGAACTTCATCAATGGTGACATGATGCGAAACAGGATCTAACTTCAAACCATGAAATTCTACTTTTTCAGCTAATAACGTTGGTGATACCCTTCGAATAACAGCTTTAATACGTGCCACTAGCTCTTTGGGTGAGAAAGGCTTAGTCACATAATCATCAACACCAGCATCTAGCCCTTTTACTTTATCATCTTCATCAGCACGAGCGGTTAACATAATGATAGGGATATTACGGCTATATTCACTTTGCTTTAATTCTTTAGCTAATTTAACGCCGCTGCCACCGGGTAACATCCAATCAAGTAAAATCAAATCAGGATAAGGTTCAACAATTTTTTCCTTAGCTTGTTTTATATCAACTGCCTCAACTGAGTTAAAACCGTTTTGCTCTAATACAAAGGTGATCATTTCCCTAATTGGAGTTTCATCTTCAACAACTAAAATGTAGCCACTCATCGCAACGTCCCAAAATAAATTTACTTAATGTAATATCATAATATTGTGCATGACAAACATGACATAATTATGACAGTTGTTCCAATTATGCCAATAGCACTAATAATTATCATAGCAAATATGTCCCTATGCTAACCAACCGCTATTTTATGATACAAAAAAGCCGCTATGCGGCTTAATAATAAAGTATCTAAACCCACTAGAACTTATACTGAATACCCGCAGCTAAGTAATCTTCATCTGAATCGGCTGTTTTAAGATCAAAGGTAGTGTAGTAAGCATAGAGTTTTGTGGTTTTTGCTAGTTTATAATCAACGCCAGCTGTAATACCTGTATTTTTCTCTCCACCTTTGTGGTCTGCTATTTGATATTGGCCTTTTAATGTCGTCGCCCCTACTTTGTATTTAGCCGAAACCATCAAACCGTCCATTTCAGCACCACTATCAATGTTTTCTTGGTTTTGTAGCATTAAACCTAACGTCACACCTTTGACTTTACCTTGAACCGTAGCTCTTACAGTATCATAACCTTTAACATCTGAGTCCATTGCTACCGAGGCAAATACCTTAGATTTTTTAAGTTTTTTATCACCGTAGAAAGCGGCTATTGATAGCGCATCTTGCCCATCAACATCCTCTTCAGCCATATACGTTACACCAAGTTGAAAACCATTAAATTTAGGTGATTTATAAGTAAGGGTATCACTTAAACGGTTTTCACCTTTCCAAAGGTGTTTAATGTCTGCATTATAATCACTAAACAAATCGGTTTTGCCTTGAGATTGCTTCATCATAGAATCATTTTTACCTAAAAGCACCTCACCTAAAGCCCCTTTCAAACCAATAAATTGATTACGAGCCTTAAAAACATCGCCGTCACCATCAATGTCCACTTCAAATTCTGCTTGGTAGATCACCGCTAGATTATCGTTGATTTCATGAGTACCTTTAAAACCAATGCGAGAAGCATTAGAGTTAATTTCGCTGAAGCGTCCTTCACCATTGTCTGATGATTGTAATGACACATCTGCTCGCCCGTAAATATCAACATTCGCGGCAAGTGCCGGCTGTGCTAAAATTGTGCATACTGTTAACGCAAGAGTACTTTTTACTAGTTTCATGTTTTAAGCCCTTTATAAAAAATTGTATTTAAAGAATACAAGTAATAAATTATTTGCTCGCTATGCTATTAGCGTTTTATTACATAAATATGACAACAGCATAAAAATATGACATGTTACTAAAAATAGCACGAGAGTTTACTTTATAGATCATTTGTTCTAATTGAGAATTATCTATGCATATTGCCTCTTAACTTTTTATAAAAAATTTCCTTGAATAAAAAGTAGTTAACGTCATAATAACGGTAAAGAATATGAATTAAATTACATGAAAGTAACAAGCCTTTCGCGAAAACTACTGACTAGAGTACTCTCCTTTTATTTTATATTAACGGTGAGCGTTACCGGTATTCAAATTATTGCCGAGTACTTCAATACAAAAAATCATATCAACAGTGAACTCCTCACCTTAGAGAAAACCATCAGTGGCAGTTTAACGCGCGCCGTGTGGGAGCTAAATACACAACAAGCAATTGACATCTCAGAAGGGCTTATAGCCATTCCCATGATCAAAGGGATTATTGTTACTGATGAAGCAAACAATGTCATTACTCAGCTAGGAGAAACTATTTCTCCTGAAAAAATAAAAGCACACATGGGAAGATATAAAAACGACTCAAACGGCATCAGCTCGATTACAGAAGGGCTGTTTGGTCACTCTTTTCCGCTAATTTTTGAGTTTTCTGGGCGAACAACCAGTGTCGGTAGAGTTATACTACTCTCAAGTGATGCAGTAATATTCAGTCGTATTGAAGTGGGGATTTATTTCCTTATAGGCAATGCCATGGTCAAGACTGCATTTTTAGTGTTTTTATTTACGCTCGCTTTTAACCGACTATTAACATCGCCTCTTCATGAACTAACCGAACAAATTAGGCAAGTTGATTTAGATGACCCAGAAGCATCTAAACTACATTCAATGAATTATGAACAAAACGAGCTAAATGTTCTAGAAGATGCTTATAACAACTTAATAGATGAGTTAGTTGATTTCAAAGAAAAACTGGCAAAGTCCCAACAAGAAACGGATCTTGCTAAAGAGCAAATCGATGAACAAAATCTTCTACTTGAACAAGAAGTGGCTAAAAAAACCTCCTCGTTAAGTAGCATAATGTTAAAAATGGAAGTTCAACAAAAACAATTATTGCAACAAAAACAGAGCTTACAAGAAGAAAATATTCGTCGCAGTAAAACAGAAAAAACATTATTAACAACCAATAAAGAGTTAATACACTCTATTGAAGAATTAAATAAAGCCAAAGAACGACTACTCGAAACCGAGAAAATGGCCTCGCTAGGTAAAATTTCAGCTGAAGTATCCCATGAAATTAGCACTCCCGTAGGAATTAGCATCACCTCGTCTAGCTTTTTATTAGAGCAAATAGTGCGTTTAAAACAAGCACTAGAACAAAATAAAATGTCTAAACGCAGTATTGCTGACTTCATTGAAAATGCAAATAAAAGTGCAGAGCTATTAACAAGTAATCTTAATAGAGCATCTGAACTACTGACCAGCTTTAAACATGTGGCCGTTGATCAAACCAGCGATAAAACACGCTTAATCAATGTCGGAAATTATATTGACCAAATCATCCAATCTCTGCACCCTAAATTAAAAAAAACCAATCATTGTATTAAAGTACATTGCGATGAAAGCATTGAAGTATACAGCCACCCAGGGGCTATTGCTCAGATTATTATTAACTTAATTATTAACTCAATTACCCATGCATTTACCCATATCAACCGCGGTGAAATAACTATCGATGTTAAATTACACCACAGCAAATTAATTATTGACTATAAGGATAACGGTCATGGTATGAGCAATACTGCATTAAGCAAGCTATTTGATGCTTTTTATACGACCAAAGAAGGCAAAGGAGGTACAGGTCTAGGAACTCATATCGTTAAGAATCTCGTGGTTGATACGCTAAATGGTACCATTACCGCACAAAGCGAAGAGGAACAAGGATTGAGTTATCATATCGAATTACCCGATATGCGATCTTAACCTAAGCATTTAATAAATGCTGATGATCCCTAGGTGCTTTTCAGGTAATATGGCTTTTTAAAAAAAACAGCCTTACTGTTAGTCACTATGCCCTAAGCACATTAAAGGGCTTAGCTCAGTGAGCATACAAGCCTAGGATAGACTTTATGTGGTTTAAAAACCTATATTTTTTCGCGTTTACTCGTCCATTTGAGCATTCAGACCAAGCGTTAGAAAAACATCTCAACGAACACCTTTTCACCCCTTGTGGCTCTACCGAACAATCACATTTTGGTTGGGTAAACGCCCTAGGGAAGCACGGAGATTCACCTGTGCATACCGCCAATGGCAATTTTTTGATTTGTGCACGTAAAGAAGAAAAAATATTACCTGCTCCTGTTATCAAAGATATGCTCGAACAAAAAGTCAATGTTTTAGAACAAGAACAAGGTCGCGGTGCGACTAAAAAAGAAAAAGAGCAGTTTAAAGAAGACATTATTTTTGAACTCTTACCTCGCGCATTCTCTCGTATTTCAGATACTCACGCTTATATTAGCCCTAAAGATAATATTATTGTTATTAATGCTAGCGCCCGTGGCAAGGCAGAAGATTTATTGGCCTTACTTCGTAAAGTGTTAGGCACCTTGCCTGTCACCACGCTAGAGCCTGATGTTCAAGCCGATGAAACCATGACTGACTGGCTAATTAAAAAGAATTTATCTGCCAAATTTCAATTGGGGATGGAAGCCGAATTTAATGCCCTTGGCGACGATGGCGCTGTTGTCAGAGTTAAAAACCAAGATTTAGAAAGCGATGAAATAAAGCACCACCTTGATGCTGATAAATATATGGTTAAAGTAGCACTAGAATGGGATGAATCGTTATCTTTTATGCTCTGTGATGACTTGTCGATTAAACGTATTAAGTTTTTTGATGTTATCCAAGAACAAAATGATGATATTGATAGCGATGATGTTATTGCCAAATTAGATGCTGACTTTGCGTTAATGGCAGGTGAATTAAACCGCTTTATCCACGACTTGCTTGCTGAGTTCTCATTAAAAACTACTGACGTATTAGAGAACGAATAATCACACTGAATTATTACCTATTTGGAGTCAAACATGACAATTATTAACATGGCTAATATTGACTTAGCCAATAAGCGCGTACTTATTCGTGAAGACTTAAACGTGCCTATTCAAGATGGCAAAATCACTTCAGATGCCCGTTTACTAGCGGCATTACCGACAATACAGCAAGCGTTAGAAGCGGGAGCAAAGGTCATGGTTATGTCTCACCTTGGCCGTCCAACTGAAGGGGAGTTCAATGAAGAGTATTCGCTAAAACCTGTTGCTGATTATTTAGCCGCTGCCCTTAATTACCCTGTTCGCTTGGTTAAAGACTACCTTACAGGTGTTGATATTGGCGATGGTGAGTTAGTGGTACTTGAAAATGTAAGATTTAATCAAGGTGAAAAGAAAAATGATGATGCCTTAGCACAGCAACTTGCCAATTTGTGCGATGTGTATGTGATGGATGCATTTGGCACTGCGCATCGGGCACAAGCAAGTACTCATGGGGTAGCAAAATATGCAGCTATTGCTTGTGGAGGCCCATTACTTACCGGCGAATTAGACGCCTTAGGCAAAGCACTTGACAACCCTGCCCGTCCGTTAGTTGCCATTGTGGGTGGCTCAAAAGTATCGACTAAATTAACCGTGTTAGAATCATTATCGACCATTGTAGATCAGCTTATTGTTGGCGGAGGTATTGCTAATACTTTTATTGCCGCAGCTAATTACAATGTTGGTAAATCATTATACGAAGCAGATTTGGTAGCTGAAGCTCAACGCTTAACAGCTCAAGCTCGAAGTAATAATGGCGATATACCTGTACCCAGTGATGTAGTTGTTGCTAATGAATTTTCTCCTACTGCTGCAGCTACACTGAAAAAAGTCAATGATGTTACCAATGATGAGATGATTTTTGATATTGGTCCTGACTCAGCAGAACAACTTGCTACCATCATTAAAAATGCAGGCACGATTGTATGGAATGGACCTGTCGGCGTGTTTGAATTTGATCAATTTGGTAAAGGCACTGAAACTATCGCTCAAGCCATTGCTGATTCAACTGCTTTTTCAATTGCTGGCGGTGGTGACACCTTAGCCGCAGTTGATAAATATAATATCAAAGATAAGGTTTCATATATTTCCACAGGAGGCGGAGCTTTCTTAGAATTCTTAGAAGGAAAGAAATTACCCGCGGTAGAAATTCTAGAGCAAAGAGCAAGTCAGCTGTAACTAGCTTCCCACCAAAAAATCACTGCAAAGTTACAATTTCATCTAAGTTCCCAAGTAAAGACAAGTTAAAGCGCCTTTACTTGGGTTTATCTGCATCGTTACTTTGTAGCTAACTTTCAAAGGTTCAAATCAAAACCTAGTCAACATGCAGGCATTTCCCTGATTGTTTTAGTAATTTTTTTACAAAGCCTTCAGTGAAATAACAAAGTATCAAAATTATAATTTTTAATGCCTCAAATGCTGAAAACCTGATATAATTTTATTGATATTATTGAATGTTTTCATATCCACCCACAAAATCAATTGGCTTAACCTAGGAGTAATCAATGGCTTTAATTTCAATGCGTCAAATGCTTGATCATGCAGCTGAATTTGAATATGGCATCCCTGCATTTAATGTAAATAATTTAGAGCAAGTGCGTGCAATTATGATTGCAGCAGATAAAACAGACAGCCCAGTAATTTTACAAGGCTCTGCAGGTGCTCGTAAGTATGCTGGTGCACCATTTTTGCGTCATTTAATTCTAGCAGCGATTGAAGAGTTCCCTCATATCCCTGTGGTTATGCATCAAGATCATGGCACCTCGCCAAGTGTATGCCAGCGTTCCATTCAATTGGGTTTTTCATCAGTGATGATGGACGGATCGTTAATGGACGATGGTAAAACACCAAGTAGTTACGAGTACAATGTTGATGTTACCCGTCGAACCGTTGAAATGGCTCATGCTTGTGGCGTATCTGTAGAGGGTGAACTTGGCTGTTTAGGTTCATTAGAAACAGGCGAAGCTGGCGAAGAAGATGGTATTGGCGCTGAAGGTAAGTTAACTATGGAGCAAATGTTAACTAACCCTGAAGAAGCGGCTGATTTTGTACAAAAGACGCAAGTCGATGCTTTAGCTATTGCTTGTGGTACTTCACACGGTGCCTACAAATTTACCCGCCCCCCCACAGATGATATTTTAGCCATAGATCGTATCAAAGCTATTCATACCCGTATTCCTAATACTCACTTGGTTATGCATGGTTCATCATCAGTGCCACAAGAGTGGCTTGCGGTCATAAATGAGTTTGGTGGTAATATTCCAGAAACATATGGTGTACCGGTTGAACAAATTCAAGAAGGCATTAAAAATGGCGTTCGCAAAGTCAATATTGATACTGATTTAAGGTTAGCATCTACTGGCGCAACGCGTCGCTTTTTGGCGCACAACCCTAGTGAATTTGATCCACGTAAATTTCTTGCTGAAACCACTAAAGCCATGTCAGAAATTTGCGTTGCTCGCTATGAAGCATTTAATACTGCAGGGAATGCTAGTAAAATCAAACCGATTAGCCTAGATAGCATGTTCGACCTTTATCAATCTGGTAAGTTGAATGCGCTGATCAAATAGCGATTATTGCTGAGAGTATTCAAAAAAAGGGCTTTCTGCCCTTTTTTTATGCACTAATTTCATTGAGCTACTTTAAAAAAACAGAAATCTCTTTATAATGACGCCCATTAACACTGTGATTTTGGTCACACTCCATGAGTACGCTGTCGATAAATTTAGTTTTATCTTTAACTAAAGTGTTTATAAATCACAGCTCAATAACCTTGCTTAAATTTGTTTAAATAAAGAGACACAATGATTCGTTCATTTACTTTTATAACCTTTTATCTTTTAAGTGTTGGCGTTTATGCAAAAGGAAGCATGGCTCAAGCAGAAAGCATCTATGTGACAAACCAGTCAACCGCCCTATTTTCACAAGCAAGCCCTGCTGATATTATCACTAGTTTAGAAAAAGCAAACAAAGTCAAACAACCCCCTTCACCGATGTTTTCCGGCTCTGCTGAACTTGGTTTATTATATAAAACGGGTAATACTAAAAGTGGAGATATGAAAACAGGGATTGATCTTCGCTGGAAAAATGGTGCTTGGTTGAGTTTGTTAAATATCGACTTGTTATTAAAAAAAGCCGACGTCTCTGATGAAAATAATAACACTCACTTTAAAACCACCGATAAAAAATCTACGATAACATCACAAACAAACTACAGCATAAACAACCAAGAAAAAAACTATATCTATGGCAATATCTGGTTTGAAGAAAATGACTTTAGTAGTTTTATTAACCAAAATTCAATTTCAACAGGCTGGGGACGTCATTGGTACAAGACCACAGACGCGTCACTTTGGGGAGATATTGGCCCAGGATATAAACGAGACTTATTTAAAGCGACAGACACAGCACCAGAACAAACCGATGTGAGTTGGATCATCCAAGCACAAGCCGTTTATATCAGAAAATTAGGAGAGCATGTTGAATTAAAACAATTTTTAAGTGCAAAGCAAGCTCTCAAAGCCAGTGATAATAGTATATATAAAGCGGTGACCACGCTGACAACTAAACTAATTTCAACACTACAATTAAAGTTTACCTTTAGCTTAGATTACAACAGCGAAGTTGAACTGGATAAAAAAAACCTAGATAGCCAAACAGCAGTAACCTTGGTCTATAGTTTTTAAAACGACTAATTTATTATTAAACTTAATTCATCATTACGGTTATAACATCAAGTAATAACCACAAAAATCTAAATTAACATAACATTGAAAAGGAAAACTCATGACTCACAAATTAGCACTTTCAGCTTTATGCTTATTACCACTCGCTTCGTTTGCTTCAGCAGCAGCAGATGCAGATCAAAAACCAGCATTAACAGCGTCGGCTGAATTAGGATTTTTATACCAAACCGGCGACACTAAAAGTGCCGACATAAAAGCCGGTTTGACCTTAAACCATGAAAAAGACAAATGGCGAAGTGTTGTAGCCTTTAATATTCTAGCCAAAAAATTAGAAACCCAAGATGACAGTGGTAATAAAACGTTTGAAAGTACTGCTAACAAATGGGATATCTCAGCGCAAACCAACTACACTATAGGTGAAGAAGGAAAAAACTACCTTTACGGTAACCTTGCTCATGAGCAAGATAAGTTTAGTGGCTATGAGTCGCAAAGCTCTTTTTCTGCTGGTTGGGGCCGTCATTGGTTTGAAAGCAAAACTTCATCATTCTTTGCCGATATTGGTCCAGGTGTAAAGCGCGATGTTGCGCTTGATGGTGAAACTAACACTAACTTAATTATTCAAGCGCAAGCATTATACAAACACAAGTTCAACGATAATGTGGCTTTTAAACAATCATTTATCGCGAGACAAGCAACTGAATCTGGCGATAATAGTGCATATAAATCTGAAACATCTGTTACCGCTAAATTAATTGATTCTTTACAATTAAAATTTGCACTGCGTATTGATTACGATACAGAAGTTGCACCAGGCTCTGAAAATACCAATACTGAAACATCCATGACGTTAATTTATAGTTTTTAAATAACCTGCTCAGCTTTTAAGCAACCAATCGCAACCAAGCGATTGGTTGCTAGATTGTAAGAACAAAACCTTAGATACTTGCCTAGTTTACCCATCACATTACCTGCTAAATAAAGCCGTCAATAGCCGCCAGTAAAGATACTTTCAGCATAACAATGACTTCTTTTGGTGCACCTTAAATGTATTCTGCCAACATTTAATGCATTAAGTACCTTGATGAAAAATCAAACTCATCACTAAAACTTAATATATTGATATTATTGATTTAATTTCCATCCTCTGTGTGTATGTATTGGTATGATATATGCAAAATAAATGACTATCTATTCTAATATCATCAGCCTAATACTTAGTCACATTACCGTATGATTCACAACGGTGATGGGGTCAATTAAATTCATGGCTTGATAAAGGAGATTTCATGGAATCTATACTGGTCATCATTACGCTCTCATTAGCACTAGCAAGTGTCTTAAATATAGTGCTAACTAAGTTTTCAGTTTCTCATATTATTGGTTACATTATTACTGGTACAATTATTAGTACTGTGTTTGATTTTAATGGTAGCGAAGACTTACACTCCCTGGAACTCATTGGTGAGTTTGGCATAGTCTTTCTAATGTTTACTATAGGCTTAGAAATGTCTTTTGCTAAACTCGACAAGATGAAACACCTCATATTTTTAAATGGCTTTTTGCAAGTAGCTTGTAGTTCATTATTAATATTTTCAGCGGCTTTCTACCTGTTTTCACTTGATCTTATTTCATCTTTAATTATTTCACTTTCATTTAGTTTGTCTTCCACAGCTATTGTTTTACCTTATTTAAAAAAATCTAAAGACATTGTCACACCATACGGTGAAAGGTCTGTGGCGATTTTGGTTTTTCAAGACTTAGCGGTTATCCCTATTTTACTTTTAATGAGTTTCTTAGCTAATAATGATATGTCGATGACTGACATTTTATTGAAAACATTTCTTTATGCAACGGCAATTATTGTCTTCATGTTTACCCTAGGTAAAAAAATCATTGGCTGGTTACTTAACTTCTCTGCTAATGCCAAAATGGAAGAGTTATTTCTCAGTTCAGTATTTACTATTGTAATTGGGGCATCATTACTTGCCCATGAAATGGGGTTTACCTATTCACTTGGCGCATTCATTGCCGGTATGATCATCGCTGAAACCAACTTCCATATAAAAGTAGAGTCTGATATCGCCTCGTATAAAGATTTACTTTTAGGCGCCTTTTTCTTTTCCATTGGCACCAAAATTGATGTGCTTTACTTTGCAAATAACGTGTTATTAGTCCTTGGTATTATTTTACTGGTTATGGTTGTTAAGGCTGGTATCATTTATTTTATAATCAGACGAAACACCAATAAAAGCGATGCGATAAAGTCAGGCATTGCACTTTGTCAAATAGGGGAGTTTTCCTTTGCTATTTTTGCGTTAGCATTAAACCAAAATATTTTACACCATGAATTAGGAAATATTTTAATTTTGACCACGGTGTTATCGATGCTGTTAACCCCATTTATGATTAACAACATATATAAAATTGCGTCATTGTTCGTTGTTGAGTTCTTTGAGTCGGATAAAATATCCCCCGTGAACATTAGCAATCACACCATTGTTTGTGGTTTTGCTGTTTTAGGGCGTATTGTTGCTAAAGAACTCGCTAAAAAAGAGGTCGATTTCTTAATTATCTCTGACAACTTACAGCATGTGTTGCTGGCCAGAAAAAGAGGTTATAACGCGTATTTTGGTCACTTAGATAAAACACCCGTTTTAGAGTCTTTGCGAGTAGATCAATCACAAAGTATTATTGTGACCGTCAATACAGTAAAGAATAAACAAATAATTTGTGAAGCTGTTTTAGCTCATTATCCTCAAGCTAATTTGATTGTAAAAGTGAATACTCTTGAAGAGAAAAAGACATTATCTATGCTTAACATTAAGGCCTTTGTCCATGCTCATCATGAAACCGCGGTATTACTGGTCAAACGTAGCCTAAATTAGTCCGCTCAAAGCAAACAAAAAGGCTAGCATATTTACATACGCTAGCCCTTTTACATCTAAGTGCTTACAAACTAAAGAAACACTTATTAGTTTTCGCTTATGGCGTTAGCCATTAATTGAACTGGTTAGACGTGTTTTTCGCGCCGCCTGCTTTTAGTGCATTCTCACCAGCAAAGTATTCTTTGTGGTCATCACCCATATCAGAGCCTGACATGTTTTGGTGTTTAACACAGGCGATACCTTGGCGAATTTCTTCACGTTGCACGTTTTTAACGTAACCAAGCATACCTTGCTCACCAAAGTACTCTTTAGCTAAGTTATCTACAGACAACGCAGTAGTGTGGTAAGTAGGAAGTGTGATTAAGTGATGGAATACGTTAGCTTCTCGTGCTGTATCTGCTTGGAACGTACGAGTACGCTCATCAGCGATTGCAGACAATTCAGTTTCGTCGTACTCTGCGCTCATTAAGTTATCACGGTTATATGCCGATACATCTTTACCTGCTTCAACCATAGCGTCAAACGCTTGTTGACGGAAATTTAACGTCCAGTTGAAAGATGGTGAGTTGTTATACACAAGTTTCGCATCTGGGTGCACTTTACGAACGTCATTCATCATACCCGCAATTTCATGGACAGTAGGGATTGCAGTTTCAATCCAAAGTAAATCTGCACCAGCATTAAGCGCGCCGATACAATCAAATACACAACGTTCATGACCTGTACCTTGGCGGAATTGATATAAACCAGAAGGTAAGCGTTTAGGACGAACTAATTTTCCATCACGGTTGAAACATACATCGCCTTCACCCATGTCAGCTACGTCGATTTCTTCAACATCTAAATAAGAGTTATAGATATCACCAGAATCACCTGGCTCTTTAACAACAGCAATTTCTTTGGTTAAACCAGCACCTTCAGAATCAGTACGAGCAACAATGATACCATTATCAATGCCTAGCTCTAAGAATGCATGGCGTAGTGCACGAATTTTTGCATGGAAATCAGCATGTGGAACGGTAACTTTACCGTCTTGATGGCCACATTGTTTCTCATCCGCTACTTGGTTTTCAATTTGAAGGGCACAAGCACCAGCTTCAATCATTTGCTTAGCCATTAGGTAAGTGGCTTCAGCATTACCAAAACCTGCATCAATATCAGCAACAATTGGCACAACATGCGTTACGTGATTATCAATTTGGTATTGAATATCAGCAGCTTTTGCAGAATCATCAGCGGCTCTTGCTGCATCTAACTCACGGAAAAGACCGCCTAACTCACGTGCATCGGCTTGGCGTAAGAAGGTGTAAAGCTCTGCTACTAAAGAAGCAACCGATGTTTTTTCATGCATTGACTGATCAGGCAGTGGACCAAATTCAGAGCGAAGTGCCGCGACCATCCAACCAGAAAGGTATAAATAACGACGATCTGTCTTGCCATCAAAATGTTTCTTAATAGAAATCATTTTTTGTTGACCAACAAAACCATGCCAGCAACCAAGCGATTGAGTATATTTAGTCTTATCTTCATCAAATGCTGCCATATCGCTGCGCATAATGTCTGCTGTATATTGAGCGATCTCTAAACCTGTTTTAAATCTATTTTGAGTTCTCATACGTGCGATAGATTCAGGGTTAATTGGATCCCAAGAGCTACCTGCTTTTGCTTTAATCGCTTGAACCGCTTCTATTGCACTTTGATAATTAGACATAATATTCTCCAATGGTCTTATTTAACATTAATCTTGCTGTTGTAATTAATTATGATGGTGTAACTCAATCAGTAAGCTGTCACACCGGACAACAAAAATAATAGTCAACAAACCAACATTAATGAAATATATAATTATTATTACGGCCATTCACACAGAAAATACACAAACCAATTACCTGAGGTTTTATTTATTATTTTATAAAATACAGTTAGTTAAAAACATAGACGCTTAATACCTATTAAATTGCTTAGCAAATAATTTTTGAAAAACATTGAATAATATAAAAAATTGGCTTATATCTATTTCAATTATGTTTTTACCGAGAGCCATTAAAGTTATGAATATTTCTAAAATTGATTTGAACCTACTCATTTATTTAGATGTGTTACTAAGAGAAAAGAATGTAACCCGAGCTGCTGGTCAACTTAATATTACCCAACCAGCAATGAGTAATGGTTTAAAAAGATTACGCACCCTATTTAATGATCCGATACTGGTTCGTACTTCTGATGGTATGTCTCCGACAGAGCGAGCAAGAGCACTCGCTCCTGCCATAAGGAAAATATTACTTCAGTTAGAAGAAACCTTACAAGGTGAAGAAGAGTTCAACGAACAAAATAGCACCCGGGTATTTCGCTTAATGGCCAGTGACTATGCTGCCTCAACGTTATTACCAAAACTATTACAGCTCCTTAACAAGACCGCACCGAACGTAACTATTGATATTATGACTCCCAGCGACGTAACATTTCATGATGTAGAAGCCGGAAAAATAGATATGGCAATAAACCGTTTTGATGAGTTGCCTCAATCTTTTCATCAAAAATCCGTTTGGCGCGATTCTTTTTCTTGCCTGTTAAGCGCAGATAATCCCGTTGTCACTAAGTTTAATTTAAACTCTTACTTAGCAGCTAAACACGTTTGGGTATCAAAAACGGGATTCGGGGTTGGCGTTGGCATGAACCCAAATGATGTACAGAAACTGGGTTGGGTTGATGAAGCACTATCAAGGTTAGGCAAAAAACGTGATATAAAAGTATTCACCCGTAATTACCATGTGGCTATGCAGCTTGCATTTGAAGACAATCTCATTGCCACTCTGCCAACTAAAGCAGCGATGTTGCATAAAGATGATGCCAATTATATTATTGTTAAACCGCCCTTTGAGATCCCGGATATGGAATTAAAGATGATCTGGAGCCCGTTATTGCATCATGATGCCAGTCATGTTTGGTTTAGGCAGTTGGTGATTGAAGCAGCTAAACAAGTGCAATTAGACGTTCACGGTTAACGTACACTTAACATGTAATTTTGAATCACCCTTGTAATCGAAAATTCAGGTGGCAACTAATTATCGCTTGAACCGTACAACAACCCATTCAAACCTCCCGTTGCTATTTGGACAAGCACTCAGCAACACGGGAGGTGTTTCATATCAATGTGATTACCTTTCTTTTTTCATCCTAGCAACCCAAGCAGGATATTAACAAAAACACTACAAATAAACTTTATCATTCACCAAATCAATAGTAGTTATAATACTCCTGATGTTGCTAGTATCAGTAATTAGCAATAGGATAGATCAATAATGAAATGTCACTAACTAATAAAGCTTTCATTTTGCTTTCCAAGAGCAAAAAAGTGCAAGCAAAGTAAGCGAGGAAAACATGACTCAAACAGTACAATTAGCAGGCTTAACAATAAACCAAGATTTATTTGATTTCATCGAGCAAGAAGCACTACCAAGATCTGGTGTTATCTCTTCGCATTTTTGGCAAAGTTTCGCCGATATTATCAACGATTTATCTGATGAAAACGCCGACTTACTTGCAACTCGTGACAGTTTACAAGCTAAAATTGATAGCTGGCATCAACAAAACCAAGCAGAGAATTTTGATTTTTCTAACTATAAACAGTTTTTGACTGATATTGGGTATTTAGCCCCCGTAGTTGATGACTTCACAATTAGCACTGAAAATGTCGATGCAGAGCTAGCTAGCATTGCCGGTCCTCAACTCGTTGTCCCTATTATGAATGCCCGCTTTGCTTTAAATGCAGTAAATGCACGTTGGGGTAGTTTATATGATGCTCTCTATGGTACCGATGTAATTAGCACAGATAATGGCGCAGAAAAAACTGCCGCTTATAACCCTGTACGTGGTGCTAAAGTAATCGACTTTGCTAAAACCTATCTAGATCAAGCAATTCCATTAACTAAAGGCAGTCATCACGAGGTTGTTGCTTATCATTTAAACGAGCAATCACTGATGGTAAGTCTAAAAAATGGTGAGCAAAGTTCCTTAGAAGATAGCAGCGCATTTATTGGTTTTACTGGCAGTATCAATCAACCTAACACCTTAGTGTTTAAACATAATGGTTTACACCTAGAATTAGTGTTTGATGCCAATAGTGAAATAGGTAAAGCTGATCCATCTACGCTTAGCGATGTAATACTGGAATCGGCCTTAACAACCATTATGGATTGTGAAGATTCAGTTGCTGCGGTGGATGGTGAAGATAAAGTCATAGCATATCGTAACTGGTTAGGGTTAATGCAAGGTAATTTGACTGAAGACATTCAAAAAGGCGGTCGAACATTCACTCGAACCATGAATTCTGATAGAAACTATCAATCTCTTACTGGCGAGAATGTCACGCTTAAAGGTCGCAGTTTAATGTTTGTGCGAAATGTAGGGCATTTAATGACTAACAACGCCATAATTGATAGCCGAGGAAGGGAAATACCTGAAGGTATTTTAGATGCAATGATCACCTCACTTATTGCTTTGCATGATATCAAGGGCAACAGTGAATTAAATAACAGCAATGAAGGCTCTATCTATATTGTAAAACCTAAAATGCATGGGCCTGATGAAGTTAAGTTTGCCGACACCTTGTTTGCACGAGTTGAAGATGCGCTGTCACTACCGCGTAATACTATCAAAATGGGTATTATGGACGAAGAAAGACGCACCAGTGTTAACTTAAAAAACTGTATTTTTGCAGCTAAAGCACGTGTGGTATTTATCAATACCGGCTTTTTAGATCGCACAGGTGATGAAATTCATACCTCAATGGCTGCTGGGCCAATGGCACGTAAAGCAGATATTAAACTAACGCCGTGGATTGGCGCCTATGAAAACAACAACGTTGATGTAGGTTTGGCCTGTGGTTTTAGTCAAAAAGCACAAATAGGTAAAGGCATGTGGCCAATACCTGATCAAATGGCCAATATGATCGCCACCAAAATCAATCATGTGGAAGCTGGAGCAAATACGGCTTGGGTTCCTTCACCCACAGCAGCAACCTTACACGCATTACATTATCATCGTGTAAACGTATTTACCCTCCAACAAGAATTGATGCAACGTAAAAGTGCTAGTTTAGATGACATATTAACGATTCCATTAGCCGAAGACACCAACTGGAATAACGATGAAATAACTGAAGAGCTAGATAATAATGCTCAAGGTATTTTAGGTTATGTGGTCCGTTGGATAGATCAAGGAATTGGCTGTTCAAAAGTACCTGACATTAATGATGTCGGCCTTATGGAAGATAGAGCAACGTTACGTATATCTAGTCAACATATTGCAAACTGGCTACATCATGGTATTTGCAGCAAAGAACAGGTACAGGCAAGTTTAGAGAAAATGGCAAAAATTGTTGATGCTCAAAATGCTGACGATCCAAGTTATCAGCCGATGAGCGATGATTTTACCAATAACATTGCTTTTAAAGCTGCTTGTGCACTGGTATTTTGCGGCACTAAACAACCAAGTGGTTATACCGAGCCACTACTACATCAATTCCGATTAGACAAAAAGGCGAGTCAAAAATAGCCTTAAGTTCCCCTTATAGTAAGCCAACAATGTAAAAGCCAACACTTGATTTGTTGGCTTTTACATTATGCTTATCTTGCACTTTATCGTATCAAGAATACAAACCATCTCATTAAACTAGCTTTTACGTTTAGATAAATTTATAATGTTTTACAAAGTAGAATGTCAATATTTTATTTTCAGCTAGATTATTAAAAGGAGAGTTAAAATGAGACTGCTAATATCACTATTATTAATCATTTCAATAACAATTTTCTCATGGTCTAGTTGCGCTAAAAGTAGCGAAATTAAGGTGAATGCTGTTTATTACCAATCTTCTACAGCTAACATGTTAATAGTACAGCCACTTTTTTCTCAGCAACGTAATAATGAATTTGTGATTACATCTAACCAAACCGCTCATAAAGCACATAATTTTTTTGAAATGGCTATCGTGTTCAATGAAAAGCTGCAACAATTCATCGCATTCTTTTCTGATTTAACAGATAAAGTTAAAGCATTAACTGATGACGAACTGGCATCGCAAAACACCCATTCAACAGCCCGCGAACAACTAACTGACCGTAACTGTAATAGCAAAAACTAACATCTGTTAATACTTTTCTAACAAAGGCTCGCTTCAACTCCCCTGCACTGACAAAGCTAACCGCTAAGGTAGCTGTTTCTTTACCCATTGCTTAATTTTTCCTGCTAAAACTATCAGCCTAACTTTTATTTGTTGCTCAGATACGCTATGGTTATTCTTTTTCAATTTATACATAGGAATAATTATGTCTCAAGCGGCAGCCCGCCATTTATTGGTTGATACTGAAGAACAATGTTTAGCATTAAAAGCTGAAATAGAAGGCGGAAAAGACTTCGCAGAGGTTGCGCAAGCACACTCAAATTGTCCTTCTAAAGCGCAAGGTGGTGACTTAGGTACTTTTGGCCCAGGTCAGATGGTACCTGAGTTTGATAAAGTGGTATTTTCAGCACCATTAAATGAAGTTCAAGGCCCAGTACAAACTCAGTTTGGCTATCATTTACTTGAAGTTACTGCACGTAGTTAAAATATTTGCTCATCGTTATTAGCGTTTAGAAACAAAAAAAGCCGCAACAGTGTTGCGGCTTTTTTAATTGTTTCAAAAAGGTAATTTCTGGGTATTCTCTAGCATTATACAAATATAGCTTTCATAAACCAGAAGAATAAAATAGACAAGCCAGCACCTACAGGTAAAGTAATTACCCAAGAAACCACAATATTACGTACTACACCTAAGTTAATTGCTGCTATACCTCGAGCCATACCTACACCTAACACCGCACCCACTAAAGTTTGTGTGGTTGAGATGGGTAGGCCTGCCCCAGATGAAATAACCACAGTACAAGCAGCGGCTAATTCTGCTGCAAAACCACGACTTGGCGTTAAATGCGTAATACCCGTACCAATAGTTGCAATAACCTTATGCCCAAAAATAGCAAGACCAGCAACAATCCCTAAGCCGCCCAAAGGTAAAATCCACCAAGCGATAGATGATTTAGCTGCAATTTGACCACCATTATCAACAATACTCACAACCGCAGCAAGTGGACCAATGGCATTAGCTACATCGTTTGAGCCATGGGCAAAGGCCATAGCACATGCAGTCACTATCATCAAAATGGCAAAAACCTTTTCAACATTTGCATAGTGAGTTTTCATTGCCGCTGTTTCGTCGAACTTAATACGGTTTATAAAAACTTTACCTATGATAGCAACAATAATAGCTGTTGCTATTGCATAGATATATCCATCAGCAGTACCAATATGAAGATTAAGATGCTTTAAGCCTTTTTTAATGGTTACAAGCGCAAGTACAAAACCCGCTAGAAACATATAAAATGGTACCCAACGCTTTGCTTGTTGTAGTGGCTTCTCAGTGTCAAAAATCAGTTTTTGCGCGCTATTAAAAATAATAAAGGCTATAACACCTGATATAAGGGGTGTGATAATCCAACTACCCACAATGCCACCCACTTTAGACCAAGTCACGGCATCAACACTAACCCCCATTGCAGCAAAACCAACGATAGCCCCAACAATAGAGTGAGTGGTAGAAACAGGCCAACCTAAAGCAGATGCAATAAGCAACCAAGTAGCTGCAGCAAACAAGGCAGAGATCATGCCAAAGACAAGTAGTTCAGGAGTGTCGATAAAAAAGCTGGCATCAATAATACCTTTACGAATGGTAGAAGTAACCTCACCACCAGCTAAGTAAGCACCGGCAAATTCAAAAACCATCGCAATAATAATGGCCTGTTTAATGGTCAACGCTTTAGAGCCAACAGACGTGCCCATAGCATTAGCCACATCATTTGCACCAATACCCCAAGCCATAAACAAACCGACAACGGCAGCGATGATAACTAAGGTAGTACCTGAGTTGAGTAAAATTTCCATCAGTATTACCTTATTTTCTAGCTAAAAGAATTTCTAAACGAGCGCCAACACGTTCAGCAAGATCGGCTAAATCACCAACCCAATCAATAATTTGATATAAGAACATGACATCAACAGGGTTTAGCCCGTTTTCCAGCGCTAGTAAATCTTTGCGTAAGTTTATTTGCATGGTGTCAGTATCATTTTCGATTTCATCAAGTTGATTTATCATTTTCTCAACTAATTCAACTTCACGACCACGAAAACCAGTTTCTAACAAGTCATCTAATTCGTTAATCGCTTCTGCGGCTTTTTCAGTCGCTTCAACACAGCGCGCCAAATACGCATTGAATTGTTCTTGCAAACTCAGAGGAATCTCTAATTTTCGGCCAATAATTCGACCAGAAATGTCTTTCGCCTTGTTGGCAATCTTGTCTTGCTGAGTTAATAACTCGAGTAAATCTGCTCTATCAACTGGCATAAATAATCCGCCAGGTAGCTCTAAGCGCAATTGTCGCTTCAATGCATCAGCATCTTGCTCAAGTTTTGATAGTTTGCGACGTACCTTTGCCGCTTTGCTCCAGTCTTGCTCACTACAAGCATTAAAAAAGGGAATTAGTTGATTACTACACTTCACAACTATTTGGATATGTTTTTCTAAAGGTTTAATAGGTGATTTTGCAAATACACCTAAAATTGAGTTTCTGGCCATAATGGTTTCCAGTTATTTTTTCATTGTAAGTTAATCAAAGCAGATAATAGCCCATTTACTTAACGAAGGTAAACGTTGCTAAGGACTGTAAAATCACAATATACACAATTAGTTTATTTATCGGCGGCAGTATATGACACTTATATGACAGTTTTATTACAAATAAAAAATGCAGAAAGTTGAGTATAAACGAATATAGTATAATACAGGTATTGGGTAAAATCACTTTGATCAAATCGACTTCTCATGGAAATTGATCCATATTGATGTTGATTATCATCAAAAGTGTAGGCATAGTTTCATTATTTACCTAAGCCTAAAAAGTATAATAATATATCCGCTCCGGCTAGGTCAGTTTACCCGAATTAAATATTAACCAATACTAAGACGCTTTATTCAAAGCTATTAGCTTGAGTTTACTTAACATTGAGTTGCGGGTTCGCTCAGCTTTCGCTAGTTACGTTAAAATACAAGAGATACATTGGTGTCAACAATACAGTTTTGTCTAGTTATATCAGCTTTACTTTGCTCACAGCATATTCAGGCTAAAAATTCACAATGTGTTGCTCTAACCGCTAACATAAAGGTGTACGCTTGAATAATTTCTGGAAGCAAATCTTCTCTTATGGTTTTTTAAGAATAATTGGCATGGGTTTATCGGTAATCTATGTCCTTATTCTTGCAAAAATGCTTGATGCAAATTCATTAGGTGTTTATTACTTAACCATGACAATGATGAGTTTTTTAATGGTCGTTTCCAGACTAGGCTTTGATACTTTAATCTTAAAAACCACATCAATTTTGATCAGCGAGCGCAATCTGATTGCGCTAAAAAAATTACAAGGATATGTATCAAAAAAAATATTACTATTATCCATACTAGTGATTATCACTACGTTTTCAATCGCTAATCATATTGCTGAGGTATTTTTTGATGGTGCAAACAATTATGGCCTACTGATTGTCTCATCTACTTTGTATTTCTATAACATGGTTTTCATCTACTCAGAAACCCTTAAAGGTTATAATTGCCTAAATTTATCAGTGTGCTTACCTAATGTTTTATTTCCTGCCTTAAATCTAATCGCTTTATCTGTTTTGTTTCCTTTTTTTGGCGAAATCAGTGTGTTTTATGCTGTGAGTATCAGCGTGATTATTGTCTACCTTATTTCATTAATAATAGTCAAAAATCAATTTGAAAAATATACTCATACACCTAACATAAAAAATGAACATCAACCCTTAGCTATTCCCTACAGTTTTTATTTTATTGCATTATCAAACTATATTTTTGCTTTTATCGATACATTAACTCTTGGTGTATTTTCCAGTAATGCCGATGTGGGTATATATAGTGTGTTGCTCAGATTAGTCTTACCTTTTAGTGTGCTGTTAATCATAATCAATAACGTTTTTTCACGTAAGTTCTCTATTTGGTATGAAAACAAACAACTTGGTAAATGCATAGACACTTATAAGTTATTGATAAAATATTCACTACTATTCGCCACTGTGTACTTTGCAATAATCCTAAACTTTGGGGATGATATGTTGCTGTTTTTCGGTAATGATTATTTAATGGGTAAAACCGCATTAATTATTATCTCTTTTGGGTATTTTATTCTCTTAGTTACGGGACCAAGCGCCGCTGTGTTGATGATGTGTGGTCATGAGAAGCAGTATAAGAATATTGTCGTTTGTACCGGTATCTTAGGTGTAATGTTGAGTTGTATTTTAACGTATTTATTTGGATTAATTGGCGCTGCAATTTCGACAACAATTTCATTAATTATTAAAAATTTAGTCTCGTTTTATTTAGCGAGCACTTGCTTAGGAGTTAAGTTTCGTGGTTAAGATTGAGGGTATTAAAGGTGAGTTGCATGTCATTATTATTTGGCAGCACGCGCGCAACATGGAAACTAAAATAATTAATGATATTGAGAGTGAGTTTTCAATCCGTGCTAAACATTATATTGAATGGAGTGAAAAAACAGCCTATAAAAATTTTTCTCGGTTTTATGCCATTAAGAGTCGTTACGCAAAGGGAAAAATGAAGCATTGCGGTGCTGGTGAGTTCGTTTTGTTAGTTGTAGAAGACTCACACCCCGTATATGAGGACAGACAAACTAATGATGGTGTAGTTCGTGTTAACAAGAATTTGTTTGATAAAAAAACGTTATATCGACAATGGACAGGTGAAGGACACAAAATTCATGCCACTAACACAGTTGCTGAAACCAGCCATAATTTAGCGCTTTTTTTTGGAGTTAATTATCAAGACTTTGTTCAATCACTCTCTTCTACAGTTCCATTATCAGTTGAAGAAAATTTGGTCGGGCACAATGGTTGGCGGGATTTTTCAGAATTTTTTAAAGTGCTGAATGAAACGATAAATTATGTGGTTTTACGCAATTTCGAAGGCTTTTTTGATAATATTGTTTGTGATGAGCATTTAGACATAGATTTATTAGTGGCTAACTATAACGAAGCAATGTTAGTTGCCAATAGCAAAGAAGTTTACCCCCATAATAGTCGTGTGGTTAATCAAGTATTAATTCAGGGTGAGATGGTTGATTTTGATTTTCGTTGTATTGACGATAAGTATATGGACCAACACTGGTCACAAGCACTACTAAACGCTAAAGTGCTAGATCAAGCTGGATTTTATAAACCCGCTACAGAAGACTATTTTTATTCACTTCTATACCACGCGCTCATTCATAAAAAAACAATTTCAGCTGATTATTTATCGCGATTTGAATCATTATCGAAAAGTATAGGTATGGAGAAACTTGATACTAGTCGCAAAAATCTACTAGGCTTATTATCGCAGTTCATGAAAACAAACAATATCGTGTTTACTGAGCCCAATGATTTGTCTGTTTATTACAACACAGAAGATTACCAACAAAGTGTCTCGCTACAAAGAAAAGTACTTACCCAATTTTTCCACCTCAAGCATAGATTAAAAATAAGCCTTTTAAGGTTAACCAACTAATGTTAATAAAGCTTTTTTTAATCAAATTGCGTGCTTTATTTTTCGGAGGCTATTGGTACTTAAGGCTATTTCCCTCTTTCAAGAAAGATATGTTGAAATTAAAGGTGAGTAAGCTAAAAGTAACAAGAGTTGATTTGTGGACTACGCATGTCATGTTTTTTACCGGTAGCCTTCAACACAAACCCGTATTTGTTAAACTCTATCGCGACAATAATAAAAACCAAAGAGAAGCTAGAATTTTACAACACATTAATATCATGGATTGTCGATCTCCCCTGCTGTGCATTATGCAAGACGGTAGCTCACCTCATGGTTATTTTGTAATTGCTGAGCAAATAAAAGCAACACCTCTTGCACAGTTATTAGACAAGATATCATTTAACTTGTGCTTATCTTTACTAAAACAGTTTATTTTAATTTTAGATGACTTTAATCGCATGGGTGTAGTTCATTGTGATATCACCCCTAACAATATTTTAGTTAATGACACGGCCCAAATCACAATTATCGATTTTGAATACGCAGTTTGTCATCACTCTCAAACCTATTGTGATCTGCGTTTTGAAACGAAGAAAATTTTACAATCTCTTGGCGGAGATTATTCTGCTACAGGTTTAGTTTGGGATGACGCGACCTCTTTTAGCAAAATAATTAACAACATATTAAAGCATAATAAATTTCCAGAAGGCGAATTAAACCAAATAGTTGAACAATTAAATATTTTGGAGTCTAAAATTGGCCGCAATCAATACAAATATTAAACTTGTCCCTATTCTTATCACTTTCTTCTTATTCGAGCTTTTTATTGGTGGCTCGGGTCAAGTATTTAAATTTTTCAACATCCCTTTTCGTCAAATCATTTTTGCCGTTATTTTGCTGATATTTTTGTTTGATTTAATAACCCGTAATATAAGGTTCACAGTCAATTTCATTAGTCTAAATATTGTATTTATTTTGCTAGGTGTACTGTTATCTGCCATTTTGGGCTTAATAAATGCACATAAAGCAAGCATAATAATCAAAGATGTTACCCCTATGCTTTATTTTCTGTTGTACTTCCCTCTCCATGCCTACTTTTTGAAATATAATATTACCTACGCTTACGTATTAAGAATATTAGTTCACTCAACGGTTATAATGTCTATCGCGGTAATTATCACCTTCTTAATACTAAATATTGCTTTTAACGGTGACCTCTATATCTTCAGAGCTGTAATTGAACAAACCATAGGTAAAGATGTTTTTTGGTTTAGAGCTAATGGTTTTGTATTTTATCCGGGCTTAGTTTATTCACTTGTCGCTGCTATTTTATTATTTGGCAAACTGGTTGCCTATAAAAAATTATCACTCTATGAAATTTTTGCATTATCTTTATCTATCTTTGCATTAGTGATTTCGATGACAAAAGGTTTAATCTTATCATTGGCAATCGGTTTTTTATTATTGATATTCACCAAGAAAACAACACTAATGACTAAAATGTCATCTATAGTGCTCTGTGTCATCATTACTTCTATCCTGTTTTCTTTATTTGATTTTTCTCGTTTCACTGACCTAAGTAATGATACTGGTACCAATACTCGCATTAAAACTATTGAAGAGTCTACCGAAGTTATCAATGAGAATGTTATACTAGGCAATGGTTTTGGTACCGAATTACCCACTAAAAAGTTTCATCAAGAAAATTCATTTATCGATATTTTTGTCGAGCAAGGCTTAGTTGGTTTATCTTTATATTTAATCATGTTTACTTATATATTTATTAGAAGAAAAGTTAACATAGATATAACAATAGCCGCATCAACCGTCGCTATAATGTCGTTAACTAACCCCTATGTTAATAATCCGCTCGGTATCGGCTTAATAATATTAACGTTGATATTTATCGGAAATGATAAGGTTGTAGTCCATGAGTAAATCAGCCCCTCGGTCGTTGGCAAAAAACGGCGCAGTAATTATAACTTATAACCCTGATAATGATTTTGAACTCAACCTTGCGGCTTCAGCGGCTCAACTAAATGTCATTATTATTGTTGATAATGGCTCCACTTCACCTTGTTTACAGAAAATAAAACAATGTGCTTCTAAATATAGCAATGTAATATTAATTGAAAACAACGCCAACCTCGGCATTGCTAAAGCCTTGAATATTGGTTGTCAGTATTTGTACGATCATCAAGCCGCCTATGCACTATTGCTCGACCAAGACAGCTTAGTTACAGGTGGAATGGTTGACAGCTTACTTCAAACTATGTCTAAGCTGGATGCTTGCGCCGTAGTAAGTCCAAAGATATTAGCTAAAGACAGTGATAACAGCTTAGGCAATATTCCTTCTCGCTACATGGTCCCTTCAAACGGCCTTTTTTATAAAAAAGCCTTAGTTGATAACGCGCCTTTAAAAGTGTTATTTAATATCACTTCTGGTAGCTTAATTGATTTGGCGATATGGCAGAAAATAGGTAAATTTGAAGAGGATTACTTTATTGAAGGTGTTGACAATGAGTATGGACTAAGAGTAAACAGCTTAGGTTATTTTATTGTTATAGATCACCATGCCTCTTTGGTTCAGCAATATGGTAATCAACAAATTAAAATGTTTCTTGGTAGACGATTTTTCCCCACCTTTCACAGCCCATTACGGCATTATTATGTTGCAAGAAACCGCCTTATGATTTGGAAAAAATATTACAAAAAATATCCGTATTACCTAACATGGGATTTATTGTCATTTTTTAATACCTTGTTTTTAATTCTTGCTTTTGAAAATAACAAATACCAAAAAATAAAGCACATTGGTAGAGGATTTATAGATGCTATCTGTGGAAAAAAAGGAAAGTATGATGCCTAAAACCAACACTCTAGACCCTAGGAAAAGCTTATGTATGCACCTGTAAGTGTCATAATACCCTGCTATCAATGTCAAGATACCATCGTTAGAGCAATTGACTCGATACACAATCAAACGCTCGTCCCAATGGAAGTGATATTAGTTGATGATTGCAGTCAAGATGCGACCTTAGATTTCCTTTATTCATTAAGGAATAACTACCCTAAAGGTTGGTTACAGATTTTCAGTTTAAAGCGAAATGCTGGGCCAGGGTCTGCTCGTAATAAGGGGTGGGAACATGCTAGTCAAGACTATATTGCCTTTTTAGATTCAGATGACAGTTGGCATCCTAATAAAATAGAAATTCAATACCTATGGATGTCAGAGAACAAATCGGCCGTGATGACAGCACATACCAGTGAAATATATGAAGACCGCAATATTGATGGCGAATTAAATAATGTATTTAATCAAATAAACTTTTCAACAATGATTTATTCCAATATCATCCCGACCCGCAGTGTCATGCTAAAAAGAACTATTGAACTACGTTTTGTTAACGGTAAACGTTATGCTGAAGATTACCTGCTATGGATGTTAATTATAGCAAAATATTCACAGACTTATTTTTTAAATAAACCACTAGCTTATTCGTATAAAAATGACTTTGATGCAGGGGGCTTAACGAGTAACTTATGGAAAATGCATTGTGGTTTACTAGATGCTTACCAAATATTGTTTAACAAAAAACATATTTCAATAACGACTTTAATCTCGATATACGCCATAAATTATTTAAAACTATCAATACGTACTATTAAGAAATTATGCCTTTCATTTAAGTAATGATTTCAGCTTAATATAAAAAATGCTAAATTCAGGAAGCTAACAACTTCCCTCCTAAAAAGTATGTGGGACTATCATGAGTAAAATTGCTTTTATAGCAGCATCTCCCGTAACCATTAAGGCTTTTCTTATGCCTTTTGTGAATGAGTTAAAAAAAAATCATCAAATGCATTTAATTGCTAATTTTGAGGATGAGTTAGATTATAGTGTCATTCCAAAAGGGGTGATTGTGCATCAAGTCAAGATAAACAGAAATCCTACTGTTTTTAGTGATTTGTTAGCATTGATACAATTAATTAAGCTAATTTATACAGAAAGTTTTGACCTAGTGCACTCTTTTACTCCAAAAGCTGGGTTGCTTGCTCAAATAGCAGCATTTATTTGTAGAACTAAAAATAGATACCATACTTTTACAGGTCAAGTTTGGGCAACAAAAACTGGCTTAAAGCGCTACTTTTTGAAGAAGATGGATTGTATTATAGCTCATTTATCCACTCACCACTTTGTTGATAGTATTTCACAGAGAAACTTCTTATTAGTTAATAAGGTTACCTCTGAAAAAAAGAGCTCCGTTTTGGGGCATGGTTCGATTTCAGGAGTCAACCTAGATAAATTTAAATTTAGCCAGCATAGTCGAAGTCAACTTAGAGAGTCTTTAGGGCTTAATGATGATGTCTTTATATTTTTGTACGCAGGCCGTTTAAAAATTGATAAAGGCATACCTGAACTGTTTACTGCCTTTGACAACATATCAAAAACCAATGACTGTAGGTTAGTTATAGTAGGTCATGATGAAGAGCAACTGTTATCCAAAATTGAAAATAATAACAAAGTGATTTTTTGCGGTTTTAGCGATGATATTCCCGCTTATTTTTCAATGGCAGATGTCTTATGTCTACCTAGCCACCGAGAGGGGTTTGGAAATGTCATTATTGAAGCCGCGGCCTGTGGACTTCCTTCATTAGGTTCAGATATTTATGGCTTATCTGATGCTATATCACATAATAAAACTGGCCTGCTCCATAAAGTAGCGGATGTACAAGATCTTGAAAATAAAATGCTTCAATTGTATTCAGACAGGGAACTCTTGCATACTTATGCAATAAACTCGACCAAACGAGTACATAAGTTGTTTTCTGAAAATTTAATTGTCTCTGAGTTTGTTAGCTTTTATAAGTTGCATAATTTATAAAACAGTTTTTCTAAAGGAATTAATTTTGCTAAAACGCACTTTCGATATTATTGTCTCAGCTTCGTTGATTGTTGTATTTTCACCTATCATGCTGTTTCTTTGCTATAAGATCGCCAAGAAGTTGGGTACACCGATCTTTTTCAAGCAAAAAAGACCTGGGCTCGATTCTAAAGTGTTTGAGATAATCAAATTCAGAAGCATGAAAGACTCTACCGATAACCAAGGCAACCTGCTCAGCGATCAACAACGACTAACCTCTTTTGGCAAAAAGCTACGCTCATCAAGCCTAGACGAGCTGCCAGGTTTATGGAATGTATTAATGGGTGACATGAGTTTGGTGGGCCCTCGCCCATTATTGGTTGAATATTTACCTTTATATAATAATGAACAAGCAAAGCGCCATACTGTTCGTCCAGGGATCACTGGCTGGGCACAAGTCAATGGGCGCAATGCGATCAGTTGGCAACAAAAATTTGAATTGGACGTTTGGTATGTCAATAATCAATCATTTTGGTTAGATCTGAAAATTATGCTGTTGACTGTCAAAAAAGTATTCTCTCAGAGTGATATTAGTGCCGAAGGTGAAGCAACTATGACTAAGTTTATGGGAAATACCAAATCATGAAGCTGGTAATTATAGGTGCAGGAGGTCACGGCCGCGTGGTAGCCGATTGCGCTCAACAACTTAAGCACTATCAGGAGATCGTTTTTTTAGACGAATGCTTCCCCAACTCAAAACATGACTGTGAATGGCCAATCATAGGCTCAATGTCAGATGTGGCAGCCCATCTAGAAAATTCAACGTTTATAGTCGCTATAGGGAACAACCAAATTCGAGGAAAAATACTCAAACAGCTTGTGCATGCGGGCGCAAACATTGCGACACTAGTTCATCCCTCAGCAGTTATTAGTCCTAACGCCGAATTGAAAAAAGGCACTATAGTGTGTGCTAATGCCGTCGTTAGCGTAGGATGCACTATAGGCGATGGTTGTATCATCAATACAGGTGCTACCGTTGATCATGATTGTAAGCTTGAGTCTTACGTGCACATTTCTCCTGGTGTTAATGTTGCGGGCGGAGTCACGATAGGCAAACACTCATGGCTAGGTATTGCTAGTACTGTGATAGAATGCATAGTCATTGCACCAAACTGTCAAGTAGGCGCAGGAGCAGCTGTGATTCACTCTACTCAAGAAAATTCTCTTTACCTAGGCGTACCAGCAAAACGAATACGCGCTTTAAAAAATATTTAACAGGAATTCACATGCTCAATACTCCTTTTTCTCCATGGCCTTGCTTTACAGAACAAGAAATAACGGCTGTTAGCGAAGTATTACGCTCAAATAAAGTAAACTACTGGACTGGCCAAGAAGGCAGATTATTTGAACAAGAATTTGCTCAATTTTGTCACAGCCAATATGCCGTTGCGGTAGCCAATGGCACACTAGCATTAGATTTAGCTCTGCAAGTATTAGACATTAGCAAAGGGGATGAGGTTATCGTTACCTCACGTACTTTTATCGCTTCAGTGAGCAGTATTATTAATGCTGGAGCTATCCCAATTTTTGCTGATGTTGAGCTTAACAGCCAGAATATCAGTGCGCGAACTATCAAAGCCGTGCTGAGTAAAAAAACTAAAGCCATTATGTGCGTCCATTTAGCAGGTTGGCCTTGCGAAATGGACGATATAATGAGCTTAGCACAACAACACAATATAGTTGTGATAGAAGATTGTGCCCAAGCGCATGGAACTCAGTATAAAGGCCGCCCAGTGGGCTCGATAGGTCACATAGGTTGCTGGTCTTTCTGCCAAGATAAAATTATGACCACTGGGGGTGAAGGCGGAATGCTCACAACCAATGATGAGACACTTTGGCGCAAGGCATGGGCATATAAGGATCACGGAAAATCCTATGCTGCCGTATATGAAACAAAACATCCACAAGGCTATCAATGGTTGCATGAAAGCTTCGGCACAAATTGGCGCATAACAGAAATGCAATCAGCTATAGGTCGTATCCAATTGACTCGCATGCCACAATGGCATCAAGCACGCAAAAATAATGCAGATAAAATTCGCCAGGTTTGTCAACAATATACTTGGCTAATAGTGCCTGAAATTCCAGAGCATATTGAACATGCATTTTACAAGTGTTATATTCACGTTGTGCTAGAGTTATTGCCGGTAGGCTATACTCGTGATTCTATTATTACAGAAATAGAACAAGCAGGTGTACCATGTTTTTCTGGTAGTTGCTCTGAAGTTTATAAAGAAAAAGCCTTCAAACAGACAAATTTAGCGCCAAAACTTCCTTTAGTTAATGCGAAACTGCTTGGCAACAATAGTTTAATGTTTTTAGTGCATCCAACATTAACAACAGATGAAATGAATAAGAGCTGCCAAGTGATTAACAGAGTATTTGGCCGCATAGATCAATTAATACAATCCAAAAACATATAATAATAACCGTAAAATAGGTAAGGAGACCAGTATATTAAATATATTTTACAATAAGTTAGTGTAATACTAATTGAGGTGTGGCAAATATGATTAGACGCATAGATTTAATTCCTAGTTCGATAAAGTTATTTGTAGTATTGACTTTTGACTTTCTCTCTATTTGTTGCGCTTTTTTTCTTGCTTATTTTATCCGCGTTGGCATTGAAGGTATTGATATCTCATGGCGCGAAGTTGCCGTATTCTTGACAGTTACCCTCTCTACTTTTCTCCTTTTTTATATAACAGATATATATAACTCTGTTGTTCGATATTTTAATGCTAAATCATTCCTGCGGATACAAAGCTTACTTATTGTTACTACCATTATCTTTTATCTCTCAGGCCTATTGTTTGATGCCTTTATACCTCGTTCAGTACCTATTATCTTTTTAGTGATTACCAGCGTGTTTATCGCTGGAGCTAGAGCTCTTATTGGTTTTATCATGGATAAACATTGGTTTAATGAGCGCGAAGGCGTGGTTATTTATGGGGCAAGCAATGCTGGTCGCCAACTTGTACACGCACTTTCTTTAGGAAACAAATATCAACCGCTTGCCTTTATAGATGAAAAAGAGCGTTATATCGGCCGCAACGTATTAGGTTTAAAAGTATTTCCTTATTTAAAAATAAATCAACTTGTCAAAAAATATGGCCAATTCAAAGTGTTAATTGCCGTACCTAAAGTTGACCCTATTCGATTAAAACAAATTGTTGCTTCTCTTGAGCCCTATGCGTTGGAATTATTAATCATCCCCAGCATGTCTGATATTGTTTCAGGTAAGCGTACTATTGATGAACTTCGCGAAGTTTCTGTTGACGAGTTATTGGGAAGAAAAGCCGTTAAACCAATCCCTGAATTACTCTCGGCAAATATTACTAACAAAATAGTGATGGTCTCTGGTGCTGGTGGCTCTATAGGTAAAGAGCTCTGTCGACAAATTGTGCAACATAAACCCCGAAAGTTAGTACTGTTAGATGTATCTGAAGCTTTTCTTTATGAAATCAACCAAGAATTAACCGAGCTGTTACAAGAAAATAAGAGTGAACTCACCATTGAACCATTAATCGGCAATGTACAAAATGGTATGTTGATGACCCATATTTTTAATACTCACAATGTTCAAACTATTTATCATGCGGCTGCCTATAAACATGTGCCTATGGTTGAGCACAACGTCATTGCTGGCATAACCAATAACGTTTTAGGTACGTATGAAATCGCACAAGCGGCAATCTATTGTGAAGTAGAGACTTTTGTGCTTATTTCTACCGATAAAGCGGTTAGGCCAACTAATGTCATGGGTGCTACCAAACGTCTCGCTGAATTAGTACTACAAGGCTTAGCAAAGAAAGATCACGATACCCGTTTTATTATGGTGCGTTTTGGTAATGTATTGGGCTCGTCTGGCTCTGTGGTGCCCTTATTTAAAAAACAAATCAAAAAAGGCGGCCCTATCACTATCACCCATCCTGACATTATTCGTTATTTCATGACAATTCCAGAAGCAGCGCAGTTAGTCCTACAAGCAGGCGCTATGGGCACTGGTGGCGATGTCTTCGTGCTAGATATGGGAAAACCGGTAAAAATAACTGATTTAGCCTATAAGATGACCCATTTAATGGGGTTAACCATCAAATGCGACGACAATCCTGAGGGTGATATTGCTATAGAATACACAGGTTTAAGACCTGGTGAAAAGCTTTATGAAGAATTATTGATTGGTAATCAGCCGAAAAAAACTTTCCATAAGCGCATTTTAAAAGCAAATGAATTTGCCCTACCTTGGCCCGATGTAGCAAAAATGATCACGCAACTAACTGATGCCATGCGTGATGAAGATGTCATTAAAATTAGAACGTTATTACAAGGGTTTCCGTTAGAGTATATGCCAAACCCAACAGAGCAAAAGGAAAAACGCACAGAGGAGTCAAAAGCGGGCATTCAGGCAACATCCGTTGAAGAGGTTAAAGAGGATGCCTTGTGCCTAACCTAAACAGGCTTAACAGCCATTGTGCCAGGCAGAAATTTCCGCAACAATTATTAATAAGTTCTAACCGCAACCCCCGCTGAAACTTACAGCGGAGTGTGTGATACCGATTTTATTACTTTAAAAAGAATCGATAAATTAGCTTATGTATCAGCTTCCCATAAGGAGGAAAAGCATTCGCCGCAGTATTCACTTTACCTTTTTTAAACACTGACTTTGCTTTTGAAAAGGTTAAAAAGCCTTCATGTCCATGATAATGCCCCATACCCGAAGGACCTATTCCACCAAAAGGCATATCATCTTGAACCACATGCATTGCTGCATCATTGATACAAACACCCCCAGCATGAGTTTGCTCTAGAATACGTTGCTGTGAATGCTCATCGTGACTACATAAATACAGTGCTAACGGTCGCGGCCTATCATTAACATAGGCAATAGCATCATCAAGTTGGTTATAACTAACAATAGGCAATAACGGCCCAAAAATTTCTTCCTGCATTAACAGCATATCATCATTAACATTGGTTACTAAGGTGAGTGGAACTTTACCCGCATTAGTACAGTCATGCTCACTATCCTTAGTTAACGACGTTAACACCGCACCTTTACTTTTAGCATCGTTGAGCCAATGGTTCAGGCGTTGTAATTGTGCTTCATTTATAATAGCACCATAATCGCTATTATCAGCCACACTTGGGTACATCTTCAAAAATTGTTGAGTTAATGCTTGCACTAACTCATCTATACGCCCAGCAGGACAGAGAATATAATCAGGTGCAACACAGGTTTGCCCCGCATTAAGGGTTTTACCTAAAATAAAACGTAATACAGCATCTTTAATATCAATGTCATTATCAATAATAGTTGGTGATTTGCCACCTAATTCCAACGTAACCGGCGTTAAGTTTTGAGCCGCTGCTGCCATCACTATTTTACCGACACGGGTAGAGCCAGTAAAAATAAGATGATCAAACGCTTTAGCAGAAAAGTGGGCCGCTACATCAGGCCCACCATTTATCACAGCAACTTTGTCATCAGTAAAAATGCTACTGAGCATAGATTTAATAACTTCGTTAGTTGCAGGGGTAAATTCTGACATTTTTATCATTGCTCTATTACCTGCTGCAAGTGCGGTAGTAAGTGGCCCCAACGATAGAAAAAGTGGGTAGTTCCATGGCGTAATAATACCTATGACACCTAAAGGTTGGTACATTACAAAAGCTTTAGCCGGCTGAAAAAGCAATCCAACATGCCGTTTGGAGGGCTTCATCCATTTTTTTATCTGCTTAATTGCATAATTTATCCCCATAACAGTTGGCATTAAATCACCCATTTTACTGTCATCAACACTACGACAGCCAAAATCTTTGGATAACGCTTGGAGAAGGGGGGCTTGATGCGAAAGAATAGCGTTTTTCAATTGAGTCAAATCATCAATACGTGCTTGAGCAGATAAATAGGGTGCATTCATAAACGCTTGTTTTTGTTGTAGCAAAGTTTCATCAATTAGATTTATTTGCTGTTGGTCTTCAGCTGCACTGTATGGGTTTTTAGCCACGATTTATTCCTCTCAATGTTGCGCTAGTGATTAGCCACGTAACGAATAATCATTGTTATTTTTGATAAGATTGATTAATTTACTAACAGAGCTTAAACATTTTTTCTGCCAGCTGATCCGATGAGCTATCTAAGCATATTATTTTGGCTATGGCGATAGCTTTTCACTCACTCAAAAAAGAATGACACCATGAAAATTGAAAATTTGATGAAAACAGCGCTGATCACCTTAACGATGGATGCACCATTAAGCAAAGCCAAAGAGGCTTTTGACAGTAATGATATCCATCACCTTCTTGTGCTTGATGATGAGGGAGTATTAGCAGGCATAATCACCGATAGAGATTTATATAAGCATTTAAGTCCCACCGTGAGTACTCGCCAAGAAACCCACAGAGATGCTGCTTTGATGCAAAAAAAGCTCCATCAAATTATGGCAAGAAACTTAGTAACAGCGACCACAACACACTCACTGAGCGAGGCAGTAGTGCTTTTTCACGATAATCATATATCTTGTTTACCTGTGGTTGATAAACAAGATAAACCCATAGGCATCATCACATGGCGAGATATTTTGAAAGTACTCGCCCTGCAATATAAAAAAAGAATAGCCACTGACTAATCCCAATATAGTCAGTGTTCAACAATTAGGAAACGATTAGAAAAACACTAATTATCTGTCTCTTCCATGCCATCTAGCGTAACACCTGCTAACCCGCCTGTACCACCTTGGTCATTACTACGTAGTTTAATCATCAACCGTAAATCATTAGGAGAATCAGCATGGTGCAGCGCATCTGCGTAAGTAATTAAACCACGGTCATATAAGTTAAATAAGGCCTGATCGAATGTTTGCATCCCTAATTCATTCGACTTTTCCATAACCTCTTTAATACTGCCAACATCGCCTTTTTTAATTAACTCACTAATGTATGGTGAATTAAGTAAAATTTCGATGGCTGCTACCCGACTATTGCCATCTTGAGTTGGAACCAGTTGTTGGGCAATAATACCGCGCAAGTTCAATGCCAAATCAAATAACAACTTACCGTGCTGCTCAGACGGCACTAAGTGCATAATACGGTCAATGGCTTGGTTAGCGTTGTTCGCATGCAAAGTTGCAATACATAGATGCCCTGTTTCAGCAAAACTGAGCGCATGTTCCATAATCTCTTGGCTGCGAATTTCACCAATTAAAATAACATCAGGAGCCTGACGTAGAGAACTTTTCAGCGCAGCATCAAATGATTCCGTATCTAAGCCTACTTCACGTTGGGTGATCATACTTTTAGCATGTTCATGCACATACTCAACCGGATCTTCAATGGTAAGAATATGACCCCGTGCGTTACGGTTTCGATAGCCAATCAGTGAAGCCATCGAGGTTGATTTACCCGTGCCCGTACCACCAACAAATAAAACTAAACCACGTTTTGACATCACCACATCTTTTAGAATAGGTGGTAAGCCAAGTTCATCGGTATCAGGTATGTCGGTGACAATACGACGAACAACCATGCCCGCCATATCACGCTGCCAAAATGCTGAGACACGAAAACGACCAATACCGTCAATGGCAATAGCGAAATTACACTCTTTTTCTTCATCAAATTGACGAACTTGCTTTTCATTCATCGCATTGTGAACCAACCCCAAGGATTGCTCTGGTGTAAGCGCATGCTCATCAATGGGTTGTAGCTCACCGTTAATTTTTGCACTAACCGGCAACTTAGCAGTCACAAACATATCAGAAGCGTCTTTAGCGACCATTTTTTCTAATAATTGATGAAAATTCATTAGGTATTCCTGTGTTAATTGCTTAAATATATATTAGAAACTTCTAAATTGATTTTTATCAACCGCTTTTTCCATCGCTGCGCCTTTGGTTATCATGCCGCGGTTGACTAAGTTTTGTAAACACTGATCCATAGTTTGCATACCATTAGACATCCCCGTTTGAATAGCCGAATACATCTGGGCAATTTTATCTTCTCGAATCAGATTACGAATCGCTGGGGTACCGATCATAATTTCATGAGCGGCCACTCGCCCTCCTCCAACTTTTTTAATTAACGTTTGAGAAATTACCGCGCGCAGTGACTCTGACAACATCGAGCGCACCATAGACTTTTCTTCCCCAGGGAATACATCAATAATACGATCAATGGTTTTCGGTGCTGAGGTTGTATGCAAAGTTCCGAAGACCAAATGACCCGTTTCTGCTGCGGTCATCGCAAGACGAATAGTTTCTAAATCACGCATTTCCCCCACCAAAATAACATCAGGATCTTCACGGAGAGCTGAACGTAAGGCTGCTTCAAAACTTAAGGTATCTCGATGTACTTCACGCTGGTTGATCAAACACATTTTATTTTCGTGCACAAATTCAATGGGATCTTCGATAGTCAAAATATGATCGTTTTTGGAGTCATTAATATAATCAACCATGGCTGCTAACGTTGTTGACTTACCCGAGCCTGTTGGCCCGGTAACTAGCACCAAACCTCGAGGAGTTTCTGAGATCTCTCTAAATATGTCAGGACAACCTAAATCATCAAGAGATAGTATTTTACTGGGGATGGTACGAAATACTGCAGCTGGACCACGATTTTGATTAAACGCATTTACCCTAAAGCGTGCCAGATTCGGCACTTCAAACGAAAAATCCACCTCAAGGTTTTCTTCATACTCTTTACGTTGTCGATCATTCATAATGTCATAAACAAGCGCGTTAACATCTTTAGCATCAAAGGCAGGGATGTTAAGCTTACGAACATCACCATCAACACGAATTGATGGGGGCGTCCCCGTTGATAAATGTAAATCTGACGCTTCATGTTGCACACTAAAGGCAAGTAGTTCGGTAATATCCATAAAAAACCTCGATGATGTTATCTGTTAAAATATCAGTTGTTAAAGTATTATCTATTAAAATTATAATGGTTAAAGTTTTCAGTTAAACACGATGAATGAAATCAAAGAAAATATCCAAAAAATCAAACGTCAAATTGCACAGGCGGCTGAGACTCGTATTCAAACACAAATGCCCTCTTCAAATAATAGACCAAACTCTATTACTTTACTTGCGGTGAGTAAAACTAAACCCTCATCTGCTGTAGAGCAAGCCTACCAAGCTGGTCAACGTGACTTTGGTGAAAACTATGTGCAAGAAGCCATAGAGAAAATCACAACATTGTCGCATTTACCTCACCTTTGTTGGCATTTTATTGGTCCTATTCAATCAAATAAAACCAAACAAATTGCTCAGCATTTTAATTGGGTTCACAGTGTTGACAGAGCCAAAATAGCACAACGATTAAATGCACATTTAAACACTGCTAACCAGAGCAATGAATGTCAAGATACCTCGCTAAACATTTGTTTACAAGTCAATATTAGTGAAGAAGCATCTAAATCTGGCATTATGGTAGAAGACCTGTTTTCTTTAGCTGAAGTTGTTGATAACTGTGATAAACTCACCCTTCGAGGCTTAATGGCTATTCCAGAAAAGAATGCAGGTGAAGCTAGTTATAAGAAAATGCAACACTTGTTTAACCAGTTACAGGCCCAATATCCAACGGTAGACACACTATCAATGGGGATGTCGAACGATTTAGCTATGGCTATCAAACATGGCTCAACTATGGTGAGAGTCGGTACTGCGATTTTTGGTGCAAGAGCCTAATCAACTCGCTAGAATTTATTCTGAATACTTAATAGTTCATAAAAGGTAAAATTTAATGAAAAAAATAGCATTTATTGGTGCAGGCAATATGGCGCGTGCCATTATTATTGGCTTAGTTAATTCAGGAGTAGCAGCTAAAAATATAATGGTTGCCAACCCATCACCAGAAAAAAGAGTGCAACTGAGCAATGAATTTGGCGTACTACATACCAGTGACAACGTTGAAGCTGCAAACTTTGCCGACATTATTGTGTTATCGGTGAAGCCTCATTTCATTTGCGATGTTTGTCAGCAACTCACTACAGCTATTGATATTAGCGATAAGCTTTTCATTTCGGTTGCCGCCGGAACAACCGTTGTGCAAATTCAACAAGCACTTGAATGCCAAGCCGCCTTAGTACGAGTGATGCCCAATACCCCCTCTCAACTAGGTATAGGTATGAGTGGCCTCTTCGCTTCTGTTGAAGTAACAACAGAGCAAAAGGCAGCAAGTGAAAAACTAATGTCTGCGGTGGGTAAAATAATATGGTTAGACACTGAAGATAAAATTAATGATATTATCGCAGTTGCTGGCTCAGCTCCGGCCTATTATTTCTTGTTCATGGAAGCCATGGAGAAACATGCGCAAACCCTAGGGTTTACTGCACAAGAAAGTAGAATGCTAGTACAACAAACCGCTTTAGGTTCAGCACAAATGGTTGAACATAATAGTGCTGCTATTAGTACACTCAGAGAAAATGTTACCTCAAAAGGCGGTACAACGTTTGCTGCCCTTGAATCACTGCGAAACAGCGGAATTGATGAGATGGTTAGTACCGCTATGGATGCTGCAATTGCAAGAGCAGAAGAAATGGCTGCTGGAAACTAGTATTCGAATTGCGAAAATAAACTAACGTATAATGATATAAATAGTCACTTAATTTTCCCTAACGCAAAGTCGTTAAATTCCGCAGATTAAGTTACTTAGGAGATACCATGGAAGCAATAATATATTTATTAAGATTTGCCTTTGACGCCTTATTAATGATTTTGATCATGCGCGTTTGGTTACAGTGGGTCAAAGCCGATTTTTATAACCCCTTAAGCCAATTTATAGTTAAAGTGAGTAACCCACTGGTGATTCCTTTACGGCGTGTTATTCCCGGCTTAGGCGGCATAGATTTAGCAACGATAGTTGTGGCCTACATTATTGCTACATTAAAGTTTTTCACTTTGGCAGCGTTAGCAGGAGAAAACTTAGGCGTACTTGCTTTTTATATCGGCTTATTAGTGTTAGTAAAACAAGCAGGTTTTTTACTGTTTGTTATCATGATCATCATGGCAATAATGAGCTGGGTCGTTCAAGGCTACAACCCTACCTTGGCTGTATTCCATCAGTTAACTGAGCCCTTTTTAAACCCAATTAGACGTTTTATTCCCAGTATTGGCGGTTTAGATTTGTCGATGATTGTGGCGTTTTTAGTGATGAATGTTATTAATATTCTACTGTCTAATTCCTTACCTTATTGGGCGGCGTTATAACTCGATTATTTTTAGGGTATCAGTATATTTTTTCAAGCCTGTTCTATAATAAACAGGCTACTTTTTCAATCAATCAGGAGTTCAACATGAGTAAATTCATCGTTAAACTATTGCTCGCGGTAACCTTTAGTTTTTTCAGTATTAACCATGCAAATGCTGAAAACATGAAAAAGCTAGGCTCGATGAATGTGCATTACATGGCTATTGGCTCGACCTTCTTCACGCCTGAAATTGCCAAAGCATACGGCATTACCCGCAGTCGGTATAATGGCTTAATTAATATCTCAGTGCTTGATAATACCAAAACAGGGAACCCAGCTAAAACGGTGAGTATTAGTGGCCAAGCAAAAAATAATTTAGGCCAATTTAAAACCTTAACCTTTGACGAAGTAAAAGAAGGCGATGCCATTTATTATTTAGCGCAAATAAGTTATAACGATGAAGAAACCTTTCATTTTACCTTAACCATCAATGATGGCAGTGAACAACAAATCTTAAAGTTTTCACAAAAATTCTATATTGATTAGCGCCTATTAGCGCAAGAAAAAATATCATTCTCGCTCTGGGGCTAATAATTCTCACTAGTACCTGTGCTATTTTTGCCGTATTATTAGCGCCCTTAATTCTTTGTCATAGTGCCAATTTTTCATGTCCAAAATAGTTTTAGCTACCGGCAACCAAGGTAAAGTTAACGAGTTATCAAGCTTACTTGCCACACACCAAATAGAAATCGTTCCACAAAGTAACTTTAATGTACCTGATGTTGACGAAACGGGTACAACCTTTGTTGAGAATGCCATAATTAAAGCTCGTCATGCAGCTAAAATAACTGGACTTCCAGCTATTGCCGATGACTCTGGCTTGGAAGTCGATGCATTAAATGGTTCCCCCGGTGTATACTCAGCACGCTATGCAAGTGATATTGTTGGTGAACATGTCACCGATGAGGACAATACCAATAAACTGCTTGAAGCATTAAAAGACATACCTGATGAACAGCGAAGCGCGCGTTTCCATTGCGTATTGGTGTATATGAAACATGAAAATGATCCCACACCTATTATTTGCCATGGTGTTTGGCAAGGCAGCATCAGCCGAGCCAAGCAAGGTGAACAAGGTTTTGGCTATGATCCTGTTTTTTGGCAAGCCGATCTTCAGCTATCTTCAGCACAATTACCACGCGACATAAAAAACAGACTAAGCCATCGTGGCCAAGCTTTAGCTCAACTAGTTAACAAGCTATCTGCTCAGCAGGCCTATAGTGCAGGTTAATAAACATTTTCTGACGTTGCCACCGTTATCATTGTATATTCACATACCTTGGTGTGTGGAAAAGTGTCCCTATTGTGATTTTAATTCTCATGCGCTCAAGGCCGAAATTCCTGAGCAAGACTACGTACAAGCCTTAATCGCTGATTTAGATGCTGACATAGCACGTTTTAATTTATCTAATAGGCCATTACATTCTATTTTTATTGGTGGCGGCACTCCTAGCCTATTCTCAGCACAGGCAATTGAAAGCTTGCTAAGCCAAGTGCTAGCACGTTTTGAACATAGCATTCCCCCAAAAAAATCCATAGAGATCACCTTAGAAGCAAACCCTGGTACAGTTGAAGCAGATAAGTTTATTGGCTTTGCCAATGCAGGGGTCACTCGTTTATCTATTGGCGTGCAAAGTTTTGAATCAGAAAAGCTAATAAAACTGGGACGAATTCATAACGTAAACCAAGCGAAGCAAGCTGCTGAGCTTGCGGTTAAATCAGGGGTGAGCAGCTTTAACCTAGATTTAATGCACGGCTTGCCAAATCAAAGCCTTGATAATGCTTTAGACGACTTAAAAACCGCTATTAGCCTTAAACCCGATCACCTTTCTTGGTATCAACTTACTATTGAGCCTAATACTGCTTTTCATTCAAAACCACCTACGCTACCTCAAGATGAAACCTTATGGAATATACAGGATCAAGGCTTCAAACTCTTAGCCGATGCAGGTTATCAGCAATATGAAATTTCCGCGTTTAGTCAACCCGAAAAACAATGTCAACATAACCTTAACTATTGGCGTTTTGGTGACTATCTCGGTATTGGCTGCGGCGCCCATGGCAAAATTAGCGACCTAAAAACAGGATTAATTCAGCGTACAGTCAAAGTGAAACACCCTAAAGGGTATTTAGACACAAACCGCGATCCCTTAGACCATTTAATTACAGTGCCCCATGAAGAGCTGCCTTTTGAATACATGATGAACCAACTCAGATTATTCTCTTCGTTCACCCTAGCACATTATCAACAGCGCACCGGATTATCATTAGATACAGTGCTGCCAGCTTTACAGCACGCACAACATAAAAAGCTTATGTCATGCACACCCGAGGCAAAAAAGCCTGGGCTGCTCAATGATTCATGGCAAGTAACCCCGCTAGGTCATAGGTATCTTAATGATTTACTAGAGCTATTTTTATCATGACTGTAGTAAATAACGCTGAAGATCTTCACTTTATGCACAAAGCCTTTGAGTTAGCTGAGCTAGCCGAGCAACACGATGAAATTCCAGTTGGTGCTGTGGTTGTTTATAAAGGGCAAATTATTGGCGAAGGTTTTAATCAATCAATCCGGCAAAATGATCCCTCAGCCCATGCTGAAATGATGGCTATTCGCCAAGCAGGTAAGTATCTTAACAACTACCGATTGCTTGATTGCACACTATACGTAACACTTGAGCCTTGCCCAATGTGTGCGGGGTTATTGGTACATAGCAGAATCAAGCGGTTAGTTTATGCGAGTGCTGATTTAAAAACAGGTGCTGCAGGGAGTGTATTTAACTTACTAAAAAATGCACAGTTAAACCACCAAATAGCGATCACTGAAGGTGTGATGAAGGAGCAATGTAGTCAGTTATTATCAAGCTTTTTTAAACGTCGACGACTTGAAAAAAAGGCACTTAAGCAAGCGCAAAAGCCACAGACTTCTAACAAGACGCAAGATTAAACATTTATCTCTGGTGCTGTAATTCTGCTTGAGGGATAACCTTTAGCTTAATTTGCTTTGGTTTGAATTTATGATGCTTGTGTAGTAGTTTGACTGCCTGCTTGATGAGCGATTTGATTATAAAAAAATTGACGTCGTGTATTTACTTTATGGTGGCGCATTTTTAAATGATTTCGTCTTGCAGTTGCTGATATTTGTCTTCTATTTTTCATATTTTTTCTACCTTTTAATGATTCTTTAATTTAGGTTATTTAATGTTGTTCACCGTCATTATTAATATTAATTGTGACAATGAGATGACATTACAATGAAAAAAGTATAAAAAATGTATTTTAATCACTAATGTATTTTAATCACTCACGCCTTATTTTTTATTACTCTGACACTTCTAATGCGGCAGTTGATACAGTTTGCTCTTGCTTCGACTTATTATCTAACCAAGTTAATGTATCGTAGTAACGGCGAATATTATCAACATAATGAACCGGCTCTTTACCACGTGCGTAACCATATTTGGTATGTTTATAATATTTTTTTTGCTGTAAAAGTGGTAAGCGAGTTTTCACATCTACCCAACGATCGGGGTCTCCGCCTTGCTGTTGTGTAATAATTCGCGCATCATTTAAATGGCCAAAACCGACATTATAAGAGGCTAATGCAAACCATATTCGATCAGGGTTTGGTATTCTATCGGGCATTTTCGCAATCATACGTTTAAAGTATTTACTCCCACCACGAATACTTTGCTCGGCGTCTAATCGGCTTTTTATCCCCATTTGTTTAGCCGTTGCAAGGGTTAGCATCATCATACCTCGCACACCCGTATGAGAGCGGGCATGCGGTCGCCAATGCGACTCTTGATAACTAATCGCCGCAAGCAAACGCCAATCAATTTCTTGACCATATTTTTCAAACATTGGCTGGTATTGAGGTAGCTTTGTTTCCACTGCTTTGATAAAAGTGCGCGTTTCAACGTAATTAAATTGCTCTATATGGCCATAATATTTGTCATCTAGGGCTAATAAAGTACCATTGTGATGCACTTGACCAAAAAACTCGACCAAGCTTGCTAGAATAGCGTCATCACTATTTTTACTCACCATCCATGCTAATGGCTCGGCTTGTTTAATAGTAAAACCAACACTCACTTCTGGATAATATCGGCGATTAACCGCCAAGGCATTACTATCAATAAGGGTGTAGTCTATCTCGCCTTCCAATAACTTAATTAACAACTCTTCACTGTCAAATTCTGAGGTTTCAATCCAAGTAAGATCAGGATTGTTCTGCTGTAACCTTTGTAAGTTTTCTGCATGGCTAGAGTTCGCGGTAACCATCAATGTACCGGTTAAATCATCAATATCTCTGGGCCTCACATTTCCTTGTTTAAATACTAACTTTTGGCTAACACTCTCATAACTTGGCGCAAAACGAAAACGCTCTAACCGTTTATCCGTTATCGATAACCCCGCTGCTAAAAAATCTACTTCACCAGTATTTAATTTAATAAATAACTCGTCAAGGGAGTAACTTGCTACAACTTTTAATTTTAGATTCAGGTAATCCGCATATTTTTTTGCCAACTCATACTCAAATCCAGTATAGCCTTCACCACGAATTTCATCGCCTTGCAAAGAAAAACTATTCGGACCATACAGGGTGCCAACAGTGACATAGCCGCGTTCAACCATGCGGGAAAAACTGGCTGACTGTCTTTTTTCATCGCAAGAAAAAACCCCGGTCAACAATAAGATAGTAATCACTATTCGCGTAAACGTCTGAGTGAAGTTGTTATTAAAATTAGTAAATATCATCATTCAATTGTGGCGTGTATTCCTCAGTTAGCCAAGTATTTTTTCATGCTTACTTTAAATAAAACTTTCGTGTGTCGATATAACATTAGCTCAGGTTCACTGATAACTTTTTTTTATTTCTCTTGCCAAGAAGGCACTAGCCTTCTTTAATCTTGCTTTTTCCATACGCAGTTGTTTGTTTTCTTTACAAAGTTTCATTAACACACTACGTTCATCATCAGCTAAAACTACAGCTGATTGCTTATCTTCAAATTACTACTTCCAACCATAAAGTAAGTTAGGTCTGCCCCCTAAAGACTCTGCTGGCTCTAGTACGTTAGAACCCTGTTCAATGACTAAAGTCATAGCTTCTTCACTGAAAGCTAGAGTGTAAGTTTTGTATTGTCGTTTTTGACTAATAAAACACCTCAAATAATTAGGATATTATCCTTTATCAAAGTGTCCTATGCCTTTAAACCAGATCAGACCTATGTGTAGGTATAATTCACTCATGAGTGATTGGCTAACAAGTTCATCAAGTTTTTTTCTGTCTTGGATAATTACCCTAAACCACGTAGAAGGAAATCATACCGTGACGAATTGGACGTTTAAACCTGAGCGAACAAGAAATATTACCGTATTTAATAACTTTTATTGATTTCAGGGTAGGCATTAGCTATACATGTATTAACAAAAATTTAAAAAACATATTAAAATCCATAACGAAAACATATTTTTATAGCGATAAATGCAGAAGAAAGATGGATGAATAAATGCAAAAAAATAAAAGCAATGATACCAGCGTCACAATTATTGACGAAGAAGTTTGTATGGGCGATGAACAATTTATTGTTAGTAAAACTGATTTACGTGGCCACATAATATACGCCAATCGAACTTTTATGGAAATGTCAGCTTTATCTGAAGATAAATTACTTAATATTAACCACAATATTATTCGTCACCCGGATATGCCAAAAGGCGTTTTTAAGTTTATTTGGATGACGATTAAAAAAGAAAAAGAGTTTTTTGGTTTTGTTAAAAACCTACGTAGTGATGGGCGATATTATTGGGTATTTGCAAACATCACTCCAGAATATGATGTGAATGGTAAGTTATCAGGTTATTTGTCAGTAAGGCGAAAGCCTCCTATTTCTGCCTTAGATGTAATAGAACCTATTTATGAAACAATGCTAGAAATAGAGGCTTCAGCAAGTTCGAATAAAATAGCTGAAGATAACTCAATTGATTATTTGCAAAAACAATTGAAAAACTTAAATGTTGAATATCAAGATTTTGTTATTGGTTTGTTTAACTCGCAGTAGAGGAATATATGGGGAATCATAAAAATAGTCGTGTCAACAAATCAACTAAAGTTTCAGCAAATATACCCTTATTAAAAACTAAACTTAAAATTTATGCGACTTTGCTTGGATTAATTGCAACCAGCATGTTTGCGTATATTTTTTTGGAACATGGTGCAGACTACTTCCTCTTAGGAATTGCTATTATGATAGGGGTGATGTCAGTAAAAATATTTATGAGTTTTAATAAGTATTTAACTACATTAAATAATATTAACCAAGTACTAGTTTTAGCTAATAGAGGCCAATTAACAAAACGGATCACGCAAACAAAAGGACAGGGCGAGGTTGGTAAAGTTGCTTGGGAATTAAATGAACTTTTTGATATTCTAGAAAATTACTTCAATGAAGTGAACACCTGTTTTCGTTACGCCGTAGATAATGATTTTTCTAGACCAACTTTTCCAACTGCTTTGCCTGGTTTATTAAAATCATCTTTACAGCATATCAATAAGTCACTTGAAGCCATGAATAAAAATGTTGAATTTATCTCACAAAATGCCCTAACAAGTGAGTTGTATGAGCTTAACACTCAAAATTTGATTGAAGATTTACGTGGAAGCCAGCAGGATTTAACAAAAATATCAACGGAAGTCACTGAAGTTGAGTTATTGGCTGAACAAAATGTCACTTCGGCCAAAGCGAGTAGTAAAGCTGTGAAGGACATTAATTTTTCTCTTAAAAATATTAATGAAAATGCTGAATCAGTTGCCAGTGTTGTAAAAGAACTTAACAAAGATAGCCAAGAAATTTCAAGCGCCCTTTCTGCTATTACAGCTATTGCAGATCAAACTAATTTACTTGCTTTAAATGCTTCTATTGAAGCAGCTCGTGCTGGAGAACACGGAAGAGGTTTTGCTGTTGTAGCCGATGAAGTCAAAGCCTTGTCATCTCGTACCAAAGAAATAGCCGATGAAATAGCAACAATTTTACAATCTTTTTCTAAACGTGTGGCTAATATTACCGATCAAACGGAGCAATCAGTGTCGTTAACTACTTCAGCTAATGAACTAATTGATGACGTTTATGAGAATATCGAAGCATTATTGGTTTCAGCTATAAAAACTACTACGTGTGTAAATACAGCAAAAGATCAAGCTGCAGGCTCTTTAGTTAAAGCAGACTTAATGGTATTTAAACAAAATGCTTATAGAGCTATTTCAAATAATGATGATGAACATGATGAAAGTCGTAAAATTGTGACTGCCGACCACCATGATTGTTTATTTGGGCAGTGGTATTTTGGTGAACAAGGTAAGCGCTTTGAAAATACAGAGAGTTTCTCAAAAATTGATTTGCCACATCAAAAGGTGCATCAATCTATTGTGCAAGCATTGCAGGGCTATGAAAAAAATTGGCAAGGAAATAAAAGCATTAGAGATGAAATTATTGAAAATGTTTGTAATATGGAGTCATCTAGCAAAGTATTACTTAGTAGAATAGATGAAATGGTCACAGAAAAAAATCCTAAAAAATCTAGCACAAAAACCCTTTACTAGAACAAGAATTATATGTGTAAAACACTAACTCTATTGTTTTGAAGTTTAATGCTATTAGTGAAAAAAAAAGATCCATTACCTTTTTCCTTTTAAAATGCAAACATCAAACTTTAGCGCTTACCAAAAAGGAAAATTTCTACTATAATACGCGCGAAATTTTCGGTTAGTTTTTGTCGAGTAAAAAACTTAACCAAAACCCCACACAAACTTGGTGATTACCCTATGACGATGCCCAAAACGACGTTAATAAAAAACCTTCGTGGCGCTCCAGCACTTTCTGAATTTAGAGTAAATAAATTATTAGCTCAATGTGACGATTTAGCTCTGCCAGTGACAGATATTTACGCTGAATTTGCTCATTTTGCACAACTAAAAGACGCGCTATCGCCTGACGAAGAAAGCGTATTAGAAAAATTATTAACCTATGGGCCAACAATTGAAGAACATGAACCAACGGGTCAATTTTTATTAGTTACTCCTCGTCCAGGAACGATTTCTCCTTGGTCATCAAAATCTACCGATATCGCACATAATTGTGGTTTAACCAAAGTTGAGCGCCTAGAACGTGGCATGGCCTATTATATTACGTTGGCAGAAGGAGCTAACTTATCTGCTGAGCAAAAAATGCAATTAAGTGCGCTGTTGCATGATCGTATGATGGAAAGCGTGTTCGCAGAATTTAGTGATGCTAGCCAGTTATTTGCCAGTTCAGATCCAGGTAAATTAACCGCTATCGATATTGAAAACGGCGGTAAAAATGCCTTAGAACAAGCCAATATTGAATTAGGGTTAGCCCTTGCTGACGATGAAGTAAATTATTTATTTGAAAATTTCAGTAAACTCGGTCGCAATCCGCACGATATCGAACTATATATGTTCGCTCAAGCGAACTCAGAGCATTGTCGTCATAAAATATTTAACGCAGATTGGACTATTGATGGCGTAAAACAACCTAAATCATTATTTAAAATGATCCGTAATACCCACGAAGTCAACCCTGACTTTGTCTTAAGTGCATACAAAGATAACGCCGCTGTTATGGTAGGCAACAAGGGTGGTCGTTTCTTCCCTAACCCAGAAACTAACGTGTATGGCTACAACCACGAAGATATTCAAGTTTTAATGAAGGTTGAAACCCATAACCATCCTACGGCTATTTCACCTTATCCGGGTGCGGCAACAGGCTCTGGTGGTGAAATTCGAGATGAAGGGGCAACCGGTATTGGCTCTAAACCTAAAGCCGGCTTAGTTGGCTTTTCAGTATCCAATTTACGTATTCCTGACTTTGAACAAGCATGGGAAAGTGATTTTGGTAAGCCTAATCGCATTGTTTCTGCCTTAGATATTATGCTAGAAGGCCCACTTGGTGGTGCGGCATTTAACAATGAGTTTGGTCGCCCGGCCATTTTAGGGTATTTCCGTACGTACGAAGAACAAGTCAACTCATTTAATGGCACAGAAGTTCGTGGTTACCACAAACCCATTATGTTGGCTGGTGGTTTAGGTAATATTCGTGATGAGCACGTGCAAAAAGGCGATATTATTGTTGGCGCAAATTTAATTGCCCTAGGTGGCCCAGCAATGAACATTGGTTTAGGCGGTGGCGCAGCATCTTCAATGGCTTCTGGTCAATCAGCTGAAAACTTAGATTTTGCCTCGGTGCAACGTGAAAACCCAGAAATGGAACGTCGTTGTCAGGAAGTGATCGATAAATGTTGGCAACTTGGTGATGCTAATCCTATTTTATTTATTCATGATGTGGGTGCTGGAGGCTTATCAAATGCTTTCCCTGAGCTGGTGTCTGATGGCGGTCGTGGTGGTGTGTTTGAGCTTCGTAACGTACCCAATGACGAACGCAGCATGGCACCACACGAAATCTGGTGTAATGAGTCACAAGAGCGCTACGTATTGGCAGTATCTGATGCACAATTAGCACAATTTAGTGATATTTGTGCCCGTGAGCGTGCACCGTTTGCTGTTGTTGGACGTGCCACAGAAGAAGAGCATTTAACCGTAACCGACGAACATTTTGCAAACGATGAAGCGTTAAATACCCCTATCGACTTACCTCTTGATGTATTGTTAGGTAAAACACCTAAAATCTTCAAAGATGTACAAAGTGCTAAAGCTGTTGGTGATATCTTAAATGTGAAAGATATTACACTTGACGACGCTGCTAATCGTATTTTAAGCCTACCAACTGTTGCTGAAAAAACCTTCCTGATTACCATAGGCGATCGCTCTGTAACAGGTATGGTTAACCGAGACCAAATGGTTGGCCCTTGGCAAGTGCCAGTAGCTGACTGTGGCGTAACGGCTTCAGCGCTTGATTCTTACCATGGTGAAGCAATGTCATTGGGTGAACGAACACCTGTTGCCTTATTAAACTTTGGCGCTTCTGCACGTTTGGCTGTAGCCGAATCCTTAATGAATATTGCCGGTACTGATATTGCTGGCTCAAATGGAGATAGCTTAAACCGCATTAAACTTTCGGCAAACTGGATGTCTCCTGCCGGCCATCCCGGTGAAGACGCAGGTCTTTATGAAGCGGTTAAAGCCATTGGCGAAGAGCTTTGCCCTGTCCTAGGGTTAACGATTCCAGTCGGTAAAGACTCAATGTCTATGCGTACCCAGTGGACTGAAGAAAATACAAATGAGAATGGTGAAGTCAGTACTGTTGATAAATCAGTAACCTCACCTATGTCATTAATTATCACCGCGTTTGGTGTTGTTGAAGACATTCGCAAAACTGTTACTCCACAGTTACGTAATGACCTTGGTGACACGCGTATTGTTGCCTTTGATTTATCAAAAGGTAAAAACCGTCTAGGTGGTTCATGTTTAGCACAAGTCTATAAACAACTTGGTAATGAAACCCCTGATGTTGATAGCCCAGAAGTATTAAAAGGCTTCTTTAACGCCATGCAATCTTTAGTACGTAATGAAAAACTAGTAGCGTATCACGATATTTCTGATGGCGGATTATTTACTACCGTATGTGAAATGGCATTTGCCGGCCATACGGGTGTTGATATTGATTTATCAGCGTTACCTGGCGACAACGTATCAGTGTTATTTAATGAAGAATTAGGTGCAGTTATTCAAGTTCGCGAAAGTGATATTGATGATATTCACGCTATTTTAGCTGAACACGGTGTTTTAGATTACGCGACTGATATTGGTCGTATTAACAACGAAGACACTATCCGTTTCTCACGCGATAGTGAGGTTGTACTAGAGAATTCTCGCACTTATTATCGTACTACTTGGGCTAACACCACTTACAAGATGCAATCTCTACGTGATAACCCTGAATGCGCACAACAAGAACACGATGTAAAGTATGATACTGAAGATCCGGGTTTGAATGCAGATTTAAGCTTTGATATTAATGAAGATATTGTTGCTGAGCTAATTGCAAAAGATGCACAACAAGGAACCAATCCTCGTGTAGCCATTTTAAGAGAGCAAGGCGTTAATTCACACGTTGAAATGGCAGCAGCCTTTGACCGTGCAGGTTTTGTCGCTGTTGATGTTCACATGTCAGATATCTTAGCAGGGCGAGCTGATTTAGCCGACTTTAATGGTTTAGTCGCTTGTGGAGGCTTCTCTTATGGTGATGTTTTAGGCGCGGGTGAAGGTTGGGCTAAGTCCATCTTATTTAACCCAAGCGCTAAAGCAATGTTTAAGGCGTTTTTCGAGCGTGAAGATACCTTCTCATTGGGTGTGTGTAATGGTTGTCAAATGATGTCTAACTTGAAAGAGATCATTCCAGGCAGTGAAGCATGGCCACGCTTTGTACAAAACAAATCAGAACGTTTTGAAGCCCGTTTCTCACTGGTTCAAATTCAAGATAGCCCATCGGTACTATTTAAAGATATGGCTGGTTCAATGATGCCAATTGCTGTTTCTCACGGTGAAGGTCGTACTGAATTTAGCTCTGATGAAGCTATTGATGCTGCTAATAATTCAGGTACTGTATCCATGCGATATGTAAATAACTACGGTGATGTAACTGAAACTTACCCTGCTAACCCAAATGGCTCAGTTGATGGTATTACTTCATTAACCACCACCGATGGTCGGGTAACTATTATGATGCCTCATCCTGAGCGTGTATTTAGAACGGTAGCTAACTCGTGGCATCCTGACAGTTGGGGTGAAGATTCACCTTGGGTTCGTATGTTCCGCAACGCTCGAAAATTCATCGGCTAGTCCAAAGCGAGTAACGAGCAACCCAACTCACTCTTATTTATGTATAAAGGAGGCAATGATGAAATTTACCGATAGTCATTGCCACCTTGATTTTCAAGCATTTCACCAGAGTTTACCTACCCTCCTTCAACAATGCCATGATAAACATATTCATCGCATTATTGTCCCCAGTGTTACCCCTGAGCGCTGGCAAAGCGTATTATCGCTAACTGAGCAATTAAAGGCCAAGGTTAATATTGCATGCGGCCTAGGTATACATCCGTGGTTTTTGATCCCAGGTAACGAGCTCAGTGCTGAAAATATCGACCTTGACTTTCAAACAAAACAGCTCAAAAAAACACTGAAAATAGCATTGGACAATAACCACCAGCAAGTAGTTGCAATAGGTGAGTGCGGTATTGATGTGTTTAAAGCGAAAAAGAATACTCACAATGAGCAAGCATTTGCTAAAAACATTGAGCTACAACAACAGTGTTTTGAAATGCAGCTTCAGCTCGCCCAAGAACACAATTTGCCGGTTATTGTGCATCATTGTCAGTCACATCAGTATATAGTGCCGCTTTTAAAAAAATATAATGTCAGTAAAGGCGGCGTTATTCATGCTTTTTCAGGTAATTATCAGCAAGCGAAAGCTTACCTTGATTTAGGTTACAAATTAGGAATTGGTGGCACTATCACCTACCCTAGAGCAAAAAAAACCATTAATGCTGTTAAGCGTTTACCTTTAGCCAGTTTAGTGATTGAAACCGACGCGCCAGCAATGCAGCCATTAGGGCAGCAAGGAATGAACAATTCCCCCTTAAACCTGCTGATAGTATTTCAAGCGTTAGTAGCAATAAGAGCAGAGTCTTCAGACGTAGTTGCCCAGCAATTAGAGCTTAATGTTGATCAGTTGTTTTTTGCCGATGAACGCAAACTTGGCGCACGATAGCCTTGGCGGCTAAAACGGTTTAAACCGCGTGTTAACAGAAAACCAATCAAACCGGCAACAATTAGTAACGCCCGAAACAATGTTTGACTTTCATTATGATTTTTAGTCAACGAAGAGGTTAAATATGACTTTTCAATGGTAAAGCGTAAATAGCCAATTAAGGTATCGGTACGAATTTCTTTAATAAATGGCACATATTGTTGACTTTTATCTAAGGTGGTCAAGCTTTCATCTATACCGTAAAGCAACTTAATTGAACCACTTGCTTGATCATTTATTTCAGAGCTAAGCAACAGCAAACCTGTTTTATCATACCAATGCACTTGTTTAATATGATCTGCACGGGCAAGGTTATTTAAATAAGCTTGTACTTGGGCATAACGATCTTTTTTACTGATATCGGCATCTTTTTGGCTCAGCAAAACTGAAATTCCAGCAACCCCTTGCTGCAAAAATTTGTCAGCAACATCCGTAAAGTACAGCTCTACCAAGCGATTGTTTTTTTCTGTGTTGGCAACCCAAAAGCTCATCAACAACACGATAAGCAAAATAGCACTAACTAATTGCAGAATTTTATTATAAATTGGCGATAGTTTAGGGTATAAAGGCTGTTCTAATTTATTCATCATAAACTTGCATGGCGAACTAAGACATGCACTTATAATAGAGAGTTAACGTGTCTTTTTCTACTAATGTATTACCCTTATCACTTGAAAGTTATTTTGCAACTAACCCAACCGACCTCGAACTACCTGTTGCTTTTGCCTTAAATGAGGATGCCTTAACGGTAAGTAGTGACAAAAACATTAAACCATCATGCGTGGAGCTAGTCGTTTTCGCTGACTTATCATTAGCCAATTTGCTTGCTTTACAACATCACTGCCAGCTTAATATTGAAATGTTGCAAGCCATCAATACGCGCAATAAGCAAACAAGTTATCGCTTTGGTATTTGTTGTGATGATTTTATTAGCGCACGCAAAGCACTGGCTGACTTTGCCCTAGCTCAAAAGTTCGAAGCTGCATTAGTTAAAAACGCACCAAGCCTAGCCCAACCGGGCTTATTAGTAATGGATATGGACTCAACTACCATTGAGATTGAGTGTATTGACGAAATTGCCAAATTAGCGGGTGTGGGTGAACAAGTTGCTGCCGTAACTGAGCTTGCCATGCAAGGTGAATTAGATTTTGCACAGAGCCTACATCAGCGCGTGGCAACATTAGCTAACGCACCTGAGCAAATTCTTGCCGATGTCGCTAAAAATATCCCATTAATGGCGGGGTTAGAACCCCTAATTACTGAACTTAAAAAACATAATTGGCGTATTGCAGTTGCTTCAGGTGGCTTTACCTATTTTGCTGATCACCTGAAAACACTATTAGCACTTGATGATACTTTTGCCAATGTATTAGAAATTATTGACGGTAAATTAACAGGAAAGGTATTAGGCTCTGTGGTTGATGCGCAAGTTAAGGCCGATTCGCTTAATCTATTAGCTGAGAAATACCAGATACCTGCTTCACAAACTGTGGCAATGGGTGATGGTGCAAATGATCTGGTAATGATGGCAGCAGCAAGTTTTGGCGTTGCTTTTCATGCCAAGCCCATCGTATTAGCACAAGCCGATACGAGCATTAACCAACAAGGGTTAGATTGCTTACTTCATTGGCTAGCCTAACGACAAGATACAACATTGTTGTTAGGACTTTACAGCCCATGACTAAAAACGACTTCATGGGTTATATCAACATATTGAATAGCCGCAACCACACTCCAAATCTCTTGCTCTAATTGCTTACTTCGATGAATGGCATAAGCGCTGATATAACTTAACTCAGCGTTTAAATATTCAATATTGGGCTCTTTAGTACGTGAAATGTTCAATGCTATTGCAAAAAAGTGCCCTTTTTCTATCGACTTCTTAATAAAAGCTTTTCTTATTCCTGAAGTCGGTAATTCACTTTCAAACCTCACGTTAATAGAACTATCTGCCTGCACCACCTTATTACTGATGGAAATATACAGTACCTGAGCAATAGGCTCTTGATTGATGATCAATTTTTTCAAACAACTTTCAAGATAATTATCTTTATACAGCTTACTTATGATGGGATAAAAATTATAAAAGCTTTTTCTATCACTTAACTTATGCAAGCATTGCAAAAACTCATCTGCTTCGTTGTTACTTACTAACACTTCAATCTTATAACGGCTGCCACTAGTTTGCACAATTAACGCTGGTATTTGCATGCTTTGTGCATAGTGGGTTCTTAATGCTTCCGCCAAGCCCGGTATTAATAACGAATAGTCATCGGTAATTAGTTTATCTTTATTTTTGTCAATTAATACTTTAAAAAATGATCGTCCAACATGCTGATGATCTTTGACATATCCCCTTAAATTTATGACGCTTTGTTTTTTATTGGTGCGAATAACTTCGTAAGGTATTAACCTTAAATCATGGGTAGAAGTAATTTTTTGTAAAGCAGGAAAAGTAATATTTACAATATCGCCCGCACACACATCTGCGCTGCTGTCTAACTCAACTTTTAAGCCTGAAATTGAAAAATCAATTGTCTTTCCTTGCCACTGTGTATTATTACACTCTAATGTCGTTGGTGTGTTATACAAATACCGGGGTGTTTGACGCTGATTTTTATAGGTAAGACCAAGCTCATCTACTGTTATTTTTTCTTTAGAGCGCTTATGACCAAATTGTTTTAACCGATTTCTATCAATGGCTTGGGTGCTAAAGTTTTTATATTGCTCAACCGCGGTAGAATGGGTTATATCACAGGCTACCACAGCAAAGTCTAAGGCTGTGATAGTATCAATGACAGAAGCCGAGGGAGGAAGATTTATATACTGCTTTGTCAATTCTTGGCTGTTAGCTAAGGCAAAAGGTAGATAAGCTTTAGACGGCTCTACAGGGAAATAGCTTAGTTGAGTGATCGCAAACGAGCTTTTATTTGCTGCAAACGTTAAAAATGTGGACAAAAATCCATCATCAGCGTCAACTTGGTCTTCGTCTAAGGTATAAAAGAAATCTTTACCTTGGTGTTGATGAATAAAGCTATACACTAATAATGGCTTACCTTGCCTCGTTTTTTTTAACAACCTCGCTAAACGCTCTTCGTTAACTAAAAACTGCAAATTTGAGTGACTTTCTTCATCTTGCCAATATTGAAAGGTTGACTGGTTGTTATTGGTGGTTAACGCATAACGTGGCAATATCGCTTTGTTTTTGTGCTGAAAGAAAATTGGCAACTCGTTCAACTTTGGTAGCACATAATGCTCAAAAGTTCTTGCTTGTAGTGTTGAAATCGTATTTTCTAGGTTGATTTTATAGCGGCGTTTATTTGCTTGAATATAGCTGAATAAAAACGCTTTAAAAGCATCTTCACCCTCCGCTTCAATACGCTGGCAACCAACAAGTTGGGTGTTGGTATCACTTTGAATATTTTTGACTTGATAAATCAACGCCTGATCTTTTTTAAATTGAAAATTATGGTGAAGCTCGTTAAAAGTAACTTTAATTAATTGTTCAATATGTAAGGGCGTCTGACTGTTTAGTCTAAATTTCAACCCCGATATACTGATATCGATACTACTCACTGTTTTACGTTGATTGTCATCTAACACAATGGTTAACGGGGTGACATAATTCATCCGCTCTTCGATACGATCAATAGATTGATTAAGCGAAAAGATCCTAACTGGGTATTGGATTTTGTCAGCAGATTTTTTTTGCGACGAGGTGGTTGTCATTGCCTCGCTGAGTTGACTATTCTTATTTTGTTCTTTTTGATAAATAACACGAAAATTATTTTCAGTGTTTTTCACCGCATCATAAACACCAAAAGTATAACCTTTATATTGTTCAATATTTTCTTCAAATACCTTTATGGCCACATCATCGAGAAAGTGACTTTGGCCGCTGTATTCATATAACTTACAATCACCATCAACTAAACCGCGCAAGTCAATAGAGCGCGTACAAGCACTAGCTAATCGTTTCAATTCCATTTTTAATAAGAATTTTTCCGTCTTAGCCATATTCGCGGTACTTTGATTAAACTTAATATCAAAGCTTGGCTTATTGGCTTCGCCACGGAAACTATTAATTAATTTTTGATATTTGGAAAAGTCTATATTCATGAAATAATATTTTACTAACTCTTGCTGTTAATACGATGCAAAATAGCATTATAATTTGAACCGTTTATATTCAACAATAGCATTAAACCTATAATCAGTTTAAATAATTGAGTTTAAGAATAAAACAATCCATTTATAAGCTTACAAATAAAGCAACTTTTGTGCCTAAAAGCAAATAATATCAAAGGAAAAGTATGGCAAAAGCTAAAAGCGCCTACGTTTGTACTGACTGTGGTTCAGAATACTCTCGTTGGTTAGGTCAATGTACAGATTGCAAGGCATGGAATACAATTTCAGAGTTTAGGCAAGCTAAACTGCCTGTTCGCGGTGGTAATTTCTCAGGCTTTGCTGGGTCTGTTGCAAATGAGCAAGCCAGTGTTCAAACACTGGATGCAATAGATCTAGCCGACTTACCGAGGTTCAGCTCTGGCTTTGTGGAGTTTGATCGTGTGCTTGGAGGCGGGATTGTTCCCGGCAGCGCTATTTTAATTGGCGGTGAACCCGGTGCCGGTAAAAGCACCCTGCTTTTACAAACCATGTGCGCCTTGGCAAGCAGCATGCCGGCTTTGTACATCACAGGTGAAGAATCGTTGCAACAAGTTGCAATGCGGGCAAAACGCTTAGGCTTGCCAACAAACCAGTTAAAAATGTTGTCAGAAACCAGTGTTGAAAATATTTGCCATATTGCGCTTAAAGAGCAACCCAAAATTTTAGTGATTGACTCAATTCAAGTAATGCACATGAGTGATATTCAATCCGCACCGGGCAGTGTTTCACAAGTAAGAGAAAGCGCCGCTTATTTGACGCGCTTTGCCAAACAGTACCACGTGGCTATTTTACTCGTCGGCCATGTTACCAAAGATGGCTCTCTCGCTGGCCCTAAGGTGCTTGAACATTGTATTGATTGCTCAATCATGCTCGAAGGTAGTACCGACTCTAGATATCGCACCTTGCGCGGCAGCAAAAACCGTTTTGGTGCTGTTAACGAGTTGGGGGTTTTTGCTATGACAGGCTCAGGCTTAAAAGAAGTTAAGAACCCTTCGGCCATATTTCTAAGTCGTACCGAAGAGCAGACCGCAGGCAGTGTAGTAATGGTGCTATGGGAAGGTACTCGCCCACTATTAGTGGAAATCCAAGCCTTGGTTGATCATTCAGCACTTGGCAACCCACGCAGGGTCGCAGTTGGCGCTGAGCAAAACCGATTATCTATGCTGTTGGCTATCTTACATCGCCATGGTGGTTTACAGCTAAACGATCAAGATGTATTTGTTAATGTTGTCGGCGGCATAAAGGTAACTGAGACCAGCATTGATTTAGCGCTGATCCTTGCATTGGTTTCTAGCTTTAAAGATAATGCCCTACCACAAGACTTGGTTATTTTTGGGGAAGTAGGTTTATCTGGTGAAATTCGCCCTGTACCAAGCGGCCAAGAAAGGATCAATGAAGCGGCTAAACATGGCTTTAAACGCGCTATTGTTCCCTTTAACAATAAGCCCAAACAAACCATTGAGGGCATGGAAGTTATCGGCGTAAAGAAATTAAGTGAAGCATTAGAAGTCATTTAAGCACTCGGTGCTTAGTAATGAGCTCTTTTTTAATACAATAAAATAATTTTTGGTTTATTCATGAAAAAACACATAAAACATTCTCTTATAGGCATTACCTCGGTACTTTGCTCTGCTTTATTCCATCATACGGCAGTTCAGGCAACTGAACCGACTGCAAGCACTATTAGTAAAACAAACACCCCCTTAACCATTGAGCGTATTTTTAGTTCTCCCTCATTAAACGGTGTCACTCCCAAATCTTTAAAGTTTTCCCCTGATGGCTCACGGGTAACCTACTTACAAGGGAAAAGTGATGATTTAAACCGTTATGATTTATGGGAGTACAACCTAGCAAGTAAAGAAAATAGATTGTTGGTTGATTCTCAAGCGCTGTTTAGTGGCACAGAAGTTCTTTCTGATGAAGAAAAAGCCCGCCGTGAACGACAACGTATTTATGGTTTTGGCATCATGGAATATAAGTTTTCAAGTGATGGCAGCGCATTGTTATTTCCACTCAATGGTGACGTTTACTATTATCATTTAGCGACTAAAGCTGCAAAACGTTTAACCGAAACAGCTGCTTTTGAAACTGATATTAAATTTTCCCCCAAAGGTAATTATGTTTCCTTTATTCGAGAGCAAAATGTCTTTGTTTTACACATTGAAAGTGGTAAAGAAGTTCAGTTAACCAAAGATGGTGGCAGCAATAACATCAAAAATGGCATGAGTGAGTTTGTTGCTCAAGAAGAAATGGATAGAATGACTGGTTATTGGTGGTCGCCCAATGAAAAACACATTGCTTTTTTACGGGTAGATGAAAGCCCTGTTAAAACCGTTATTCGTAATGAAATATATGCTGAAAACATTGAATTGATCGAACAACGATATCCTGCAACGGGTACTAAAAATGTCATCATTGAATTAGCGGTTACCGATATTAAAGGCAAGAAAACACGTTTTATTGACCTTGAACAAGCGAGTGGAGACAATAAGCATGATTTTTACCTGCCAAGGGTAAAATGGCTACCAGACAGTAAAAACTTATCTTATCAATGGCAAAGTCGCGATCAAAAAACCTTAAAGCTCAAAGCGTATAATCTTAAAAAACGCAAACAAAAAACCTTATTAACCGAACACTCAGATCATTGGTTGAATTTGCATAACGATCTGTATTTTTTAAGTGACAATAAAACCTTTATTTGGGCTTCAGAGCGTGATGGTTTTAAACATCTATATCACTTTTCTAATCAAGGCAAATTAATCAGTCAGTTAACTAAAGGCAATTGGGTAGTTGACCAGATTGAACACATTGATGAAGAAAAGGGTGTCATCTATTTTACCGGTCGTGCCGATACTCCACTTGAACGTCATTTATATCGCGTGCCGCTAAGTGGAAAATCACCTGAGCATGTTGCTAGAGTCACTAAACGTAATGGTTTCCATAGTATTAACTTTAGTAAAGATAGCAAAACCTATATTGATAGTTTTTCTAATATATCAACACCTAAACAAGTTAGCTTACATCAAGCCGATGGCCAGCATATCACATGGTTAGAACAAAATAGCATTGATGAGCAACACCCTATTAGCCCTTACTATAACGAGTTAATTGCACCTAAATTTGGCAATATCACCTCAAATGATGGTAAATCAACGCTCTATTACAAATTATATAAACCTAAGAATATGGTGCCGGGTAAGAAATATCCCGTTATTGTGAAGGTTTATGGTGGGCCTCATGCTCAAACCGTTAAAAATAGCTGGCAAGGCGCAGATATGACTCAATATATGTTGCAACAAGGCTATATTGTCTTTCAGTTAGACAATCGAGGCTCTAATTATCGCGGCACTGACTTTGAGTTTCCTATTTACGAAAAGCTAGGCCAAGTTGAAGTAGAAGATCAAATTTCGGGGGTTCAGTATTTACACTCTCTTCCTTTTGTCGATAAAGAGCGCATTGGCATTTTCGGTCATTCTTACGGGGGGTATATGGCGCTAATGACACTATTCAAAGCGAGTGATTATTTTAAAGCCGGTGTCAGTGGTGCCCCAGTAACTGACTGGTTACTTTATGATACTCATTACACAGAGCGTTATTTAAGCCACCCAGAAATCAATGCTGCTGGCTATGAAGCCTCTAGCGTATTTCCTTATGTTAGCGGCCTTAAAAGTCCGTTAATGGTCTATCATGGTATGGCAGATGATAATGTATTATTTACTAATACCACTAAATTAATGAAAACCTTACAAGATGAAAATAAGCAGTTTGAATTAATGACTTACCCCGGCAGCAAACACAGCATGCGGGGTAAAAAAGTGAAAGTGCATTTAAATAACACTATTATGAGTTTCTTTGATAGGCATTTTAAGCAGCAGTAAGAATAATCACGGTCAGTAAAATAGCGAGTTGCGAAGATACTTAAGATCATCAAAATAATTAAGATATTTTCGTAACTCGTCGCTAAATGTGCTTAGCTATTCTGGCTCATAATCTAAATTAGCTGATAACCACCGCTCAGTTTGCTCTAGTGTAAAGCCTTTACGCGAAGCGTAGTCAAGTACTTGATCTTTTGCCAATTTAGCGACAGCAAAATATTTTGACTCGGGGTGAGCAAAGTATAAACCACTAACCGCCGCACCGGGCCACATTGCATAGCTTGATGTTAACTCCATCCCAATATTTTCTTGTACGTTTAACAGTTTCCAAATCAAGCCTTTTTCAGTATGCTCAGGACACGCTGGGTAACCAGGGGCTGGACGTATTCCTTGATAGCTCTCACGAATTAACGCGTTATTGTCCAAGTTTTCATCAGGTGCATAACCCCAATATTCTTTACGCACTTTTTCATGTAGATATTCAGCACTCGCTTCTGCTAACCTATCGGCAACAGCTTTTAATAAAATACTATTATAGTCATCGTGGTTGACATTATAGGCTTTAACTAACTCATCAACACCAAAACCTGCTGACACCGCAAAAGCTCCAACGTAATCTTCAACACCTGATTCTTTTGTAGCAATATAATCAGCTAAGCAACGATTAAATTGTGTCGCTGGTTTTTTACTTTGTTGACGCAATTGATGCAGTTTCATTAAGGTATCCGCACGTGTTTCATCGCGGTAAACAATAATATCATCAACCTCTCTGTGGGCAGGAAATAAACCAAATACCGCTTTTGCTGTGATTTTTTTATTATTAATCACATCATCAATCATCGCATTAGCATCATTGAAAAGCTTGGTCGCTTCTTCACCAACGAGTTCATGTTGTAAAATTTGTGGGTACTTACCGGACAACTGCCAGGTCATAAAAAATGGCGTCCAATCAATATAGTTACGTACTTCATTAAGATCTAGGGAATCAATTACAGTCACACCTAACTTATTGGGCTTTGTTGGGGTGTAATCATCAAAACTGATAGGAGTGCGATTAGCACGTGCATCTTCTAGGCTAATCAAACTTGAACGAGGGCCTTTTTTATAATGACGAGCACGGACGCGCTCGTATTCCTCTTTTTGCTTGGCAACAAAGCCACCTCGTAATTCATCCGACAATAGGCTACTTACTACAGAAACTGAGCGAGAGGCGTTGGCGACATACACCACTGGATGTTGGTACTGAGGTTCTATTTTAACTGCAGTGTGTGCTTTAGAGGTAGTTGCACCACCAATAAGTAAGGGTAACTCAAAGTCTTGACGCTTCATTTCTCGTGCCACGTGCGCCATTTCATCTAACGATGGCGTGATTAAGCCCGACAAACCGATAATATCAACATTTTCTTCTTTAGCTACGCGTAAAATATCTTCACAAGATACCATGACACCCAGATCGATTATGTCATAGTTATTACATTGCAATACTACGCCAACAATATTTTTACCAATATCATGTACATCGCCTTTTACCGTTGCCAATAGCACTTTACCATTTGAACTTACTTCTGTTTTTTCAGCTTCAATATACGGGTTCAAATAAGCTACAGCTTGTTTCATTACCCGCGCAGATTTAACTACTTGCGGTAAAAACATTTCACCGGCACCGAATAAGTCACCAACGATATTCATACCGTCCATCAACGGCCCTTCAATCACATCAAGTGGTCGAGTAGCTGCAAGTCGCGCTTCTTCAGTATCTTCAACGATAAATTCATTGATGCCTTTTACTAGTGAATGCGCTAACCGTTCGTTTATCGGTAATTCACGCCAGGTTAAATCAGCCTTGGATTGCTGTCCACCTGCTTGACCATGATATTCCTGGGCAATATCTAATAATCGCTCAGTTGCACCGTCGTCACTATTTTGAATAACATCTTCAACCGCAATACGCAGTTTTTCTGGAATATCTGAATATATAGCCAGTTGTCCGGCATTAACAATCCCCATATCCATACCATTTTTAATAGCATGATAAAGAAATACCGCATGGATAGCTTCGCGAACAGGATTATTCCCTCGAAATGAAAAGGACACATTAGACACGCCACCTGAAATCATCGCATAAGGTAGGTTTTGTTTTATATCTGCAACCGCTTCGATAAAATCTACCGCATAGTTGTTATGTTCATCAATGCCCGTTGCCACTGCAAAAATATTAGGGTCAAAAATAATATCTTCGGGTGGAAAGCCTATTTCATCAACTAAGATATGATAGGCTCTTTTACAGATTTCATATTTACGAACACGGGTATCGGCCTGACCGTCTTCGTCAAATGCCATAATGATAACTGCGGCGCCATAGCGGCGCAGTAACTCGGCTTGATTGCGAAAGTTTGCTTCACCTTCTTTCAAACTAATAGAGTTAACAATGCCTTTGCCTTGAATACATTTGAGGCCTGCTTCTAATATATCCCATTTAGAGGAATCAATCATAATCGGCACTTTAGCAATATCCGGTTCACCGGCAATCAAATTCAAAAATCGAACCATGGCTGATTTTGAATCGAGCATGCCCTCATCCATATTAATGTCGATGATTTGCGCACCGTTTTCGACTTGCTGTAAAGCAACCGCGATCGCTTGATCATAATTATCTTCTTTGATCAAACGTTTAAAAATGGCCGAGCCTGTGACATTTGTACGTTCACCGACATTAACAAACAATGAATCTTCTTGAATCGTTAACGCTTCTAACCCCGATAACCGGCAAGCGATCTCTTTTGCCTCAATTTTCCGAGGTTTAATGCCCGCAACTGAATCAGCCATGCCCTTAATGTGTGCCGGCGTTGTACCACAACATCCGCCGATAATATTTAAAAAACCTGATGTCGCCCACTCGGCAACATGAGTATTCATATCTTCTACGGTGAAATCATACTCACCAAAGGCATTAGGCAAACCTGCATTGGGGTGTGCTGATACTGCCACATCGCTAATTCGGCTTAATTCTTCCACGTATTGACGCAATTCAACGGGGCCTAGCGCACAGTTTAAGCCAAATGAGATAGGTTTAGCGTGACGTAATGAATTATAAAATGCCTCGGTTGTTTGTCCTGACAGTGTCCGACCTGACGCATCGGTTATTGTGCCAGATATCATCACAGGTAAACGCACATTTAATTGTTCAAACACTGTCTCAACTGCAAATATTGCCGCTTTTGCATTTAAAGTATCAAAAATTGTTTCAATTAAAATAATGTCACTACCGCCTTCGATTAACGCGGTAGTTGATTCAATATATGCCGTTTTTAATTCATCAAAGGTTACATTACGAAATGCGGGATCATTCACATCTGGCGATATTGAGCATGTACGGTTGGTTGGCCCTAACACCCCAGCGACAAAACGCGGTTTGTTCGGCGTTTTAACATTATATTCATCCGCCGCTTGACGAGCAATTTGTGCCGCTTTTAAATTAATTTCAGCACTTAAATTTGCCATATCATAGTCAGCCATGGCAATAGATGTTGCATTGAAAGTATTCGTTTCTAGAATATCTGCACCTGCTTCTAGGTATTGCAGGTGAATGGCTTTAATCACATCACTTTGTGTTAACACTAATAAGTCATTATTTCCTTTTAAATCGCTATGCCAATCAGCAAAACGCTCGCCACGAAAATCTTGCTCTTCAAACTTATAAGCTTGGATCATGGTACCCATCGCACCATCTAAGATAAGAATATTGTTGGCTAGTTGCTGCTCAAGCAGGGAGAATGATGGTGATTTTTGCATAGTGTTTCTCAATTTTTATAGATAATTTTTTAAACCGAACAACCTTGTTATCACAAGATTATAATACTGATTTATATAACAGTATCTGGATGGATTGCTTTAATGTTTGAAGCATCCAACTTATAAGGTGTTATTTGATAAACGTAGTAATTAAGCCAGTTTGTAAATAATAAACTACCGTGACTTCGCCACGACCCTACTGGCGCTTTATTTAGGTCGTTTTCTTGGTAATAATTTTTTGGCAAAGCAATATTATCGCCCTGAGCGCTATCACGCAGGTATTCTTCATGTAATGTTGTAGTGTCATATTCAGGATGCCCAGTTAAATAAACTTGCTGTTTATTTTTGCTTGCCGCTAAATAAACACCTGCCTCCGCTGATTCTGCCAAAATTTGAATTTCTGGAATACTTTGATAATCAACTTTATCGATATACCCATACCGAGAGTGTGGTACGTTAAAACTCTCATCAAAGCCACGCGTTAGTAGCTCTTTTTCATCTAGGGTTGTATGTTTAAATACTCCAGATAGTTTTTCTTTTCGCAAATGACGGTTTAAACCGTAATGATGGTATAGCGCAGCATGAGCCGCCCAGCAAGAAAACATGGTTGACGTTACATTATTTTCAGCCCAATCAAATACTTCACAAATTTTGTCCCAAAAGGTAACTTGTGAGTAATCTAACAAGGCCAATGGAGCGCCTGTAATAATCAAACCATCGTATTGCCTGTGTTTAATGTCATCAAATAAATGATAAAAATTCTCAAGATGTTCTGTTGGCGTATTTTTAGATTCATTAGCATTAATTCGAATAAATTCGACATTAATTTGCAGCGGAGTGTTCGACAACATCCGCAGTATTTGCACTTCTGTTTCAATTTTATTTGGCATCAAATTCAATATCGCCACTTGCATTGGGCGAATTTCTTGTGAAATTGCTCTGTGCTCTGACATCACAAAGATATTCTCTTTGTCTAATACCGACAAAGCCGGTAATTGATCGGGAATTTTAATTGGCATAACGTACCTATCACTGGATAAAAAATTCAAATACAACTGAAAAATATAGCATAGCACTAGAATCATCATAGTACGTGGATTGCTAGATATGTCAACATCTAAACGTTTAGATGGCTAAAACAAAATATTATTAACTAGAATCAAAACGAAAAAAAACGCTATTCTACGTCTAGAATAGCGCTTGATATTGATGTTTTTATTAAATTTCAGTGTGATATGCTACAAACTCTAGCTAAGTATCAACTGACATAAAGGTATTATTACGGTTGTGCTACCGCTTCTTTCTCTGCTGGTGCGGTTTTAGTTAAAAACATTTCACGCAGTTTTACGTCAACATCTTTAGCCATTTCTGGATGTTCTTCTAGGTATTTTGCCGCATTCGCTTTACCCTGACCAATACGTTCGCCATTACAGCTGTACCAAGCACCGGCTTTTTCTACAAAACCATTTTGCACACCTAAGTCTATCAATTCACCTAAGTTATTAATGCCTTGACCATAAAGAATTTGAAATTCGGCTTGTTTAAATGGTGGCGCAATTTTATTTTTGACCACTTTAACGCGGGTTTCGTTACCGACGATTTCATCACCATTTTTAACAGCGCCAATGCGGCGAATATCTAAACGGACTGATGCGTAAAACTTAAGTGCATTACCGCCGGTTGTTGTTTCAGGGTTGCCAAACATAACACCAATTTTCATACGAATCTGGTTAATGAAAATTAACATGGTATTGGATTTTTTTAAATTACTGGTCAATTTACGCATGGCTTGCGATAACATACGTGCTTGAAGACCCATATGCGAATCCCCCATATCGCCTTCAATTTCTGCTTTCGGTGTTAATGCCGCAACCGAATCAACCACAATAATATCAATTGCTCCTGAACGTGTTAGCATGTCACAAATTTCAAGTGCTTGTTCACCCGTATCTGGTTGAGAAACCAATAATTCATTGATATTTACGCCCAACTTTTCAGCATAAATAGGATCAAGCGCATGCTCGGCATCGACAAAAGCACACACTTTACCTTCACGCTGCGCTTGTGCAATAACTTCTAACGTCAAAGTAGTTTTACCGCTAGATTCTGGGCCGTATATTTCAACCACACGACCAAAGGGTAAACCACCAGCACCCAATGCAATATCTAGCCCCAACGAGCCAGTAGAAATTGTTTCTACGTCCATCGTATTATTGTCGCCAAGTTTCATAATTGAACCTTTACCAAATTGACGTTCAATTTGACTTAACGCTGCTGAGAGTGCTTTTTCTTTTTCGTCTTTCATTGATTGCTCCACGAACCGTAATTGGTTATTTCGTTTTAATGAAACAAGTATACTGTAAGTTCGTACAGTATCAAGTTTTTTTACAATATTTTTTAATTTGTTATTTGTTTTTACAGACCGAGACTTTTATATTCTTGATTAATAAGAATTATAATGGCAAAAGTAACTTTTTACAGTTTGAATGTAAAAAGTTACTTTTGATATAATAAACCAATTTTTAAACTAAAAAATGTTACTTAGTACTATATTATTTTCGATTATATGTGAAAGGTATGTTTAATAATACGACATGAGAGTTATCCTTTGTTTACAATTCAACTTTTTAATGAAAGGTAATTTTCAAGGTGATTGATAAGATATAATCTGAACTAACACAATTACAAGTGACTGTTATTAATGTTCGTGCTCTTCTTCTCCAGATACACCAAGCCATGCTGCTTTACCTGGGTTGAATCCTAAGTCAAAATTACCGACAACTTCACCATCATGTAAGTCAATCGTTGTTATTTTCTTTCCATTAATGATATATACAAATTCATGTGCTTTTGATGCAATGATTATTGGCTTTGCATCATCAGTAGTAGGTTCAAAAACTTCAATACGACTTTCAAACTTCCAATCTGTTTCCGCAGAAAACAAGTTTAAATAGCCCTTATTATCAAGTATCAACATATGTTCATTATGACCATCAAAACCATACGTTAATGCAGTTAAGCTTTCTTCTTGTTGCCAATTAAATGACTTTATAGTTTGTCCTGATAAATCAACTAAAAAGAAACCCGCACGCGATGAACCAATCATGATACTACTTTCTGCACTACCTTTTAATGAGCCGATGCGGATTCCATCAGGCATATCAGTTGGATTATCTATTTTCTGAGGTGTAAAAACACTCCCTTGCTGCTCAATAGATAAAACTCCATCCCCACAAGCAAATGCTATATGTGTTTCTGTTTGAAAACTACCATGTAAAGCTGGGCAAAGTGTTTCAAAGACTTGCTCTTGATGAAAGTGGTCACTATGCACTTCTAATAAAACCACCTGATCCGGTAAACTACTTTCAGCATTATTATCACGTAATGTTGTTAGCACATAATCGCCCCGAATTTCCGCAGTGCCATGCATATAAGTTTCAAAGTCATACCCTGCAATGATCTTACTCAAGCTGATGCTTTCATCACTCAATATGCTTAAACTCGCATTTGCACCTGTTTCTTTATTACCATCAAAAAAAACGGCCGCTCTATCATCACGGGGAACATAATGCGTTGGTTTTACATCACTCAAAGTAAAGCTTATCAATTCAGGCGCATCGTTATGTTGATCATAATGATCTCCATGTAATTCTTGCCAAACACCTCCATCTATGAATTCGACCGAGTCTACTGAACGTTGCACAGCAACGGCATAGCGACCTTCTGGGCTAGCGTACAAGTATTCTGCTGGGTGCGTTAAAGATACAGACTCAACTAAGCTATTATCTTCTAAATCAAAAATATGTACAATTGCATGCTCAGCATCAGCTATCGCCAAACGACCTTTGCCAACTTCACCGCCATGATCGTGATCATGCTCATCCGTTGGTGTTGGTGTGATTTCAGTAATATTTGTTTCACTGTCGCCACAGCCTGCTAGAAATAAAGCAGAACAAGCGACTATTATTGTATTTAAACGAAACTTTTTCATGATTTTCCTTTGTTAAATTGTTGAATTATTTGTTAATTAGGTAAATTAAAATGACCCACGAATACCAACAGAAATTGAGCGTCCTGCCAGTGGCGTTAAATTTTTCAAAAATGAGGTGTGCACTTGAGCGTATTCATCGGTTAAGTTTTTACCCTTGAGGTAAACCGCTAAATCATGCTGTCCAACAGTAAAATGGTAGTTAATATTTGCATCAATCATAATGTAACCGTCTGTTGTGCTCTCTAGGGTTGCCGTATGAGTTTGCTTGAAGTAGTTACTAATGAATAAGTTACTTGAAATGTTCTCACCCTGGTAACTGAATTCACTTGTAATACGTGCTGGTGGTGTACGAGGTATTTCACCCCCTGCTTTTAATCTAGCCCTTATGATGTCGGCTTGAACTCGCCATGAGAATTCATCTGTTACTTGCCAAACTACTTGCGCTTCAAAGCCATGCAATTTTACGTCTTGTGAAGTAAAAACAAATAATGGTAGTGTGTGTGCTTCCTCCTCTTCTTCATGGTTTCCATGATCATGACCACTATGGTCATGTCCGTCGCCTGCATGGAAATGGGTAGATTGCTCATAATAATAGTCATCTATTTGGTTATAAAACGCATTAAATATGAAACCAAAATCACCTTTGAATTTACGTAAACTTACATCAATATTGTTAGCTGTTTCCATTACAATGTCGTTTTCTGTCAAACCAAAGTGTGGAATTTCATCATGGTCATCATGAAGTGAAAATAATGATCCCACCTCATAGGAACCTGTTCCTATGTGTGGACCAAATGACAATAGCTCAGATGCTGACGGTGCCCGTTTTGAATGAGATAAAGATATCCCAACGTTATACCCATCCATGAAATCCCACACTAGACCCGCTGATAAACTAACTGGCGTAAATACATGCTTAACGTCAAAATTACGGGTCACTCCTTCTTGCCCATGCTCGTCGCTGTGCTGTTCATGTTCATGTTCATGTTCATGTTCATGTTCATCACTATGCTCTTCAATAAGATCGAGTTCTGGCAAGCGTACTTTAGCTGCGGTTATTTCGGTACGTTCAATACGTGCACCTAGCTGTAAAAGAACATCATTAAAGTGACGCTCTTCTATCCAGGCTAATGCAATTGAATTTGTTTCAGATGGCGGAGTAAAAGCTTCTGCACCAACAGCAGTGAAATCACTTTTTTTATAATGAACACTTAAACCACCACGCCAGTTCCAAAAGTCTTGGTGTAAAAGTTCAATACGGGTTTCAACACTTTCATTGTCAAACGTTGTACCAACTACACCTACCTCTAATTCACTATGGCGATAATCTGTATAGGCAATTTTGGTATTAACTGATTTTATTATTTCATTTTCAAAATCAAGTTTACTGAGTAGTTGCCAGCGGTTTTGCTCCATATCGGCTAGTACAGCAACCTCTTCATCACCATGACTATGACCCGGAATACCATATTTTTGATCTAAACCTTGATAGGAGATGCCAACAAATCCATTATCGAGCAAATAACTTGTTCCAATTGTAAACCCACTTGACTTAGCAGCAGAGTTCGCAATTTCATCAATACCCTTCTTTTTTGGTACATGATAGTTTTCACTATCTCGATAGAAACCATCAGCATGAAATGCAATATTTTCTGAGCCACTATTAATTGAGCCTGATATTAAACTTTGTGCATTATTACTATTGTACTCGGTAAGCCATTCACCTTTATCCTCTATAGAGCTAGGAATTCTTTCATCCACAATATTTACTACACCACCAATAGCACCACTGCCATAAAATAGCGTCGCTGGCCCACGTAATACTTCAATTCGTTCAGTTGTTGACGTTTCTGTTGATACAGCATGGTCAGGACCTACACGTGATGCATCACCAGCATCGAGCCCATTTTGTGTTACTAATACTCTAGGCCCATCTAAACCACGTATTATGGGTGTACTGGCTACGCTGCCATGAAAGTTACTATGTACACCAACTTCTCTACTTAAAGTATCGCCTAATGTGTTTTCTTGGCGCATACGAAGACTCTCACCGTGCAACACAGTAATTGGCAATGCTGATTCAATATTTGAACTATGAAAAGGTGTTGCGCTAATATCAATAATTTCAATCGCTGACTTATCAAGCGATACACTTAACTGAGCATTTTTATTTTCAAAAACATTTACAACCACATTTTCATGAGCAAGTTTCTCGGCGGATACATGCAATTCGTAAATCCCTGGCTTAGTTTCTATAGAAAAAAAACCGTTTGCATTAGTTAGCGTACTGATGGTTGTGCCCATAAGTTTAACAGCAGCGCCAGAAACAACTTCGCCCTCTTTATTAGAGACAGTTCCTTGTATTTTCTCTGCGCATACTTGATTACTTGCTGAAAGGGCAAGTAATACGCTTATAATTTTCGATAAATTTTTCATGATACCTCTTAGTTACAATAAATATAAATGTTATAATATAACAACAAGAGAATGTTATAATATAACACTTATATTTACAACCACTATAAAAAGGCTTTCACTTTTACATAAATAAGTTAATTAAATTGACAATAAGAAAATCAAAATTTATTATGGAAATTCTACCGAAGCCTCATAAGTTTCATAACCGCCCACTGAAGATTAGCACATAGTCCCAAAACAAAGAGACAATAAACAAACCCATATAATACAATAAATTTAATCACTTATAAATTTAACTTTTATTAATTCTATTCTTCATAAAATAGTTTGACTAGGATTAATGTTGAAAATACACGTCTCTGCTTTACCTTCTTCACATCAATATACTCATTCAATATTAAGAGATAATGCCCATAAATCACTGCAAAGATATAATTAAACCACCAAAAAACAATGTTACTATATAACAACGCCGGATTATTCTGTCTTTTTCTGTACAATCCGCCTTATGTACAAAACCAACAATTTTTGTGAATGAACAAAAGAATAACTAAATAATCATTGTTAGGTTTCATTATTTTATTTGTTGGTATAATTTGAGTGCTTAATTAAAACCTGCTCTTCCTTTACTTATGGAGCCTAATAGACTTACTCAAGGTGTTGGTACAAGTGAGTTTTATAATTCATCACTGGCTCTATGTAGCTATCCAAAGTATTATTGCCTTAGTAAGTGCCACAAAATTGTGAGGTTTCATAGTTATTTAATATTGCTCATAATCTTTCATCAAACAGCACAATTCTTAAAAGAGAATAAAATCAAAAACAAATTAAACAAAAGCACAATAAAAACATGACAGATTTATCACAACACACCCCTATGATGCGTCAATACCTGACGATCAAAGCCGAATTTCCACATATTTTAATTTTTTATCGCATGGGGGATTTCTACGAACTATTTTTTGATGACGCAAAAAAAGCCGCAGATTTATTAGATATCTCACTAACCGCTAGAGGAAAAAGTGGTGGTAATGCCATTCCTATGGCTGGAGTGCCTTATCACGCCGTTGAAAATTACTTAGGTAAATTAGTACGATTAGGTGAGTCAGTTGCTATTTGCGAGCAAGTTGGCGATCCTGCAACAAGTAAAGGGCCCGTTGAGCGTAAAGTTGTCAGAATAATTACCCCAGGTACAATCAGTGATGAAGCGCTTTTATCAGAAAGACAAGATAACTTGATTGTTGCGATTACCGAAAACAACGCAAAAAATAAAAAAGCGTCCGATCCCGACTTTGGTTTAGCCTATTTAGACATGAGCAGTGGTCGATTTGTAATCACCGAGCCGCAAACAAGTGAACAATTACAAGCAGAGTTACAGCGGTTATCTCCAGCTGAACTCTTATATTGTGAGTCACTATCAAGCAAGGATTTTATTTCGAATTATAAAGGTTTGCGCCGACGTCCTGAATGGGAATTTGATCTCGAAACAGCCATTAGTTTACTTAATAAGCAATTTGCAACTAAAGAATTAACTGGCTTTGGTGTTAATGATAAATTATTGGGCTTATCTGCGGCGGGCTGTTTATTTCAGTATGTCAAAGATACACAACGCACAGCGTTACCACATATCCGCTCAATCATTTCTGAGTCCGCAAGCACTGGCGTAGTGCTTGATGCCGCAACTCGACGAAACTTAGAGCTAACACAAAACTTGCAAGGTGGCAGTGACAATACCTTGGCTGCGGTTCTTGATAAATCAGTCACTCCAATGGGCTCTCGTTTGCTAAAACGCTGGTTACATTTTCCATTACGTGATTTAACCATTCTAACCAATAGACAAAATGCAATAGAGCAGATTATTGCTTCAGATTTACATCTTGATGTGCAACCCATATTGAAAGGCTTAGGGGATGTCGAACGGATCGTTTCTCGTATTGCTCTTGGCTCTGCTAGACCACGTGACTTTGCTCGATTACGTAATACCTTGCAAGCGCTCCCTGAACTTAACGCCTGTTTAGCGACTTGTAAAACAGGTTATATAAATGCGTTAGCTCAATTAATGCCACCTATGCCTTCATTGCAGCAATTACTAGAACAAGCAATTGTAGAAAACCCTCCTGTACTTATTCGTGACGGTGGCGTTATTGCTCCCGGCTATCATCAAGAATTGGATGCGCTCAGGGATTTAAGCGATGGTGCAACTGAGTTTTTAGCACAACTAGAGCAAAATGAAAAAAAACGTACGGGGATTCAATCATTAAAGGTTGGCTATAACAAGGTTCACGGCTTCTTTATTGAAATTAGCCGAGCAGCCGCTAATAATGTGCCTGACGATTATATTCGCCGACAAACCTTGAAAAATAATGAACGGTTTATTACTCAAGAACTTAAGCAGCATGAAAATAAAGTACTAAGTGCCCAAGGGAAGTTTTTAGCGTTAGAAAAACAGCTTTATCAAGAATTGTTTGAAAAAATATTACCTGAGCTTGCGCCATTACAAACCCTGAGTCAGGCCGTTGCTGAGCTTGATGTGCTCAGTAACTTTGCCGAGCGCGCAATCACTTTACAGTATGTAAAACCTCAATTAACCCAATCTCCAGGCATTAATATCGATGCAGGTAGGCATCCCGTAGTAGAGCAAGTGTCTTCGACTCCCTTTATTGCCAACCCTGTTGTGTTAACCGAACAGCGAAAGATGCTTATTGTTACCGGTCCTAATATGGGGGGTAAATCAACCTATATGCGGCAAACCGCGTTAATCGTTCTACTTGCACATATAGGTTGCTTTGTCCCTGCCAATGCCGCCACTTTAGGGGTAGTTGATAGAATTTTCACTCGTATTGGCGCATCTGATGATTTAGCAAGCGGGCGTTCAACCTTCATGGTTGAAATGACTGAAACAGCTAACATCCTGCACAATGCAACTGATAGAAGTTTAGTGTTGCTTGATGAAATTGGTCGCGGTACAAGTACTTATGACGGCCTATCATTAGCTTGGGCATGTGCTGAAATGTTAGCGCTAAATACTAAAGCGTTTACCTTATTTGCTACCCACTATTTTGAGCTGACGCTGCTTGCGCAAGAAATTTCTACCTTAGCAAATGTGCATTTAGATGCGATGGAGCATGACGACAATATTGTGTTTATGCATGCAGTGCAAGATGGCGCCGCGAGTAAAAGTTTTGGTTTGCAGGTGGCTCAGCTTGCAGGTGTGCCTAAGGGTGTTATTAATCGCGCCAAACAACGGTTAGCCGAACTAGAAAATCAACAATCTCCCTCTATTTTGTCAGCAAAAATTGATAACTTTGAGCAATTACCCTTAGTTGCTGATGAGCACCCTGCACTAGATAAATTAAGAAACATTGATGCCAATGAATTAACCCCAAAACAAGCGCTTGATATGATATTTGAATTAAAAGCCAAGCTATAAAAAACACAACTAAAAAAGGCTGCAATGCAGCCTTTTCTTCACATGCTAATGCAGTTGAATTTACTGAGCTTCAAATAACGCTTCAATGGATAAGTTTTGTTGACTTAAAATATCACGTAGTCGTCTTAATCCTTCCACTTGAATTTGACGAACACGTTCGCGCGTTAGGCCTATTTCATGACCCACATTTTCTAGCGTTTCAGCTTCATAACCAAGCAAACCAAATCGCCTTGCTATCACTTCCTTTTGCTTAGAGTTTAGCTCATTGAGCCAATCAATAATGTTATTACTCATATCTTCTGATTGTAAGCTAGTTTCAGGTCCTGAGCTTTTTTCATCAGCAATGACATCAAGCAACACCTTACTTGAATCACCTGTAAACGGCGTGTCAACTGAAGCAATGCGTTCATTCAAACGAAGCATTTTATTAACATCGGCAACCGGTTTATCTAACGATTTGGCAATATCTTCGGGCGTGGGTTCATGGTCAAGTTTTTGCACAAGCTCACGCGAAGCACGTAAATAAATATTTAATTCTTTGACTACATGTATAGGTAAACGGATAGTACGCGTTTGGTTCATTATCGCGCGTTCAATGGTTTGGCGAATCCACCAGGTGGCATAGGTTGAAAAGCGAAAGCCTCGCTCTGGGTCAAACTTCTCTACCGCACGGATCAGACCTAAATTACCTTCTTCGATTAAATCTAATAGAGGTAAACCGCGGTTGTTATATCGTCTGGCAATTTTCACCACTAAACGTAAGTTGCTTTCTATCATACGTTTTCGTGATGGCTCGTCGCCTTTTAGGGCAAGCCGAGAAAAGTACACCTCTTCTTCAGCACTAAGTAAGGGTGAAAAACCAATTTCACTTAAATAAATTTGAGTGGCATCCGCACTCGATGCTTTTTCTTCTTTATCTTCTACTATTTTGGTTTGTTTTGTTTCTTTACTCATATTTGTTCTCCCAACGATAACAAAGTGGTACTTATTATTAACTATTCACACTGAACTCCAATTTTAATTGTCTGGTTATATTCTCTTAGGAATAACTCTTATTATCTTTTAGGTAGATACTTCAAAGGGTCGATAGATTTTCCGCGAAAGCGAACTTCAAAATGAAGCATTACTCTTTGCGCGTCGGTATCACCCATAGTTGCCACGATATCGCCGACTTTCACTTGTTGCTGTTCTTTTACTAAGATTTTATCGTTATGAGCATACGCACTAAGATAATCATCATTATGTTTTATAATAACTAGCTTACCATATCCTCGTAACGCATGACCTGCGTAAACGACTTTGCCACTAGCTGCAGCTCTAATTTTAGTGCCACGGCGTCCTGCGATATCTAACCCTTTATTACCTTGTAGCTTAGAAGAAAAATGTGAAATTATCTTACCCTTAACTGGCCATCGCCATTGTTTAATTTTTTGTGAAAAATTAGTCTTAGGTAACTCACTTTGTGTTCTTTTACTCTGTACTACATTTTTACCATACCCTTGCTTTTTTGAAGATGCAATAGTCTTTTTTACTACTTTTTTACTGGTCTGATTAGAGCTTTTAGTCTGATTTTGACTAGAGTGCTTAATACGTCTAGCTTTAGCATTTTTTCCTTTATTTTTAGACACTAAAATTAATTTTTGATTTGGATAAATATTATAAGGAGGTGAAATATTATTCAATTTAGCTATTTGGCGTACATCTGAATTTGCTCGCCACGCAATTGAATATAAGGTTTCACCTGCTCGCACTATGTATTCGTGGGTGTTGATGGTATTTTGCGTTTGCTTTGTTAACGGAGTGCTACCGTAAACGGTTACAACAGGTGCTGGCTTTTCTCTTGAAGAGCACGCCATTAGACTTAACGTAAATAATAGGCAACAAAGGATCTTGAAATATGATGTTATCGGCAGATACCTAATGGACATACCTTTATTTTGTTGACTGTTATAGTGAATATCTATCATGGTACTGACTATTACTTTTTTAGCGAAAAATGAAATAAGCACAGAGGATCAAAATAACGAGCAACCAACCGAGCACGTCAACCCATTGTCGTAATTTTTGCTCCATCGCACTTCCACCCCATTGAATAATACCGGCTACCAGAAAAAAACGCAGCCCCCGACCAACAGTAGAAGCAATCAAAAAAGGTAAGAATGCCATCTGTAAAAAACCAGCGCTAACTGTGAACAATTTATAAGGTATAGGCGAAAAGCCAGCAATAAATACCACCCATACGCCCCACTTTCCAAACCAAACCATTGCGGTATCAAAACGGGCTTGGTAACCAAATTCAGTAATTAATGGTTGTATCCAAGGCTCAAACATCAGGTAGCCAAGCATGTAGCCAACACATCCTCCTAAAATCGACGCAATTGTGGTAAGACTTGCTAACCGCCATGCTTTCTGTGGCTTAGCTAGCACCATAGGGGCAAGAAGTACGTCGGGGGGAATAGGAAAAAAAACCGACTCAGCAAAGGTTAATAAAGCTAACATTGCTGGAGCAAATTTGTGCTCAGCCCATTTTAGTGTCCATTCATAAATAGCAGAAAACAATTTCATTACAATAGTGCTCCAGGCACTAAAGGCACAAAACGAACCGCTTCGACTTGTTGTTCATTATAACGCTCACCATCACGGGTGATAATTTTTAAAATTTGGGTTTGCTCACCAATTGGGATGACTAAACGACCGCCATCAACCAACTGCTCTAACAAGGCTTGAGGTACACTTGCTGCCGCCGCTGTCACAATAATGGCATCAAAAGGCGCTTTGCTTGGCCAACCTTGCCAACCATCACCATGTTTCATTGAGACATTATGTAAATCCATTGCTCTTAAACAGCGTTTTGCTTGAAATTGCAGTGATTTAATACGTTCCACCGAAAATACTTTATCGGTTAATTGCGCTAAAATAGACGTTTGATAACCAGAGCCCGTGCCAATCTCTAAAATGCTTTTGGGTTGCTGCTGGTTATCAAGCAATAACTCTGACATTTTTGCCACTATATAAGGTTGAGAGATGGTTTGCCCTTGACCAATAGGCAACGCAGTATTGTCATAGGCTTTATGAGCTAATATTTCTGGAATAAAGGTATGTCGAGGTGAGTTAGCAATGGCCTGTAATACTTGTTGGTTAGTAATCCCCTCAGCTTGAAGTTTTTGCGCGAGTATTTCACCACTGCGTTTTAACTTACGCCCTGTTTGGCCTTTTTTTGTATACGTCATCATAAGGTTACTTCACTTATCCATTCTCTGATGTTAGTTATGCTGTTATGTGCTGTCATATCTACAGTGAGGGGGGTCACTGAGACGTAATTATTTGCCACTGCATGAAAATCAGTTCCTTCACCACCATCAAGCTCTTGCCCCAAGCTCCCATACCAGTATATATCTCGCTGCCAAGGGTCTTGCATCTTTTTCATCATTTCAGCTTTGTGCCTGTGACCTAGACGGGTAACTTTAATCCCTCTTATGTCATGCATCGGCACATCAGGGACATTAATATTGAGTATCTGATCATGCCCTAGCGGATGTAATTGAATACGTTTGATAATTTTTGCAGTAATGGTCGCGGCCGTTTGATAATACTGTTCATGCTTGCCAAGTAATGACACAGCAATAGCCGGAATGCCCATATGCCGGCCTTCGGTTGCGGCAGCAACGGTTCCTGAATATAAGGTATCATCACCTAAGTTTGGGCCTTTATTAATACCTGCAACCACTAAATCTGGTGTTGATGCAACCAACTGACTAACGCCTAAATGGACAGAGTCGGTAGGCGTGCCATTAACCGAGTAAAAGCCATTGTCTAGTGCCTGTGCTCTTAGTGGGTTAAGCAAAGTTAGTGAGTTACTTGCACCGCTACAATTCCTGTCGGGTGCAACCACGGTTACCTCGAAATGTTTAATCAATTCTTGTTGTAATACTTTAATACCTAAGGCATGCACACCATCGTCATTACTTAATAAAATTTTCATTAGATATTCTGGTCCACCTTAACATTTTCATTAACAACGACTCGTTGAGTGCAATCTTGGTAGTCAAGTAACTCTCTTAAGACTGTGGTTGCATAAGAGCCTGCGGCTAAGGTAAAACTAAGGGTTACCGCCGGTAATACATTGTTTACTGGATCCTCGCTAGGTAAAACATCAATACTTGGGTCTTGAACAATAAGTCGAATTCGACGACGTTCTTGCTTTAAACCAAAGCGAGGTAAGCCTTGAGACAACACTGAGTGACGTTCAGCAACGCTTTGCTCTAAAGTTTGGGGGTCGGCACTAGTCATTAACTCTCCCGCGCCCCACATTGGTGCCGTTATATCGATATCTTTATCTGCCAAACGCTGTTTGATACTATTGTCTACCTCATCTAGGTGAAATACTGACTGAGTTCCCGCTAGCATAACAACATCACCTACCCTTGGTTTGGCAAATAGGTTGTGATTAATACGTTCATTAATCGTAGCGTTGAAAATCAAAGAACGGGCAGCCGATAAATACATACCTCGCTTTTTCTTATCTTTAACCTTAGTACCTGAAAATAATGCTGTAGCTTTATCAATATTACCACCATCAATACCAAAACGTTGTTCACCAAAATAATTGGGTACGCCTTGTTCAACAATCGTTTGCCAACGTTGTTGCAATGCTTTCAGTGCCGTTACATCACGTAAGATCAATTCAAAGCGGTTGCCGGTTAATGCGCCTGTACGCAACTTTTTGTTATGTCTGGCATAACTAATGACTTCAACCCCCTCAATAACAAGATCGCTTAAGTCATAGTTCTTTTTACCCGGAACATGAATACCAAACCACTGTTCAGTTACCGCAAATCGGTCTTTTAAGCCCGCATAAGACACTAGTTGTTCTTTTACCTGAAAGTATTTGGCTAGCTCTCTTGCTACAAAAACAGTATTCGCGCCTGTTTTTCTGATATAAATAAGTAAATGTTCACCTTCTCCGCAGGGCAAAAAAGGTAACTGTTCAATTACTTTAAAATCGCTTTGCTTAACTCTGAGTAACCCCTTAGATTGTGGTTTGCCGTGCAAATACGCAAGTTCTGGTAACATCTTATTCCTTATAAAAGTGTATATGAAACGCTTTGAAAAATATAAATAATGAATTATGGCTAGCTCGTTTGAAGCAGCACCACACAATGAACAGCAATGCCTTCTTTTCTTCCGGTATAACCTAGCTTTTCAGTGGTTGTTGCTTTCACATTGACTTGTTCAATATCACACTGTAAATCTTCGCTTAAACATTGGCGCATGGCTAATAGATGGGGGGCTATTTTCGGTGCTTGAGCAATAATGGTAATATCGGCATTACCTATTTGATAGGCTTTTTCCTTCATTAATGCTACTACATGGCGCAATAGAATTCGGCTACTAATATTTTCATATTGACCATCACTATCTGGAAAATGATTACCAATATCCCCCAAACATAGCGCACCAAGTATCGCATCACAAAGTGCATGAATAGCCACATCGCCGTCTGAGTGCGCCACAAATCCCTGCTCATAGGGAATTGCCACTCCTGCCAACATTAATGGTCCTTTGCCACCAAATTTATGTACATCAAAACCATGGCCTATACGCATGTTTTATCCTTTGCCTTTTGCTTGTTCATTTAAATAAAAACGCGCCAGTGCTAAATCTTCTGGTCGTGTTATTTTTATATTGTCTCGTCGCCCTAACACTAAGGCACTTGGTAAACCTGCACTTTCAATCGCCGAAGATTCATCAGTAATGAGCACCCCATTAGTTAATGCTTGCTCTATTGCTTGCTTTAATTCATTGGTTTTAAACATTTGTGGGGTAAATGCCTGCCATAAACAGCTGCGATCTATGGTGTTATGTACCCGCAAGCAGCCTGTTTCATTACTCTGTGGCTTAGCAGCAACTTTCATGGTATCAACAACTGGTGCAGCCAAAACTCCACCTTGGTTATTGACCAAGCAATGGTCAATTAGGTTATCTATATCTTGATGAGTAACACAGGGCCTAGCTGCATCATGGACGAGTACCCACTCCGCTTGTTGCATCACTTTTAAACTATTGAGTACTGAATCTACACGCTCTTTACCACCACAAACACAAATTACATCCGGGTTTTGAGCTAAACTAGTTGCCGCAAAATACTCATCAGTTTCACTGATGGCTACAATCACTTTGGCTATTCGTTGATGCGCCAGCAAACGATTGACTGTATGACTTAACACACTTTGATTATTAATCGTTAGGTATTGCTTAGGACATGATGCCTGCATGCGTTTTCCAACGCCAGCAGCAGGAACAACCACAACAAACTGTTGGTTTTCTGATAACAACAACGGATTACTCACAACTAAAGCAACTCCTGGGTTGTGCGGTTTTTGTTTAAATTTTCTTTATTGGGGATTAATCTAAAAAAGGTTTCATTTTCTTTGATCATACCAAGTTCATTTCTTGCACGCTCTTCTACTGCTTCAGTACCTAATTTAAGATCATCGGTGTCTGCATAAAGCAACTTATTACGTTGTTTAAGTTTTTCATTGGCTAACTGCTGGCGAATAACCTCATCTTGCAACGCTAGATAATCAGGCACACTGTTTTTACCGAACCACAGTCGGTATTGCAATAAGCTAAAAACTATCAATAACAGTGCTGTAAAAACGCGCATGATTACCTAAAAGAAATAAACTATGGTTAGTATTATATGGGCTTATTATTTATAAGGCTAATGGTTGTTTAAAGTCTTTCCAGTTAATCGCGCAAGAAACTAATAATTCTCGCAAGCTAAGCATGGCTGGCCTTAATTTCATAGTACTGTCGTGATGTTGCCAAGTATGTCCAGCACAAGCCGCAAGCATCACTTTTTTGTTGGGCTTTAATAACCTTGACGTTTTTTTACCGCCCTCATTACTTGGTGGCATAAGTGAAAACCAGCCTAACGTATTGGTGTGAATGCGACGGTTTTGATCATCAATCCTATCAATACAATCTAAACTGATGTGCTGACTATTAACAATTGGCACTACTAAACCTAGTACTAGCTTATCAGATAAATACCAGGAACAAACATCATCTGTTGATTGGTTATTGAGGGGCAATTTCGCCGCCTGTTTAGCTGACCAACTGGCATTTTGAATATCTAACGTTAACGGAGAGCCACCTTGCTGATGCACTTGCGTCATCAAATTAGCCGTGCGATTAATGTAATAAGATAAACTTTTGATACGTCCTTGAATTTTTTTCACGCTGTCAATATTTGCATTGGCAAGCAAACGCAATTCCCGCTCATAAAGCGCATTACAAATTTCTGCAAAATCATTATTTTGCTTTTGGCTTTGCCACAAGGAGTTTTGGGACATCAATTAATAAATCAATAAGTTATGTTTTAACCTTTAAGCATACTTGATAGATGATAAAAAATACAATGTCAGATAAAGAAAAACCGAGCCACTGCTGACTCGGTTTTATTTTTTTGACCCGCACTAATACGATTAATCTGATTACTTTAAGAAAAAAGTCATCAAGTTAATCGTTATTGGCCTTTAATTTCACTTAGGCCATTATAAACCGCTTTATCACCTAAAAATTCTTCAATACGTAATAACTGGTTATATTTAGATACACGATCTGAACGACATAAAGAGCCTGTTTTAATTTGACCCGCCGCAGTACCTACCGCTAAATCAGCAATGGTAGCATCTTCAGTTTCACCGCTGCGATGTGAGATTACTGCAGTATAACCAGCGTCTTTCGCCATTTTAATGGCAGCTAAGGTTTCGGTTAATGAACCAATTTGATTGAATTTAATCAAGATTGAGTTAGCAATATTCTTATCAATACCCTCTTGTAAAATCTTAGTGTTAGTAACGAACAAGTCATCACCAACAATTTGTACTTTATCGCCTAATAAGTCAGTTTGATATTTAAAGCCATCCCAATCCGACTCATCTAAGCCATCTTCAATGGACACAATAGGGTACTCTTTACAAAGCTCTCCTAAGAAATCAGAAAATTCATTTGAGGTAAATTGCTTACCTTCACCTTTAAGATCGTAAATACCTTTTTCAGAGTCAAAAAACTCTGAAGCAGCACAATCCATTGCTAAGGTTACGTCAGAGCCTAAGCTATATCCAGCAGCAGCAACCGCTTCTTTAATCACAGCGAGTGCGTCAGCATTTGACGCTAAATCAGGGGCAAAGCCACCTTCATCGCCTACAGCAGTATTTAAGCCTTTATTTGACAGCACTTTTTTCAAGGCGTGAAAGATTTCAGCGCCCATACGTAACGCTTCAGTAAAGTTTTTAGCGCCAACAGGTTGCACCATAAACTCTTGTATATCAACATTATTATCTGCATGCTCACCACCATTGATGATGTTCATCATAGGGACAGGTAGACTGTAAACACCCGGCGTGCCATTTAAATCTGCGATATGTTCAAATAGTTGTACCCCTTTATCGGCTGCAGCAGCTTTTGCTACCGCTAGTGATACCGCTAAAATAGCATTAGCACCAAATTTTTCTTTGTTATCTGTGCCATCCAATTCAATCATGATGTTATCGATATTGGTTTGTTCAAGGGCACTTTGTCCAACTAACGCTGGGGTAATGTCATTGTTAATGGCAGCTACCGCATTTAATACGCCTTTACCTAAATAACGTGACTTATCACCATCACGTAATTCTAGTGCTTCACGAGAGCCTGTTGAAGCGCCAGAAGGTGCAGCTGCACGCCCCCAAGCACCTGACTCTAGATACACATCGGCTTCAACTGTTGGGTTACCGCGAGAATCCATGATTTCACGTGCTAAAATTTTACTGATCTTTGACATTATCTTTCCTTTAAATTGAAAAAACTAAGGCACTGGTAAGAATTACAGCGCTCGCATAAAAGAGATCATTCTTTTAGCGGGTACTCATACTTACAGTTTGCGTATTTATAAAAACAAAAAGCCGCAACATAGATTACGGCTTATTATAGAATATTGATTAACTTGATTGCTGTTTTTGATGCTCAAACGCTGCAGCAACAAAGCCTTCAAATAATGGATGTCCATCTCGTGGAGTCGAATTAAACTCAGGATGGAACTGTCCGGCAATAAACCAAGGGTGATCGGCTATTTCAATCACCTCAACCAAACTTTTATCGGTTGATAAGCCCGAGAAGATCAAACCGGCTTGGCTTAATTGTTCTCGGTAGTTATTATTTACCTCATAACGATGGCGGTGTCTTTCATAAATTGTTTCACTGCCATATACGTCGCACACTTTGGTGTCTTTCACTAAGTGACACAATTGTGAACCTAGACGCATGGTACCACCTAGATCTGATGCCTCACTTCGGTATTCAACTTGACCTTCTTCATCCAACCATTCACTGATTAAACCAACCACTGGGTGTGGTGTTTCTTCATTGAATTCAGTGCTGTGGGCATCTGTTAAGCCAACCACATTGCGAGCATACTCAATTAAAGCGACTTGCATGCCTAAACAAATACCTAAATAAGGTACCTTGTTTTCACGGGCATATTGAGCCGTTAAAATTTTACCTTCAACGCCACGCTCACCAAAACCACCTGGAACTAAAATAGCATCTAAGTCTTTTAAAATGTCAACGCCTTTAACTTCAACATCTTGAGAATCAACATATTTAATATTAACGGTGACTTGGTTTTTTAATCCTGCGTGTTTTAACGCTTCATTTACCGATTTATAAGCATCTGGTAGTTCAATATATTTACCAACCATGCCGATAGTAATTTCACCTTTAGGGTTTGCTTCATGGTAGAGCACTTCTTCCCATTCAGTTAAATCAGCTTCAGGCAAGTCAAGGCCAAAGCGATTGGTTACTAACTCATCGGTTCCTTGCGCTTTTAATAAAGCTGGGATCTTATAAATACTGTCAACATCACGCATCGACACTACGGCTTTTTCTTCTACATTACAAAACAATGCTATTTTAGCGCGTTCTGAATTAGGTAAAGCGCGGTCTGAGCGACAAACTAAAATATCCGGAAAAATACCAATAGAGCGCAAGTCTTTAACCGAATGTTGAGTTGGCTTAGTTTTGATTTCGCCTGCTGCTGCAATATAAGGCACTAAAGTTAAGTGCATAAACATGGCACGTTCACGCCCCACTTCAGTAGCTAATTGACGGATAGCTTCTAAAAAGGGTTGCGATTCAATATCTCCAACCGTACCGCCGACTTCAACCATTGCTACATCGTAGCCTTCGGCTCCTTCAATTACCCGACGTTTAATGTCATTAGTAATATGAGGGATAACCTGTATGGTTGCGCCCAAAAACTCACCTTTACGTTCACGCGCTAAAATATCTTGGTAAATACGACCTGTGGTAAAGTTATTTAACTTAGTCATTTTGGTGCGAATAAAGCGCTCGTAATGACCTAAATCTAAATCTGTTTCTGCTCCGTCTTCGGTTACAAATACTTCTCCATGTTGAATTGGGCTCATAGTGCCGGGATCAACATTAATATAAGGGTCGAGTTTCAGCATAGTTACTTTTAAACCACGCGCTTCAAGGATTGCTGCCAATGAGGCTGCCGCAATACCTTTACCAAGAGACGAAACTACGCCGCCAGTAACAAATACATATCTAGTTGTCATGTCTACACCGATGTAAGGAAAACAGAAATTATGTGCTTTATATTTTATGGATTCTGCCAAGTAATACCGATAATGTTAGTCAACATCAGACTAAAAAACGAATATAAAACGAGGTAAATGCAAATAAAGCAGGACGGGAAAGTATTATACGTAAAAGCAAGGACAACAACAATAACAACCCGCTATTGAATAGTAAAAATAAGCATTTTTTTCTATCCAATTAATCGTTATGATATTGCTATTATTTTTTTATATGATGCCGCAATGACAAATCAATTAACTCGTGTTTTATCCGCTATTGACGAAATAAACCGTCAAGACACTAACTTAACAACCATCGACGGTGTAGCACACCCCAAAGAGTTACTTTATGGGCAACGAATGAGCGCTTGCCTAGCACAACATTGGCCGCAAGCAAGTGAGCTATTGCAAATAGCGGTTCGTGCTCAGCACATAAAACGCTGGCATTTAAAACGCACTGACTTTGCCACCGGCAAGGCAGGTTATTACCAATGGCGAATTGCTTTAGGAAAATTTCATGCTGAGCTCACGTCAACACTTATGCTAGAGCAAGGTTACAGCCAAGTACAAGCAACGCAAACAGCGGCGATTATTCGTAAAGAGCAATTAAAGACTAACCCTGATAGTCAGACTTTAGAAGATGTGGCTTGTTTAGTGTTTCTTAGTCATTATTTTGATGATTTTGCGCGTAAATATTTAGCACAAGACAATGAAGCTAAAGTTATTCGCATTGTACAGCTGACGTGGAAGAAAATGTCTGAAGAGGCGCATACTATTGCACTTAAACTGAGCTTACCTGAGCATTTAGCCACATTAGTAAGTAAAGCCTTAGCTTAGGGGCTTTAAAAGCGCTATTTACTCACAGGTAAACGCCACAAAAAAACAATGGGCCAAATAACCAGTAACACGACCAGCATTGTCAACATCAGATCTTGTAATAAATAGGCAGACCAAGCAACTGAAAGCACGATCATCAACAGTGCAATTCGTTTAGACTTTCTTGGAATACTGCGGTGTTGCTGCCATTCATTGATTAATGGTCCAAAGGTTTTATTGTTCAATAGTTTTCGTTGCATTCTGGGTGATGATTTAGCAAAACAAGCGGTAGCCATAATCAAAAAAACTGTAGTTGGCAAAATGGGCAGGATGGCACCTAGAATAGCGAGCCCAATACAAAAAACACCGGTTGCTTTCCACAATAACACCTTGATTTTACCCCGTGAAGAATGAGGTACAGGGCAGGCATCAAGGCTAAGTGTGGTGTCAGGCTTACTCTCTGTATTAGCATCAGCCTCACTGTTTTTTGCTAGCGATTCTTGGTTTAAATTCACAACTCGCCCCTTAGTACTAGCCATTGGTTAAATGATGAGAAGAGCACACTTTAACCTTGTTATTGGTATCTCTGCTTTTTCTTATCAAAACATTATCACTGTGCATTTGCTTGCTGTTAACTAATGATTTAGCTAAACGGTCATATAATAAAACATTAACTGAAGCAGCTAAGTTCATACAACCTAAAGTGGGCACATAAACCACTTCATCGGCACTATTGATCACACCTTGGCTAATGGTTCCGTCTTCGGGGCCAAAGATATAAAGTGCTTGCTCTGGGTGTTGAAAGTGCGGCAACGGCGTTGCGCCTTCAACTAAATCTACACAGATAATTTTAGTGCCTTCGGGTAAGTTTTGCACTTGTTTAGCGCTTTTAAAGTCATCAATGGCTAATAGCGGTATGATATCACGGGCATTTTTGGTATCGGTATTGAGCTTGTTTCCGCTAAATTTAGCCGCTTGTGCATAGCGATTACCCGTGTAGAGCACTTGATCAACGCCATAACAGCCTGCAGCACGCATCACTGCCCCAACATTACTAGGACTCTTAGGGTTAGTTAAGCCGACAGCCACGTGACTATCAGGTAAAGATGGTGTTTTGCTCATACAAGGCGTCTACTCTTTTGTTTTGCTTGCTAATAATTTTTCTTGGACTTTAACCTGTTGCCAATACTGCTCTAATTGCGCTAAATCATGCGCTAAAAAATCTTTACCTGACGCTTCTACTTGTGCCTCAACCCCATGAAATCGCTTGGTAAACTTCTTATTCGCTTGACGTAATAAGGTTTCAGGATCCTGTTTGACATGACGACATAGGTTAACCACTGCAAACATTAAGTCACCAAGCTCTTCGCCAAGTGCTACTGGGTTAACCTCTTTTGCTTCTAACTCAACTTTGACTTCAAGTACTTCTTCTTCAATTTTAGCAAATACATCCTTGGTATTATGCCAATCAAAACCAACATGCGAACAGCGTTTTTGAATTTTGGCTGCTTGCGATAGTGCCGGTAAGTGCTTTGGAATATCAGCCAAGACACTTATTGATTGTTGCTGGTTTTTTATTTGACGCTCTTTGGCTTTTTCATTTTCCCAATTAGCTTTTATTTGTGCGTCACTGGTGAGCGCTGCATTGGCAAACACATGGGGATGACGGCGAATAAGCTTCTCGCAAATAGATGCTACCACGGAATCAAAATCAAATAATTGCTGCTCTTGCCCCATTTGGCTATAAAAAATCACCTGAAATAGCAAATCCCCTAACTCTTTATTGAGTTCGGTAAAGTCCTGTTGCTCAATGGCATCAACAACCTCATAGGCCTCTTCAATGGTGTGGGCGGTAATTGAAGCAAAATTTTGTTTTATATCCCATGGACAACCTGTTTCAGGATCACGCAATTGTGACATTATCCAGCGAAGTTTTTCGATTGATGGTTTTTCTTTTAACATTTCACCTTATAACCTTTTAACGTCAATAATATCATCAAGTTGATGAAGCTTTTCTAATACTATCGTCAACAGCTCGCTGCTAGTAACTTCCATCGTTATCTTCATACTCATGGTTTGTTTGGCACTATCAGTGTTACTTTCAATACCGATAATACTAATTTTTTCATTAGCGATAATAGTTGAGATATCACGAAACAACCCTTGGCGATCACTCGCAATAATCAATGCACTTGCTTGGTAACTTTGTTTATCATCAAGCCCCCATTGCACTTCAACTAAACGCTCGGCATGTTGTTCAAGTAAATTAGCCAGTTGCTCACAGTCAGCACGATGCACCGAAATACCTCGACCTTGGGTTATAAAACCGTGTATTGCATCGCCAGGAACCGGCGAGCAGCACTTTGCCATATGCGTTAATAAATTCCCCACCCCTGAAACCGTTATACCATTATTATCTGTGCTAGGTTTTTTACCAACACTTGATTCTCTCACTAAGCTTTGCGGATCAAGCTCCGGCGCAGGCTTTAACTTTTCATCCAGTTGTTTAAAGTAATTTATTACTTGTTGCAATCGTGCATTTCCTGAACCAATTGCAGCATATAAATCATCAACACTTTTTACATTAAAGCGCTCGGCGGCGTCTTTAAGTTGACTAGAGGTTAGGGTTAAATTAAATTTTGCTATTTCAGCATCAAATAATTCTTTACCTTGTGCCAAGTGTTTGTCTCGGTCTTGCAACTTAAAAAAATGTTGCACCTTGGCACGTGCCCGGGACGAGTATATATAATTTAAACTAGGATTAAGCCAATCGCGGCTTGGGTTAGGCTGTTTGCTAGTTAACACTTCCACTTGATCGCCTGTTTTTAAGCGATAAGTAAATGGTACTATTTTATCGAATACTTTAGCACCAATACAACAATGTCCGACGTTAGAGTGAATATAGTAGGCAAAATCTAACGGTGTTGAGCCCATGGGTAAGTCAATAACATCTCCTGACGGAGTAAACACATAAATTCTATCTTCAAACACTTGGCTGCGCAGTTCATCAAGTAATTCACCACTTTCTGCCACGTCATCTTGCCATTGTAATATTTTCCGCAACCAGCCAATTTTATCATCAAAGCCGTTGCTTTTACCGCTTGCATTGCCTTCTTTATAACGCCAATGTGCAGCCACACCTAATTCAGCATCATCATGCATTTGCTGTGTTCTAATTTGCACTTCAACTGACTTCCCTTCAGGACCAACAACCACAGTGTGAATGGATTGATAGCCATTCGCTTTCGGAGTAGCAACGTAATCCGAAAACTCCTTAGCCAAATGACGCCATTGGGTATGTACTACTCCTAATGCAGAATAACAATCTTGCACTTTCTCAACCACAACTCGCACCGCACGAACATCAAACAGTTGTTCAAAATCTAACGATTTTTGCTGCATTTTTTTCCATATACTATAAATATGCTTAGGACGTCCATAAACCGTGCCGTTAATGTTTAAATCTTGCAATTGTTGATTTAAATTATTAACAAAGTCATTCATATATTGTTCGCGTTCAAGGCGTGTTTCATCAAGCAGCTTAGCAATTTTCTTATAAACTTGAGGATGAAGATAACGAAAAGAAATATCTTCTAGCTCCCATTTTAATTGTCCAATACCAAGACGGTTAGCAAGTGGCGCATAAATATTAGCACTTTCTTTTGCCGCTAATACTCGGGTTTCTTCATCGTTATTTTTTTGCTCACGAAGATCACATAAACGTTCGGCTAATTTGATAACGACCGCACGTACATCTTCTACCATCGCCAATAACATGCGGCGAATATTATCAACATTGCCCGCACTGCTTTTCTGATTCAGCCCCTTTATCGCGGCCATTTGCTCCACGCCTTGGCACAGTAGCTTAATATCCTTGCTACAGTTTTCTTGTACCCATTCTTGGTCAATTATATTGCTATCAAATAATGGCGTTAAAAACGCAGCGGTTAATGAATCAGCATCTAGATTAAGTTGAGAAAGGATCTCAACCATTTCCATTGACTTCAATAGGCTAACTTGTTGTTGCTGAAAAAACGGCGCAACTTTTTCCCATAGCTGCACTAACGCTGTTTCTTTTGCTGCGGTTAAAGATTGCTCTTGCAGCCAGTGATTAAAATCAACACTGACAACTTGGTGAGATTTACGCACCGAAACCATGACTATTCCTTGATTTTTGCTCGAATAAAGTGTCCTATGATATCAATCAAGCGACACGTTACTTTGATGAATGTAATCGTTTTAACAATACCATAGTCTCCACATGCTTTGTTTGAGAAAACATGTCAATTAAACCGATTTTTTCTATTTTATAGCCTTGAGATAGCAAAATCTGGCAGTCTCTGGCTAATGTGCTAGGTTCACAACTTACATAGAGCACCGTGGGTATTGCCATTTTGGCAATTTGCTCAACGGCTATTTCGGCGCCAGCTCTCGCTGGATCTAACAGTACTTTAGTAAAATGGTTGTTTACCCAAGGGTGTAAGCTTTCAGCCGCCAACCACTGGCTGTTTAAATCGGCTTGAAAAAAGCGGCAGTTATCCAATTTATTGTAAGCAGCATTCGCACTGGCTTTGTCTACCATCTGCTGTACACCTTCGACGCCAATAACTTTGCTTACCTTACTCGCTAGGGGCAAACTAAAATTTCCTAGGCCGCAAAATAAATCTAGTACATGATCATTGGCTTCTGGCATTAGCCAATTTAGCGCTTGCTCAACCATAGCGACATTGACCGCTTGGTTTATTTGCACAAAATCATCACTTGAAAAGCGAATGTTAATATTTTCAATTAACGGATAACTCAACTGGTTTTTTGTATTATAGCTTAGTGCAGTTTCCTCATTTTGGTCGGACTCTTGAAAACAAACCTGCCAGTGATGTTTGACCGCATATTCATGCCAAATTTGTCGATCATGATCATTAATCGCTCTGATCTGACGAACAAGCAAAACCAGTTTTTTTGCAGAGTTAGCTCCGCCTTGATTACCCAGCATGTACTCAGCATCATCTGCATATAACACTTCAATATGACCAATGGCTTTTTTTACCGTCAATCGGTCAATGAGCGTTGACAATAAGGGAAAAATATCTGCTGCTGCCTCAACCAATACCGGACATGATTTAACCGCAACAAGCTGGTTAGTGGCTTTTTGTCTAAAGCCAATAGTGGCTTTGGCTAGCTTATCAAATTGCACACCTATCCGCGCTTTTCTGCGATAATGCCATGGCGCACTCTTAATGGGAGCTTGCCAAGGTAGATGTTGGACAATCTTAGCGTCGATATCGCTACGTGAAAATAGCGAGCTTACTTTGCTATGTTTAAAATTCAGCTGCTCTGTGTACTCAAGGTGCTGTAAGTCACAACCACCACATACACTAAAGTGCTGACATTTGGCTTCTACTCTACTGGTGCTCGCTTTATTGACTGAAAGCAACTTGCCGCGCGCATATTTGTTTTTTTGTTCTACTAGTCTAATATCAACACTTTCATTAGGTAAACTGCCAGAAATAAATACCGGTTTTTTTCTATAATAAGCGACACCACAGCCATGGGAATCTAATTTATCTATATTGACGGTTAAAATATCTTTTACTTGGGGTGATGCTGGCTTGTTTGTCTTTGCTTTAAAAAAATTTGCCATGTTAGTTTGCCTAAGGTGTTTTCTTTATGCCTAACCTAAATAGCTAAAACTGAACTCAACTAAAAAGTGTAATTTATCTAAGCATATGACATTATACTGTTTATCAGGATGATCATTTTACACTAGTTATGATATGAAGTACGACTGAAAATGTATAAAATAAACCTCAAAGATTGGGTGATTTTGCTTACTATAATACCAACAGCCTTTATTGGCTTTGGTTTAGCTGGCTATTTTTCCTATATACGCAGTGTCGAGCTAGATCAATCTTTAAATTTAAGAGCGCAAAGCATTATTGAGCCTTTAGCAATCACGAGTAAAGGCGCGCTTGTTAGCAACAATCGAGCACAACTTAGAGCTATTATCAGTGAAGCCCATCGGAGCCAATCAAACTTAGTTAAAAGCATCACAGTGTTTTCTTTAGATAACCAAATGTTTGTTACCAGTGCATACAATGGCAGTAGCCATTTACTCAGATTAAAGCCAGGAGCGCAAATTCCTGCTTATACTCAAGGAGAACATGTTAACAACGCTATTATTTTCCGCACCCCAGTCATTGAAGAGAATATCGGCAATAAAGATGTTGCTACGCCTTTAGGTTATATTGCTGTTTACATTGATAAAAGTGCGATCAAATTAAAACAACAAAGTCAGTATATTATTGCCTTTTCCATCGCTATATTTTCTATTTTCCTCAGTAGCATTTTTGCACTCAAGTTAATGAAAAAAGTCACAAAACCTATCAACTCTATGGTGCATGCCATTGATCGAATTCGAGAAGGAAAACTTGAAAGTCGCGTTAGCGGACAATTGGTGAGTGAGTTAAATTTTTTAAAAAATGGTATTAATGCTATGGCACAGTCCTTAGGCAACCATCAAAATGAGATGCAAAGCAATATTGATCAAGCAACACTAGATTTGCGAGAAAGCCTAGAGCAATATGAAATACAGAACGTAGAATTGAGCATAGCGAAGAAAAAAGCACAAGAAACAAATAGAATAAAATCTGAATTTTTAGCGAATATGAGTCATGAATTACGAACACCATTAAACGGTGTTATCGGTTTTACCCGACAAGTATTAAAAACTCCCTTAAATGACTCTCAACGCGATTACTTGCAAACTATCGATCGTTCAGCACATAATTTACTCTCGATTATTAATGATATCCTCGATTTTTCAAAACTTGAAGCGGGGAAAATGGTCATTGAAAGTATTCCTTTTTCTCTCAGGGACTCACTGGAAGAAAATTTAACTTTACTAGCCCCAAGCGCCCACAAAAAAGACATTGAATTGTCTATAAACATTGACCATGCAATCCCTGATTCATTATTAGGTGATGCCATGCGCGTCAAACAAATCATGAATAATTTGGTCAGCAATGCCATTAAATTTACTGAATATGGCTCGGTAACTATTGATGTGACCTATAAAATTATTAATGCCAAACGTGCAGCGATAAAAATAACCGTTGCTGATACCGGTATCGGTATGGACAACGAGCAGCAGCAAACAATTTTCAAAGCCTTTGCACAAGCGGATCAAAGTATTACCCGACTATACGGCGGTACAGGTTTAGGTTTAGTTATTTCTCAAAGGTTAGCTTATGAAATGAAAGGCGACATTGGTTTTAGCTCTGTTGAAGGCCAAGGTTCAACTTTTTGGTTTGATTTTGAGTGTGGCTTCAACACCTTGGCGCTAGCTAGTGAGCATGAACATTCACGTTTAGCTAATAAGTCTATTTTATATTATGAGCCTCACTCTCATAGTAGAGCTGCCACAAACCAGACCTTACTTAATTGGCAAATGCAAGTCACCACAGTAGAAAGTATTGAGCTATTAAACCAATTATTGGATCAAGATAGCAGCGACCCTGTAAAATTTGACTTTGCCTTAATCGGTCATGACCATACATCCACCGCATTAAGTAGCTTAAAAAAACTCATCGTCCAGGTTAAAGCCAAAATACCTGAAGTACATATAGCGATTAACAGTAACTCACCTAGCCTGCATGATGCGCTCATTGCTAGTGGCGCACTCAGTTGTTTAAGTAAGCCGATAATAACCAAAGAACTTCATACTGTTTTACTCGCAGAGCCAGAAAGCTTATCTGCGCCAACGAAACAAATTTTACCAATAAAAGTATTAGCCGTGGATGATAATGAGGCTAACTTGAAATTGATCAATGCATTATTACTTGAACAAGTTACTGATGTTGTGCTTGCTGAAAACGGCATGAAGGCATTAACATTATGCCAGAGTGAAGTATTCTCCTTAATATTTATGGATATACAAATGCCGATTATGGACGGCATTACAACACTCAAAGCCATCAGAAATAATTCTTATAATGAACAAACGCCGATTATTGCTGTAACGGCTCATGCGTTAAGTGGTGAAAAAGAAAAAATGCAAGAGCAGGGCTTTAACGCTTACATGACCAAGCCTATTGATGAAACTATGCTCAGCCATATTATTTATGAGTATTGCGATGTTAGCTACTTTCTAAAAAGTAAACATTATGCCATACCTGAACCTGCTGCGAAAAAACTACCAGCAATTCCAGCCATTAGCTCTGATACCAGCGCCATTATTGACTGGTCCTTAGCACTAACAAGGGCCAACAATAATCAAGACCTTGCTAAAGAAATGTTAACTGGGCTTATTGCCGAGTTGCCTGCCAATCAAACAAATATTACCAGTGCGCTTGAAGCACAAGATAGCGTTGAATTGAAAAGACTCATCCACAAATTAAATGGGGCTTGTAGTTGTACAGGTGTGCCAGGATTAAGCGCAATTTGTCATGAACTAGAAACGCAATTGAAAAAAGAGGTTGAGGTCAGTGATTTAGAGCCTGAGTTTTTCGAAATTTTTGAGCAAATAGCATTAGTGTTAACGCAAGCACCTAAAATATTGTCACAGTTAACATAGAACACAATTCAATACTGATATTAGCGCTATTTGAGTAAAGCGCTCATTATGATAGCTATGCTCACATTGCTATTGTTTTTCTCGAGTTTCCCCCTTAATAATAGCGCCTGATACTAATCCCTAATATTAATCTCTAATATTAATATCAGGCGATGTATTTATATCACCATCTTCGGTAATTACTGCTACTCCTGAGCTACAGGTTAACACAGCAAGGCTGTGACCATTGTCATTGCGCACAAAAGATAATTCGTAACCAAATTTTCCAAGACTGCTAGCAGAAAATTTTTGAGCTAATGATAACTTGTTCCACCAAATAGATTGCTCAGGCGCACGTTGCCGCCTTTCGACCATGGGCTTTTCTTGTGCATGCATAACAATTCCTCATTTTCATAGCTTGGTCATATCAATCACTAAGATATGCACCTAGACTAAAGACCAGAATATTCATACTCCGATCAAAGTATAGTACATAAAACAAGCAAAAAGAAATTTAGCCTAAGTTTTTATTAATAACGGGTATAAGCCTATGAAAGTGTGACAAAAGCAGTGGCATAACGTTTTTCATCAGCAAGGGATATATGCCAAACATTTGCATTAAGTGCATGAGCCAGAGCTAAAGCTCGGCATGACAGCTCAAGAATAGGCTGTCCGCTAGCCAATGTTTTGATCTCGATATGTTGAAAGGAAACGCCATCAGCTATCCCTGTACCTAAGGCTTTTGCAGTTGCTTCTTTGCCAGCCCATCGCTTGGCAAGATAATGAGCTGCACTTATGATAGAAAGTGCATTCTTTTGACAAAAGTATTGATATTCATTAGGGGTAAGCACACGCTTAGCTAGGCGATCACGCGTCACCTCGCTCATTTCTGAAATACGGCTAATTTCTACAATGTCAGTGCCAATACCAACTATAGGCATTTTTATTCCTTAATAGCGTTAGGTGTTTACACAAAGTTGTGTGCTAAAGGGTACTTTTACATCCTAGCTTCAAGCATTAAAGACTTCATATCACGCACCGCTTTATCTAGCCCGTCAATTACCGCTCTGGCAATAATTGCGTGCCCTATATTCAATTCTATAATTTCTGAAATTGCGGCAATAGGTTTAACATTAAAGTAATTTAAGCCATGGCCAGCATTCACTTTTAAGCCAAGGCTATGCGCATATTTAATGCCTTTAATTAAACGCGCTAGTTCAGCTTGTTGCTCTGCTTCGGTTGGAGCATCAGCATATTGACCCGTATGGATCTCAATATATGGTGCACCGCTAGCTAACGCCGCATCTATTTGAACGGTATCAGCATCAATAAACAAGCTTACTTGTGTGCCAACTGCCGCTAATTTTTTAACTGCTGCTGTTACTTTATCTAGCTGACTGACTACATCTAATCCACCTTCGGTAGTAAGCTCTGCTCTTTTCTCAGGCACTAAACAGCAAAATGCCGGTTTAACATCACAGGCTATGGCAACCATTTCATCTGTAACCGCCATTTCAAAGTTCATTCGGGTATGCAGTGTTTGTTTGAGCACGTGAATATCGCGATCTTGAATATGGCGTCTATCTTCACGTAAATGAACCGTTATACCATCGGCACCAGCATGCTCAGCTACACTAGCAGCATAAACAGGGTCTGGATAATTTGTACCCCTAGCTTCACGTAATGTGGCGATATGGTCAACATTAACACCTAAAAGTAAGTCACTCATTTTATTCTCTCTATCTTGGGGTTATAGTTTGGTATGAAGTTACACAAGGCATATTATCTTTTTTCAAACAGTTTGCGACTGTTTAGTGGTTTACCATCAAGTAAATGATGAATAACATCACGCATTAACAACTTAAACGTTTGCTCTATTTCATTACTTTCTAGCACTTTACCATGATAAATATGTTCAGCAATACCCTGTAAGTGGTGGGTTTTAAACCAAGGTGTGGTAATCGTATTTATGGCATACTGATAAGCGGGTACAAAACCTTGCTCAGCAATAAAATAAAAACCCATCACCTGTTCACTGTATTTGTTAAACACCGGGCTAAAATCAAACGACAAGCCGAGTTCGGCTAACAAGCTTAATTCAAACTGCCTTAGCTGGGGCGCTATTGGCAAACCTTGAGCTAGCCCCTGCAATGTTAACTGATATTGTTGAAATAGCCCTTCACAAACAATATCATCATTTAGTAATCGTACGAGTAGTTCATTCAGATAAAAACCACTATAAAGGCTATTTTTACTTAAAGTAAAAGCATTTGCGATTGCATCAATTTGAGTTAGTCTTTTTAACGACGTGTTTTGGTTTTTGTAGCTAATTTTTAATGGTAAAAAAGGCTGTACCATACCTTTTTTAATTGAGCGTTTAGATTGCCCCACATACACAAGGCCAGATAGTTTCCCTTCATGTTCTGTCAACAATTCCAATAGTTGCTGATTTTCCTGAAACGGTCGAGAATGCAGAACAAAGGCATGTTGCTCTATTAATTGCTTAGACATAGCGTTGATGGAACATTATTTGTGACCCTATTAATCTAACGCAATAATTATAGCTTCTAACGATTAGCCGGAATAATCATCGCCATAACCTAAGCTCCTCAATGCCCGCTCATCATCAGCCCAACCAGACTTTACTTTAACCCAGGTTTCTAAAAACACTTTGCTGTCAAATAAGTTTTCCATATCTCGTCTGGCTTCTTGACCAATAGTTTTCATGCGTTCGCCTTTATTACCAATAACCATACGTTTTTGACTTTCACGCTCAACCAAAATCAAGGCATTAATATGGATGACTCCTTTGTCATCCATTTTAAATTGTTCGATTTCTACAGTAGTTGAATAAGGTAATTCTTCTCCTGTGAAACGGATCAATTTTTCACGAATAATTTCTGATGCCATAAAGCGACTTGATCTATCGGTTATGTGATCTTCTGGAAACCAAAAGACACTTTCAGGCAAACTCGCTAAACACAGTTTACTAATAGTATCCACACCATGGCCTTTACTAGCAGAAATAGGCACTATTTCACTAAAGTTATGCATGGCGCCAAGTTTTTGTAAATGAGGTAATAATTCATCTTTATCGGTAATATTATCGGTTTTGTTCACTACCAAAATACAGGGTGCGCCACTTTTTTTAATCTTATTCAGCACTAATTCGTCATCTTCTGTCCAATGCGTACCCTCAACCAAAAACACTACCAGTTCTACCTCAGCAATAGAGCTAGCGGCAGCACGGTTCATCAAACGGTTAATAGCGCGTTTTTCATCAGAATGTAAACCTGGGGTATCAACTAACACAGCCTGTCTATTTTTTTCGGTCAAAATACCTAAAATTCGATGACGGGTTGTTTGTGGCTTGCGAGATGTGATACTAATTTTTTGACCTAGTAAGGCATTAAGTAAGGTTGACTTACCTACGTTTGGGCGACCGACGATAGCGATTAACCCGGCGTGGGTGGTTTCATCATTCATTAACTATTTTACCTTAAGATTTAGCTTTTTATGTTTACTTTTGGTTGATTTTTTTTTCATTGTTTGACCAAGCTTAACAGCGTTTTTTTTAAGTTTAGTCTGCTTTTGTTGCTTAAGCACCTGCTCTAGCAATATTAACACTTGTTGAGCTGCAGCTTGCTCCGCTTTTCGTCTACTAGTTCCTTCGGCGATAACTTCATTGTCAATCACCTCAGTAGTACAACGCACAGTAAACTTTTGATTATGAGACTGTCCTTGGGTGTCGATCACATCATATTGCGGCAATGGAATTTTTCGCCCCTGAAGATATTCTTGTAAACGCGTTTTAGGGTCTTTTTGCTCGTTTCCCGGCTTAATTTCACTAAGGCGCTTATCGAACCAATTTAAAATTAGCTGCTTGCACTGTGTAATATTAGAGTCCAAATACACAGCACCTATAATGGCTTCAATGGCGTCTTCTAAAATTGACTCTCGTCTGTGACCACCACTTTTCAATTCACCCGGACCTAAAATTAGGTGTTCACCTAATTTAAAGTGCCTACCTATTTCTGCCAGTGTTACCCCTTTAACCAAGCTTGAACGCATACGTGTTAAGTCGCCTTCATCATGGTTGGGGAATTGCTCAAAAAGCGCTTCGGCTATGACAAAACCCAAGATAGAGTCACCTAAAAACTCTAATCTTTCATTATGTTGACCTTTTGCACTTCGGTGCGTTAATGCTTGTATCAGTAGCTCGGGCTCAGAGAAGTGATAACCAAGCCTTTTTGACAGTTGGCTTATCGCTAAAGCGTTTGCTTGGCTTTTATTGTTCATTAGTTAATTGCGCCAATACGGTGAAAGCGTACATTCGTTGGAACCCAACGAGGTAAAAAGCTATCCGCTGGACGCTCAAAATCAAAACTCATCCAAATAGCAACCGCTTCACCTACTAAGTTTTCTTCGGGCACAAAACCCCAAAAGCGCCCATCTAATGAATTATCACGGTTATCGCCCATAACAAAGTAATGACCTGCAGGCACCAAAAACTCATCGGCTGCGGTGCCAGCTTGCTTAAAATAATGCCCAGTTCGAGGCATAGTATATTGATCATTTAAAATGTTATGCGTTTTATTAAGCATTACTGCTTCAAATTGATTCATGCCATCTTCAGCATCAGGGCCTTGATATTTGTCGGTAAACGTATTGACAACTTGTTCAAATTCAGGACATTTGGCATCAGATGCTTGACAAGCAGCTTTGATATACAAAGATTTATTACGGTAAATAACACGATCGCCCGGCAAACCTATAACCCGCTTGATATAATCAATACGTGGGTCACGAGGGTACTTAAACACCACGACATCACCGCGCTCAGGCAAGCCAACCTCAAAAAACTTATTTCTAGCTACCGGATCTTTTAAGCCATAGTTAAATTTATTAACTAAAATAAAATCGCCATCAAGTAACGTTGGCATCATCGAGCCAGAAGGTATTTGAAAGGGTTCATAAATAAAAGAGCGTAATATCAAAACAAATGCGATAACAGGAAACACTTGCACTGAGGTATCAACTAAGGGAGATGGCTCCATCAGTGTTGCAATAGTATCAGCTGGCAAATCCGAAGCGCCTTGAGCTTTAGCTGCACTTTGAGCTTGTGCTACTTTTAATTTACGTTGCGATGCTAAATAAAATTTATCTGCACACCAAACTATGCCGGTAAGCACAGTAATTACCACTAAGATTATTGAAAAATAAACGGCCATATTGGTCCTAGTATTGTGTTGTTAAGCTAAGGCGCTAGGTAAAACAAGCACCATAAGCAATCGTTCACTTTATAAATTTGTCACTAATTGTCTAATTTAAGCACAGCTAAAAACGCTTCTTGAGGCACTTCAACATTACCTACTTGCTTCATGCGCTTTTTACCTTCTTTTTGCTTCTGTAGTAATTTTTTCTTACGACTAATATCACCACCGTAACATTTAGCTGTCACGTTTTTACGCAATTGTTTAACGGTAGTGCGGGCAATAACGTTATTACCAATAGCAGCTTGTATTGCAATATCAAACATCTGACGGTGAATAAGTTCTTTTAATTTATCAACTAACAGGCGACCACGGGAAACAGAATTACTTCGATGCGTTATCATCGCTAAAGCATCGACGCGATCGCCATTAATCATCACATCAACACGAACCATGTCAGCCGCTTCAAAACGGACAAATTGATAGTCAAGTGAAGCGTAACCGCGGCTAGTTGATTTTAACTTGTCAAAAAAGTCCATAACTACTTCAGCCATAGGTAATTCATAGGTTACTGCCACTTGATTACCATGATAAATCAGATCTTTTTGCACACCGCGTTTTTCTATACATAGGGTAATAACACTTCCTAAGTATTCTTGAGGCACCAAAATATTGGCTTGAACAATCGGCTCTCTAATTTCATCAATATTATTAAGAGCAGGTAAATCAGCCGGGTTATCAATAGATAACACATCACCATTAGTACAGGCAATTTCATAATTAACCGTTGGTGCAGTAGTAATTAAATCAAGATCATATTCACGTGCTAAGCGCTCTTGAATAATTTCCATATGCAGCATTCCAAGGAAACCGATACGGAAACCAAAACCAAGCGCCGAAGAGTTTTCTGGTTCAAAAAATAATGAGGCATCATTAAGGCTTAATTTATTTAGCGCATCACGAAAGTTCTCATAATCATCTGAGCTAATCGGGAAAATCCCTGCATACACTTGCGGTTGCGCTTTTTTAAAACCGGGCAACGGCGCATCTGTTTCTTTTTTGCTGATGGTAATGGTATCACCTACCGGTGCACCATGAATTTCTTTAATGCCGGCGATAATAAACCCAACTTCACCAGCACGTAATATATTGGTTTCTTTTTGCTTAGGTGTAAAAATACCAACTTTATCAATTTGGTGAACTTGGCCAGTAGACATGACTAACATTTTGTCGCCACGCTTTACTTCACCATTCATCACCCTTACTAATGACACAACCCCTTGGTAATTATCAAACCATGAATCAACAATTAACGCTTGCAGGTTTGCATCATAGTCACCGATTGGTGCAGGTATATTCGCAACAATCGTTTCTAAAACATCTTCAATACCAATGCCTGTTTTTGCTGAACACGTCACCGCATCAGTAGCATCAATACCGATAATATGTTCAATTTCTTCACAAACACGCTCAGGATCGGCTTGGGGTAAATCTATTTTATTTAAAATGGGCAAAACTTCTAAGTCCATTTCAATGGCGGTATAGCAGTTTGCAACTGTTTGGGCTTCTACCCCTTGCCCGGCATCAACGACTAATAATGCTCCTTCACAAGACGCTAGAGAGCGAGACACTTCATAAGAAAAATCTACATGCCCAGGTGTATCGATAAAATTTAATTGATAAGTTTCGCCATCTTTTGCTTGATAGTCTAAAGTAACACTTTGTGATTTAATAGTGATACCACGTTCGCGCTCAAGGTCCATTGAATCAAGCACTTGCGCTTCCATTTCACGATCTTGTAAACCTCCACAATGTTGAATTAGACGATCAGAAAGCGTAGATTTACCATGATCGATATGGGCGATAATTGAGAAGTTACGTATGTTTTTCATAAATGGAGTTCGAATAAAAAGTTATAAATTCAAGAATGGCGTGATTTTAACGAATTTAGCGCGCTGGGGCTATCTTTTGTTCAGAATATTCGCAACACATCAAAATTATTGCTTACATTTTAGCCATCACGTCTCTACATCCAGCGGCTTGGGTAAAACCCGTAATACTTTAGGTTGTAACTTTTCGCGCATAACTGGTCGGCTCTGCAAATACTTAGCGAGCCTATAACCTAGATACCCACCTAAGACACTAAAAGGGAGTGCAAATAACTCATGTGTAAGTATTTGTGCTTGTACCAACCATTGACCCACAGCAGAAACGCTAAAAAGCCCGACAATTGGTAATAAATAAACTTGCAATGCACTTTGTAACACATCTACTTCAGGTAACGTTAAGATCACACAATCCCCAACGTTAATATTTTGCATTGCTAAGGACTCTGTAGTGTGTAAAGTAAATGAAAGCTTTTTATGAGGGATGGCTTTAGCTACTTGGCCACTGGCGCAGGTTTCTACCTGTGAGCAACTATTACAACTTGATTTAATTTGGCTCACTACTGTAATTTTGCCATTTTCAATTGCAGTAACAGTGGCTAACTCTTCCATTAGGGTATGATCGCTTGGCGAGTAAAACTGACTGAGTTAAGAATTTTATTGGCTGTTTCCGATGGAATTTTTCCAACCACACTTACTTCAATATTATTGAGTACCTGATTCATCACTAAAGTCGCACCATCGTTGGCGAACTCTACTGCTCTTTGTTTTTCTTTACTTGGGTTCACATAGACAGAAATATCAACTAAACCATCATTAAAAAGCATAAACTCTACCGTTTGTTTACTGATATCCATACGATGTCTATCTGATTTAATCGGCGTAAAACCATCAGGTAACCAGTTCACTTGCCATGATAAATGAGTGTTTTGTTCTTGCGCTGAAACATCAATCACTTTAGGTAATTCGGTCGCTTGTAATTGTTTTAAATTTTCAGAAATGGTGTCTGTTACTTCAATGTGAGTAAATTGAATTTGCTCAAGTAATTTACCCGTGTTGGTGATCACTGCTAGTTTTAATAACAAACTACTTTTTTGATCTAACCATACCCAGTAACCAAAACGGTGAGCGTCTTTGGGAACGATACGAATCAATTGCGCAGCACGGCCTAGCACCCTATTTTTTCCTACAGAAACAAAGTGATAATTATTTTCTAAAACACTAACATCTTGGCCAAAAACGGTTGGAATTGGCCCAACTATTTGTTCGGCTTTAATAGAATAAGGTGCATATTCAGGCTCAATATAACTTACCGTATCATTAATACGTAAAATGTCGCGACGAGGGCCATTGAGCAAGGCAAGTACTTCTAGCTCTGTACTTTGTGTTGTTGTTGGTTCATTTTCATGTTCAGCACTAGACTGCTCAATAATCCCATGCAGCCAATGATAAGGCTCTGCTTGGTTATTTTTCACCACAACAAAGGAGGTGTTAAAGTTTAATTGGCGTAATGATTGAGAGAGTTGTTTAAATGATTCTTTAGCAATTTCAGCATCAGCTGAAATCGCACTAAAGCTAATCAATAAGCTAACAACAAAACTAGTAACACAACGGGAGAAGGATGAAAACGACTTCATATTTGCTCAAATACTATAGATAGTAAAAATGAATAACTGAAAGCATAATATCAAGTTATTCATTTTTTATATAGGGACTAATAAACAGGGTTAACACCCGTGTTTATGTTTAAATTATTTTTTCACTTCACTTTTTACATCTAATTCAGGTTTATTACCTTCATTAGCTTTCAATGCGCTCAGCTTAATTTGTTGTTGATGATCAGACAATAGCGCTTGAAAACGACGTTGTTGCTCAATTCTTTGCTCAAGTGCTGCTTGCTGCTTTGATTTGGTATTTTGTTGATAATTGAAACTTACCGGATTAGCAAACCCCGCTAAAGGTCGAGTTTGTACTGTTTGACTAGGAGTGATAATTTCATTGGTATCGGCTGTGTTTTGCTGAACGCCAATAATCATTAAACCTGCAGCTGAAGCGGCAATAGCCAATTGACCTACCGGCTTGATAAATTGAATAATTTTCGCTTTAACAGTATTACTTGTTTGGCTAGTTGTGGTATTTGGTGCAAGTATGGTTGGTTCTTCGTCAATAGCTGCGGCAATTTGTGCGGATATATCTAATTGTAATGTTTTGGGAATCTCATCTCGCATGACGTCACCAATTAAATGATAACTTTGCCATGTACTTGATAACTGTTCATCCTTGAGCATTTCTTCTATAGCTTGCGTTGATTGTTCATCAGTAGCACGATAATTATCAACTAACGATGAAATGGTCTCAAACTTACTTTCACTCATACTTGAACCTTTGATTTTGTACGCGATTAACCTAATTAAGTTCTACTAGCTCATCGGTACTAAAAAATTAATATATCTTTCACTTGCTGCTAACCCCACTTAAGAGGTTTTCAGCAACGGTGTTATTTTCTTATCTATGGCATCGTTATTTTCTTATCTATGGCATCACGAGCTCTAAATATTCGTGAACGTACTGTGCCCACAGGGCACTCCATAATTACCGCTATTTCTTCATAACTTAAACCTTCAATTTCTCGAAAGTTTATTGCAATTCTCAAATCATCTGGTAATTGCTCAATCGTATCAAAAATAACTTTTTTAATTTCTTTGGTCAGTAGAATTTTTTCAGGTGATGCATTCTCTCTTAAGGCGTCACCACCTTCATAGAACTCAGCATCTTCTACTTCAACATCATTACTTGGTGGTTTTCTTCCTAAAGCGACACTGTGGTTTTTAGCACAGTTAACTGCAATACGGTATAACCAAGTATAAAATGCACTTTCCCCTCTAAAATTTGGTAAAGCACGATAAGCCTTAATAAAAGCTTCTTGCACTATATCTGGCACATCGCTGTGATTACTAACATAACGAGAGACTAAATTAGCCACCTTATGCTGATATTTTGTTACTAACAGGTTAAAGGCGTTTTTATCACCCCGTTGAACCCGCTCAACCAATAATTGGTCGACGTTCTGTTCGCTCATTTGAGCCATTTCTCCTAATAATACCCACTTAAACGCTAGGGTAAAAAAACATTTTACACATTTGGCTCATAACAAACGCATCAATTAAGACTACGCATTTTGAAAAAAGTTCTGTTTTTATTTCATTTATTTTTGTTTTTAAACTTATTGTCCGTGATTAACGCTATTCTCACACCATAATAAACGTTAATATTGCACTATATTACCTGATTATCCTTGATATAGAAATCAACTCGGTTATGAATCAACAAAACAATTGTGACGTTTTAATTATTGGTAGTGGTGCTGCAGGGTTAACGCTTGCATTGCATTTGGCTAGACATGCTGATGTGGTTATTTTAAGTAAAGGTCCTTTAAATGAGGGATCTACTTATTATGCCCAAGGTGGCATAGCTGCTGTTTTTGATGAAAATGACAGCATTGCTTCTCATGTTTCAGATACGGTTATTGCCGGAGCGGGTTTATGTGATGAAAGTGCGGTGCAATATACTGCAGAAAATGCAAAGGCCTGCCTTAATTGGTTAATAGAGCAAGGGGTAGCTTTCGATAAGGAAGATAAAACTGAGCCAGCGTCGCAAAAATACCATTTAACACGAGAAGGCGGACATAGTCACCGTCGTATTCTTCATGCTGCTGATGCCACTGGCAAAGTAATACAGACCACACTAGCTGAGCGAGTGAAGCAACATTCACGTATACGCGTGTTCGAGCGCTACAATGCTATTGACCTTATTTGTGAGCCAACTAATGACAACAATGATAAAAAACAATGCATTGGCGCTTACATTTGGAACAGAAACAGTGAGAAAGTAGAAAGTATTTATGCTCAAAAAACAATTTTAGCCACAGGTGGAGCTAGCAAGGTTTATCAATATACCTCAAACCCTGACGTGGCTAGTGGTGATGGTATTGCCATGGCATGGCGCGCTGGATGTCGTGTTGCCAACATGGAGTTTAATCAATTTCATCCAACCTGCTTATTTCATCCTGACGCCGGCAACTTTTTATTAACAGAAGCGTTACGCGGTGAAGGAGCAAAATTACGGCGCCCTGACGGCAGCCGCTTTATGCCTGCTTTTGACAAGCGTGCAGAGTTAGCACCCCGAGACATTGTGGCTAGAGCAATTGATTATGAAATGAAGCGCTTAGGCGTTGACTGTATGTATCTCGACATTAGCCATAAACCTAGTGAGTTTATTAAGCAACACTTTCCAACAATATACCAACGTACCAAAGACTTAGGTATTGATATTACCAAGCAACCTATGCCTATTGTGCCCGCAGCTCACTACACTTGCGGCGGCGTTATGATAGACCAACATGGCCGAACTGATATCCACCAACTCTACGCTATTGGTGAAATGTCCTACACGGGACTGCATGGCGCTAACCGCTTAGCAAGTAACTCTTTATTGGAATGTTTAGTGTTTGCGCGCGCAGCCGCATTAGAAATTAGCGATTCTTTAGATCATAATAATTGCTTTAAAATATTGCCTCGCTGGGATGAAAGCAGAGTCACCGACTCTGATGAAGAAGTAGTTATTCAACATAATTGGCATGAGCTTAGATTATTTATGTGGGATTATGTTGGTATTGTAAGAACCACTAAAAGGCTTGAACGAGCCCTACATCGTGTTGAGTTGTTGCAACAAGAAATTGAAGATTATTATCGTAACTTCAAAGTCAGTAACAACTTACTTGAATTAAGAAATTTAGTACAAGTCGCGGAATTAATCATCCATTGCGCACTTGCGCGAAAAGAAAGCAGAGGTTTACATTACACCTTAGATTTTCCTGATACTTTGGCAGAAGCTAAACCCACTATTTTATCCGCCAAAAGCCGCCCTAATAAAAGTTTAGGGCCTAATGCGGACAAGTCATCTGAGTAATAACACGGGTTATGCGAGCAAAATCTTGCGCACTCAAACTATCCCGGAAAATAAAAAGCACTTTTTTAGCTTTATTTTTTTCCGAGTTAGTATGCAATTGATTATTTGAGATTAATTGTAAAACTAGCCAACAACCTAAAAAACTAAAACGGCTACTGGCCTGAACTTGATAGATCTGTTGCTGATCAAAGCAGCATAGTCCTTGGCTTGTTAACTCAAACATTGAAATACATGGCTTTTTGCTGACGTTAACCTGCTTAAAGCCACTTAATAATAGCACTGTAACAAAGGCGCCAGCTAAAGCGAGATGATAAGCATAAGTAAAAAGTACCACACTCATTAATAGTATGAAGGTAGCACTTCCTGCATAAAGCAAGGCTTTATTGCGCGACCGAGTCAGTGAAATACTATACTTTGACTCGGTTAAGAATAAATTGCACCATGGCGTTAAGCTCACTGTCTTCACAAACTTCATGCCCCATAAACCAAGCAAATAAGTCAGGGTCTTGCTCGGTAAGTAATCGTTCAAAAATGCGCTGTTGAGCCGCAGGTAACTGATCGTAGGCTTCATCCACAAAAGGGATAAAAAGTACATCTAACTCTAACATTCCTCGTCGACATGCCCACTTTAATCGCGCTTTGTTAACTATAGGTTGGCTAGCGGCAGATTGCGAATCAGAATTTTGAGATTTTACTTCGATTGACATATTAATTACCTAAAAAAGGATTTACGGTTTGGTGTTGCGTTCATGGCTTGGCTATAGTGTAACAACAACTGCAGTTTACTCGCTATTTAATTATGTCTTTTTTGGCCACTAAACTTGATTTTTTAACACCTAATCCCTATTTATCTTTTATCAATCCTAGTATAGCGCTCATTTATGTCATTAAATATAGAAGCAAACCTACCCAGCCTTGAACAATTACCGAACGCCTACTTAGTGGCTTTGACACATTATAGTGCTATTTCGTTGCATGGCGAAGAACAAAGCAAATATTTACAAGGGCAAGTAACCTGCGATGTTACCACCAGCACAGAACATAGTTTACTCGTGGGTGCGCACTGTAACGCAAAAGGTAAAGTATTTAGTGCATTTCGTTTAATAAATAGAGACTCAGCTCATCTATTAATTCAACCTAAAGCCAGTATCACCGCCTCTCTAACAGAACTAAAAAAGTTTGGCGTTTTTGCCAAGGTTGACATTACAACTACCGATGAATTGAGCTTTTTTGCCCTTGTAGGAGAAAGCAGTACTCGCCTTTTACAACAACGTTTCTCGCGCATACCTGATAGTTTAAACCCTGTGGTGCAATCAGAGACCACTACCCTCGTATACCTAGCAGGCAAACAAACACGCTACCTACTAATTGACTCAACAGCGACACTAACTGATATAGTTGAACAAATGAACTTGCCTATATACAGCGGCCCTGTATGGAATTTACTTGAAATCAATGAAGGTTTTGTACAACTATCTCATGAAAGCAGCGATGAATATGTGCCACAGATGCTTAACTTACAAGCTATTCATGGCATCAGCTTTACCAAAGGATGTTACTTAGGCCAAGAAACCGTTGCCCGTATGCAGTATTTAGGTAAGAACAAAAAAGCACTTTTTTGTTTAACAGGCTCATTAAATCAACCATTAACTCATGATGAAATCATTGAAAAACAATTAGGTGAAAACTTCCGCAAAGCAGGCGATATTTTGTGTGCTTATCAAGCCGACGATGGCCATTGTTATTTTCAAGCGGTTATGGGCAATGATGTCAATGATCAGGTTCAGCTTAGGCTGAAATCTCAACCGGACACTCGGCTAGCTATTCAAGCATTACCCTATACACTTAGTATTGAAGAATAGCCAAACAGCCGCTAACTAATTTAAACAATATTTAACACAATGTGGAATTATAAATGAAAATTACCAACAACTCTGTCGTCGTCATGCATTATGCAGTATCAGATAGCGAAGGCACATTAATCGATAGCTCTTATGATCATAAACCCATGTCAACGATTCAAGGCACGGGCTATTTAATTCCTGGGTTAGAAGAACAATTGCTTGGCCATCAAGCTGGCGAAAAATTTGAAGTAGCCGTCAGTGCCGACAAAGCCTATGGAGATCGCCATGATGACTACGTACAAACTGTGCCAAAAGAGTTACTTCAAGGCGTAGAAGACCTAGCTGTTGGTACACAACTACGCGCTACTACCGATGATGGCGAACAAACTGTCATTGTTATTGATGTAACTGATGAAGAAGTGACAGTTGATGGCAATCACCCATTAGCTGGGCTTGATTTACGCTTTGATGTAGAAATTTTAGAAGTGCGTGAAGCAACACCTGAAGAGCTAGCTCATGGCCATATTCATAGTGATGGCGAATCATGCTGTGGCAGTGATGACGGCGATGAAGCACAGCCTGCAAGTGAAACAAAGTCAGATTGTTGCGGTGGTGGTAGTTGCGGTTCAATTCATTAACCTGTGATAGCCAGTTTAATGGCGTGCCACTGATGAGACGTTTTTACATGGTCAATGGTCGTTGTAGCTGATCGATTTAACCAAACGGATTGCATAATCCGTTTGGTTGCCTTTTACCTGATAACAATTGATATATACAGTTAACTTTCTCTCATAATATAATCAAAAGCAGATAATGAAGCTTTGGCGCCTTCTCCCATAGCAATTACGATTTGCTTATAAGGCACGGTTGTAACATCGCCGGCAGCAAAAATACCTGGCGCACTAGTACTACATCGCTCATCAATCACCACCTCACCCTGTTGAGTTCTTTCAACAACTCCTGCTAAGAATTTGCTGTTTGGTACTAAGCCAATTTGTACAAATACCCCCGAAAGTTCATGGTACTTAACTTCGCCACTCGCTCGGTCTTCATAAGCTAGCGCCACCACCTTACCTCCCTCTGCTAAAACCTCTTTGGTTGCAGCATATTTAATGATAGTAATTTTTTCATTTGCTTGTGCTTTCTCAACCAGCACTTTATCGGCTTTTAACTCAGGTAAAAATTCAAATACCGTAACATGTTTAACCATACCCGCTAAATCTAACGCGGCCTCAATACCTGAGTTTCCACCTCCGACAACGGCAACATCTTTACCCTTAAAAAAAGGGCCATCACAGTGCGGACAATACGCAACACCTGAGCCAATATTTTCTCTCTCACCCGGTACCCCTAGCTCTCGCCATTTAGCCCCGCTAGCTACAATTACAGTTTTAGATTCAATGGCTTCACCACTTGATAAGTGTAGTGTTTTCCAGGCGGTTGAATCAGCCGTGTTCTCAATGCTTTCAACCCGTAAAAACTCTTTTATAGTGATATCATAGTCATTCAAATGCGCCTGCATATTGCCAGTTAACTCTGTTCCCGTTGTTTTAGGTACAGAAATCAAGTTTTCAATACCCACGGTATCTTTTACTTGTCCGCCAATACGGTCAGCAATCAAGGTCACATTGAGACCTTTTCGTGCCGCATAAATGGCTGCTGCTACGCCAGCTGGACCAGCGCCTATCACAGTAACATCTTGCAAAGGTAATTGTTCACTGTCGTCTGAGCCTACAATATAAGGGAAACGCTCAATTAATTTATCAACTAATTGCGCCGTATCTATTTTACCATTGGCAAATAGCTCACCATTTAAATATACGCTAGGTACACCTTGGATATTACGCTCTTCAATTAACTCGGGATATAACCCTCCGTCAATCATTTCACTGCTAATGTTGTTATTAATTAAGGCGAATTGGTTTAGAGACTGGACAACATCGGGACAATTGTGACAACTTAATGAAATAAACACCTCAAAATGCAAAGGCTCTTTAATTTTTGTCACCATATTGGTTAGGCTTGGATCAAGTTTATGTTCGGTACCTGACATATGCAATATTGCTAAAATAAGTGAATTAAACTCATGGCCGCTGGGGATGCCTGAAAAATGAATACCGCTATTTTTTCCATCAATGGCTAAATAGAAAGTGATAGGACTTCTTAAGTCTTCATCACACTCAACTAACGTTAAATGCTCAGAAACTGAGGCCAATTGACTCAAAAACGCCTTTAATTCTGTACGCTTGGCATGTTCACCTGTTTGTAAAACAAATGACACTTTGTTTTTCATTGTTGCAGTATAGGTTTTAACTGCGTTTAAAATATCGTTACTTAACATAATACTACCTTAAAATAATTGAATTAATGATGGGTCGAGGAGCGTAACTTTGAGCTGTTGGAAGATGGCGGAGCATATTAATTAAAGGTGCAAGTCCGCCAAAAAAGAGATTTTCAACTGAGCTTTTTCAGCTGTTAACTAAACAACATTAGCTAACAACTGAATATACACAGGTTTAGATTTTACCTACTAAATCTAGGCTTGGTGTTAAAGTCGCTTCACCTTGCTCCCATGCTGCAGGACAAACTTCACCGTCGTTTTCACGAACATACTGTGCCGCTTTCACATTACGAACCATATCTTTTGCACTGCGGCCTATGCCACCGGCGTGAATGTGTGCAACTTGAATAACACCGTCAGGATCTGCTAAAAATGTGCCACGGTGAGCCATATGATCTTCTTCAATCATTACATCAAAACCGCGGGTAATATGACCTGTTTGGTCGCCAATCATAGGGAACTTAATCTTACCAATTGCCTCTGAAGAATCGTGCCATGCTTTATGTGAAAAATGGGTATCAGTTGATACAGCGTAAACTTCAACACCTAATTTTTGCAGCTCTTCATACTGGTTTGCCATATCTTCAAGCTCTGTTGGACAAACAAAGGTAAAGTCGGCAGGGTAAAATAAAAAGATTGACCACTGACCTTTAACGCTTTCTGATGATACTTCTACAAACTCGCCGTTGTGAAATGCTTGTGCTTTAAATTCTGGGATTAATTTGCCTATTTGAGCCATGAGTTGTTTCCTCGTTTATGTGATAAATAATATAGCTAAATGTATTTTTCTTCGTTCAGAAAGCAGGTTTGCTTTCGATGGGGATATAATAGAATAGGCTGAATGATTAATATAATTTAAAAAATAGATGTTTACATTCTGTTTTTTTGAACGTTATTTAGCGTTTTACACATATTTGCAACTAACTCAAACAGGTAACTTACCCTGGTAACTCTGCAATCACTTATAGATAATTTTCTAAAATCCATTAAAATAACAATAAGGTTCAATCGTATGAATAGCTTAAAATGGTTTCAATAAAACAACTCACCTATGCCTTGGCAGTTGAAAAAACACTACACTTTAAAAAAGCGGCCGAGCTTTGTAATGTATCTCAATCAGCATTAAGCACCGCAATCAACGAGCTAGAAAAACAGCTAGGCACACTAATTTTTGAACGCAACAACAAGCAAGTATTAGTGACTAACAATGGCAAAAAAATACTGATTAAAGCCCAGAAAATTAAACTTGAACTCGAAGAGCTGATGCAGATATCTCGAGCCAATCAGCAGCCTTTCTCTTCTGCTATGACTATAGGTGTTATCCCCACCATCGGTCCCTATCTTTTACCCAAGGTATTACCCGAAGTTAGAAAACAATACCCCGCATTTAAATTAAAAATTATCGAAGAGCAATCACATGTATTAGTCGACAAGGTGAGAACCGGCGATATCGATGCCGCGATCCTTGCACTACCCTACCCTATAGAAGGCTTAATGAATTTTGATTTTTGGCAGGAAGATTTTTACTGGGTTTGTCATAAAGATGAAACACCGGCCAAGGTACAAGAAATCACCAGTGCTGAATTAGTTATAGACAAGTTAATGCTGTTAAAGGATGGTCACTGCTTAAAAGAACATGCATTAGCAGCGTGCAAGCTTCAAAATCAAAAAGAAGACTCAGACTTTGACTCTGCCAGTTTACATACCCTCGTACAAATGGTTGCCGGCAAACTTGGTACAACCTTAGTACCTCAAATGGCGCTAGATCAATTAATTCATAACGCTTCTGAACTAAGAGCAATTCATTTAAATGAGCCTGGCCCTCATAGAACTATCGCCTTAGTAATCAGACCAAACTATGTACGAACCGATGAATTAACCTTACTGAAAACTATTTTTACTGAGCAGCTTTCAGCAAACGTTCACAATGCTTAAGCTTACTTTAAATTACTTTAAATTAGTTTAAATTAATTTTATTGAACCCTATTATCTATTTTATCTAATTTACCCTGTTATAAATTTAAACAACAATAGTGTTGTCTTTAACAAACAAGGTGAATAGTATGAATAAACTTATCGCATACATAAAATCGACTTTCCGCACTGAAGCAAATCCTATAGAGCAACTTAGTTGTAACTATGCCAATAACTATTATGGCGATCAATGCTGCCAAGCCAAACAGCTAGTCAATGAAAAAAGAACCTGATAGAGACTCCCTGTTTTGCAGGGAGGTATTTTAATTTGCTAATCTCAGCCGCTTTCTTTATGGGCTGTGGTGCCAGTTTTAGCGGTATGCTGTCTAACTGCCTGAGCCATACCATTGTGCTATGGCATACGAGGTAACGGTTAATCTTTAAAGTTAGTAAACTGAAAAGATTGCTCTAAATCCGCTTTTTTAACAGCTTGCATCACGGCTTGTAGTTCGTCACGTTTTTTTCCGGTCACTCTAACTTGTTCGCCTTGAATCGCAGCTTGGACTTTAAACTTTTCTGCTTTAATTAATTTAACCACTTTTTTAGCGACACTTTGTTCAATGCCTTCTTTAAAAGTGACTTCTTGGTTCCAATGCCTACCCGAAGCTGATGCATCGCCAACGGTCATTGCTTTAGCATCAACATTACGTTTAGTTAATTGACTGCGTAACATGTCACATAGCTGTTTCAGTTGAAAATCACCTTCTGCTTTTAATTTTATCACTGGGCTTTTCCACTCAAAGCTAGCCTCAACACCACGAAAATCAAATCGTGTTGATAATTCACGATTAGCGTTTTCAACCGCGTTACGCACTTCTTCTAAATTAGTTTCTGAAACGATATCCATAGAGGGCATAATTTTTCTCTTCTTATTAAATTTCAAATTATCGTTATTATACCTAGCGAACCATGCCAAACAAGCAAGCGTTTACAAAAATATCATCCATAAGAAGGGTTGGCATGATAGTATCTAGCTACCATCTATTAATGCCCTATTATTTGTGAAAGCACAACACCATTTAATCTTTTTTATTATTATCCTAACTAGCGCTATTTTATTGTTTTTTTCCAGTGAGTTACTATTACCTGACACATTAAAGAAGCTGGTTTTTCGCTCTCCTCAAATCGATACTATTGGACATTTCATTGGCTTTTTTATCCTTACATGGGTGATTGCATCATTATTAAAAATGTCATTAATGGTGACTTTTTTCACCTTAAGTTTATATGCAGCATTGAGTGAACTCGGGCAATATTACTTAGGATTTCGCAATGGGGAATTAAGTGATTTTTTTGCCGATATAGCCGGCATCACCCTATATCTGCTGTTAAAGTTTTCTTACTTAAAATACAAAATCTTTATATTAAAAAAAATAATACTAACCAAACAAGCAGCCAAGGTTAAACCAATCAATACCATCATTGTTGGTCAAGGCGCTATGGGGCTGTTGTGGTATCACCATATTCAACAAGTGATAGCAAGTGACCGTCAATATCGAAACAATCAATTACATTTATTAGCGTCCAATAAAGCCCCCTCCCTTGAAGGAAAAGTCAGTACTGAGCCATATTATTTTACCGATTTGCAAGGCGTGAGCCAGCAAAATAGCGTTCACTATGCACAAATAAACACCATTCAATCGGCTGATGTAGTGTTACTGTTTGTCAAGTCGTTTCAAGTCTCGGCTGCATTAGATAGTATTGCAGCTAGGTTAAAACCCTCAGCCGCTATCATACTTGCGCATAACGGTATGGGTACATTAACTGAATTACCCGCAAGTATCACAGCAAAACATAATATCTACGCCTTACTCACAACTCATGGTTGTCTTCGTACCTCACCGTTAACCATCACACATACTGGCACTGGCTCTACTGATATTGGTTTGCTGTCAGGCGTGAAGGATGTGGGTCAACAACAAAGCATTATCGCTTTACTTAGTGCATCGCTGCCACCGGCAAACTATCATCAAGATATCAAACAAAAGCAATGGCTAAAACTTGCCATCAATTGTGTTATCAACCCATTAACGGCACTTAATGATATTGAAAACGGTCAAATAACCCATAAACAATATACTCAGCTAATACAGGCATTACTCAAAGAAGTTGTAGCGGTTGCAGCAGCAGAGGGAGTCAATTTAATACCTTGTGAATTAACACAAACAGTTGTAAACGTAGCGCAAGCAACGGCGTCAAATAGCTCTTCCATGCGCTGTGATGTGCACGCTAAACGACAAACAGAAATTGATTATATTAATGGCTATATCGCTAAACTTGGCATACAACATAATATTGCCACGCCTGAAAATGATAAACTGTGGAAGAAAGTAAAAAACCTAGCATAAAAATATGTCTGCTAGGCTTTAATACCAATAAGTACCTTAGTAGGTATTTAACTCAATTAAGGACGGTAAACTTTGACGTTCTTATAACCATTATCGATTAAGTAAAGTGCTTGTAGCTTACTCATGACGCCATGATCGCAGTAAAGCAAATACTCTTTACTCATATCTAAGTCACCAAATTGGGTCGCTAATTTATAAAAAGGAATATGCTTGATTTCAACATCATCAAGGGATAATGGTTGCTCTTCTTCTTCTTCTGGACTACGTATATCGACAACAACCGCATTCGCCGGAATGTTTTCCACCAGATCAACCGCATGAATTTCTTCTTCGGTTTCTTTGCCAATATCTCGAATATCAAACACCCGAGTTTCACTAACAACCTTATCTAGAATATCAAAATTAAAATGGCTTTCTTCTTCTTCCACTTTTGATAAAACCGCTTTAACCGTTGGCTTTTTAGAAATCACACCGCAATATTCAGGAATAGTTTTAGCAAAATCTTCTGTGCCTATGCGACGGGCAATATCAATAATATCTTGTTTATCATACGCAGCTAACGGACGTAAAATTAAGGTATCAGTAACACGGTTGATCACATTTAGGTTAGTTAACGTTTGACTAGAAACCTGACCAAGGCTTTCTCCAGTAACGAGCGCTTGTACCTTTCCTTTTTTGGCAATTTTAGCAGCCGCACGCATCATCATGCGCTTTAAAACTACGCCCATTTGGCTATTTTCTACTTGCTCTAAAATTTCAGCCACCACTGGTTCAAAGTCTACAGCAAAGAATTTCACTTTATGAGAAGCGCCAAATTTATTCCATAAATAATAGCTAACCTGTTTAACGCCCACTTCATGCGCCGAGCCACCTAAATTAAAGAAACAATAATGCGTGCGCGCTCCTTTTTTGATCATTTGATAGCTAGCAACGCCAGAATCAAATCCGCCTGACATCAGTGATAACACATCTTCTTGGGTGGCAATAGGAAAGCCGCCTAACCCTTGATGACGTTGGGTTACAATAAACAGATCTTTATTTTTAATTTCTACTCGAATGGTAACGTCAGGATTGCTGAGTTTAACTTTGGCACTATCTACCGCTTGATTTAAACCACCACCAACATATTGCTCAACTTTTAATGAGTTAAAGTCGTGCGTGCCAGTACGTTTAGCACGCACACAAAAACTTTTATTTTCGATAGTTTTAGCATGTACCGCTAATGTTTTTTCATAAATATCATGAACGTCAACAAACTCACTTTGCTGCACTTCTAAAAACATCGGTACGCCGGGAATACATTTAAGTGCTTGCACTAAACGTTCTCGGTTTTCAGGACTGTTGTTTTTCGTATTTACCTCAACATTATCCCAATTCATTCGTGTGGTAATTTGTTCATCAACACGACGTAACACATTTTTAATATTCGACTCTAATATTTTAGTAAATCGTTTACGAACCGGACGTGATTTAATGGTGATTTCAGCTTGCAGCTTTACGATAAATTTCATCGATAGTGGCCTAATAAATAGTAACAATAGAATAATGGCGCACATTATACACAAAAGCCGCCAGTTTTATGCTTTTAACTGACAGCTTTTTGATCCGATTAATATTTGATGACCGTGATTAATCGATCACTTGAATAGGGGCACTTTCTTTTGCCTTGCCTTGGTTAATAGCAATTTCAACACGGCGGTTGCGGCGACGATTTAAGGCGTTAGTATTGGGGACAAGCGGTCGGGTATCGGCATGACCTGCAACCACTAAACGGCTTTGTTCAAAATTTGGCACTTTAATCAACTCATGAGCGATAGCAACCGCCCGTTTGCTTGATAAATCCCAATTTGAATCAAATAGTTCAGAGTCTACACCACGATTATCGGTATTACCCGACACCATAATTTCACCGGGCATGGTATTTAACAACTCACCAATTCTTCTGATAATAGGCCTAAACTTAGGTTGTAAAAAAGCAGACCCCGATGGGAATGAACCGTTTTCTCTAATACGGATAATCACCTGTTGGCCTAATGACTCTAGCTCTACAGCACCATCTTGAATTTCTTTTTCCATCTGTTCAGCGATTTTTTTAACGAGATCATTCACATGCTCTTGTGCCGCTTTTTCCAGCTGCTCTTGAGCTTGTTGAATTTCTTGGGCTGTTAACGCATCTTCGGTATTTTGTGATTGACCACCTCGCTCTTCACCACGTTGCTCTTGCCGTCCTCCAGCAGAGGTTTCATCACCGGCTTGAAACTCTAACATTTGTTGAGTCATCTCTTGGGTTTGTTGCTGAATCACTTCAATAGGTGTTGGCTCAGGTTTTCCAGGGCGAAACTCTTGAGCGATAATGCTGGTGCCTTTAGGAATATCCTTGACTTCAATTTTGTTTTGGACACCAAAAGCAAATTTCATTGACCCTGCAATTTGTTTAAATTTCATCACATCCATTTCAGAAAACGACAATAACAAAACAAAGAAACACATCAATAACGACATTAAATCAGCGAAGGTTCCCATCCATGCAGGCAATCCTGGTGGTGGGCATTTACATTCGTCAGCCATGGTTACCCCTTACTAACCTTCATCCGTTGTGCCGATTTGGCGCTTGCCTTCAGCAAGGTAGTTTTTCAACAATCCTTCAATTACCCGCGGATTTTGCCCATCTTGAATACCTAACACCGCATCAAGTACCAACTCTTGGTTCATTTTTTCTTCTGCCATACGCAGTTGTAATTTAGATGCTAGCGGAATAGCAATAACATTGGCTAAGAAAGCACCATACAGGGTTGTTAATAACGCTACCGCCATCGCTGGGCCGATAGACTTGGGGTCATCCATGTTAGATAACATAGCAACCAAGCCTATCAGCGTGCCTATCATCCCCATAGCTGGCGCAACATCGGCCAGTGCCATTAACATATTTGAGCCTGTTTCATGACGTTCAGTGGTTAAATCAATATCTTTTTGTAACGTCGCTCTCACCACGTCTGCGTCATGCCCATCAACAAGCATGTCAACACCCTTTTGCATAAAAGCATTGGTGATTTCGGCTTCTTCTAGGGCTAAAAACCCCCCTTTTCGAGCTGCATCTGCCATATCAACCGCCTTTTCAATCAGCTCTTCAGGTTTTTCAAGCTTGAACATAAAAGCTTTACCAATGATTTTGCCTATGCCGAAAAATTGCCCCAAATTATAATTAGATAAGACAACAAAAATTGAACCACAAAATACGATCAGCACTGATTGTGTATCGGCAAACATCATGATATCGCCAGATAACACCATGGCCATTGCCAGCAAACCTATCGCACCTACTATGCCAATTAACGTTGCTAAATCCACAGAACTCTCCTAAAACTACAAAATCTACACGACCTATTAAAATAATAGTACATGATGAAATAATTATTCGCCATTACTTCTGTCTTTATTATCGTCCTTATACTCAATAACTTAATAGGGTCTGTTGATCTTTGCTGATTATTTTTGCAGCAGTTTATTAGCCTTTTATACAAGGCAGAGCTTATGTTGTGTAGTTGTTCTACTCTAATAAGCGATAACACAGTAGAAATGGCTAATAAACGCTGTCCTACGGATTCGTTTAAATGCTTCTTGCTCTTTGTTGCGAGGAATTTAAATAGAATAACTATTCTACATTCCTAGCGCCGCGACCAAAAAGCATTTAATTCGAACAAAATTTAAACATGAAAGGTCAACAGACCCTAGCTGATATAGAATAAATTTTGTTGAAATAAATAATCGCCACATTGACCATTGCGCCTAGCTAAGGTAAGTTTGCGCTTAGAGTTTAACTAGGGTTAAAAACATGGCAAAGAAAAAAATAGAAAACCTAAGTTTTGAAGAGTCGCTTAATGAATTAGACACCATAGTTCAAAGTCTCGAACAAGGTGATTTAAACTTAGAAGAGTCAATGGCACTTTTTGAGCGTGGTTTATCGCTAAGTAAACTCAGCCAAAATAAGTTGAACACCGCAGAGCAAAAAGTAAAAATATTACTTGAACAGCAAGGTGAGCAACAACTGCATGATTTCGACGTATCAACTAACGATTCATCTTTAGGTGAGCCTTTGTGAGTGATTTAGTTAATCATGAGTTCTTGCAACTGCGAATTAATCAGTATTTAGAACAGCAGCTTAATAAACTAACCGTTAACGATGATAGACTCCACCAGGCAATGGCTTATGGCTTGCTTATTGGCGGTAAACGCATTCGTCCATATTTAGTATATATTACAGGAGAAACCCTAGGCGTTAGCTTAGCTGACCTTGACGGTATTGCAGGTGCATTGGAATGTATTCATGCCTATTCGTTACTGCACGATGATTTGCCCGCAATGGATGACGACGACTTACGCCGTGGTAAACCTACCTGTCATAAAGCCTTTGATGAAGCAACCGCCATTTTAGCCGGTGATAGTTTGCAAACGCTAGCTTTTGATATTTTAGCTAATCATAGTTTTTCTGCCGCAACTCAGCCTAAACAACTAGCATTAATCAAGCAACTTGTTACCGCCGCTGGCTACCAAGGTATGTGTGGTGGGCAAGCGCTTGATTTAGCTGCGACCGATAAATCAATCAACTTAACTCAACTTGAGCAATTGCATTCGTTAAAAACCGGGGCACTGCTTGAAGCTTCGGTATTAATGGCGGCAGAGTGCGCCCCAGCAATCACTGAACAAGATAAGCAAGCACTAAAAGAGTACGCTCAATTGATTGGTCTCGCCTATCAAGTTCAAGACGATATTATTGATATCACATCAACGCAAGAACAGCTCGGAAAACCTTGTGGCTCAGACCTAGCTGCAAATAAAAGTACTTACCCTGCGCTCTTGGGTTTACAAGGCGCACAACAAAAAGCTGAAAACTTATTTCAACAAGCGCTTCAAGCTTTAGCTCGTTTGCCTTACAATACCCAATCCTTGGCTGATTTTGCTACTTTCATTATTAAACGTAGCCACTAATGGCGGCCATAAATCAGTTAATATAATGAACTAATATCGAAAAACTATGACTACAAACCTTGCTGATTACCCATTACTCGCACAGATAAATTCGCCAAAGGACTTACGAAATATTACTGCTGACCAATTAACAAAAGTCAGTAACGAATTGCGTCGCTTTTTATTAAATTCTGTCAGTAAAAGTAGTGGTCATTTCGCTTCAGGTCTTGGCACTATTGAACTCACCGTTGCCTTGCACTATGTTTATAACACTCCGTTCGATCATCTTATTTGGGATGTTGGCCACCAAGCGTATCCCCATAAAATTTTAACGGGTCGTCGTGATCAACTACATACTATTCGACAAAAAAATGGCTTGCATCCATTTCCTTGGCGGGAAGAAAGTGAATACGATACATTAAGTGTGGGTCATTCTAGTACCTCTATCTCAGCAGCTTTGGGGTTAGCCGTTGCGGCAGATAAAGAAGCAAAAAACAGAAAAACTGTTGCTGTCATTGGTGATGGCGCTATGACCGCTGGGATGGCATTTGAAGCGCTAAACCATGCCGGTGATATCAAAAAAGATATGCTTATTATTTTAAATGATAATGAAATGTCTATTTCAGAAAATGTTGGCGCGTTAAACAATCATTTTGCCAAAATGCTATCGGGCTCTTTATATACTGGTCTGCGAGAAGGTAGTAAACGCTTACTTGACAATATTCCTCCGATAAAAGAATTAGCCAGTCGCGCAGAAGAACATCTTAAAGGTATGGTAGTACCAAGCACCTTTTTTGAAGAACTAGGTTTTAATTACATAGGCCCTATTGATGGTCATGATGTTAACGGCCTAGTCGATACCATTAAAAATATGCGCAACCTGAGTGGCCCACAATTACTGCATATTGCCACTAAAAAAGGCAAGGGTTATCATGCTGCTGAACAAGACCCGATTAAATACCATGCGGTACCTAAATTTAATCCTTCCGATACTAATTTGCCAAAATCAAAGCCCAGTTTACCAAGCTACTCACAAATATTTGGTGATTGGCTTTGTAAAACGGCGCAAACAGACAAAAACCTAGTTGCAATAACCCCAGCAATGCGAGAAGGCTCAGGTATGGTTGAATTCAGCCAACGTTTTCCTGACCAGTACTTTGATGTTGCGATTGCCGAGCAGCATGCAGTAACTTATGCCGCAGGTCTAGCTATTGGTGGACAAAAGCCAGTAGTTGCTATCTATTCAAGCTTTTTACAGCGTGGATACGATCAATTAATTCATGATATTGCTATTCAAAATTTACCCGTTTTATTTGCTGTTGACCGTGCTGGTGTTGTCGGTGCTGATGGCGCTACGCACCAAGGCTCCTTTGATTTAAGCTTTTTACGTTGTATTCCTAACATGGTAATCATGGCTCCAGCGAACGAACGTGAATGTCAATTAATGTTAACGACAGGCTATCAGCTTAATTCACCGGCAGTAGTACGCTACCCCCGTGGAAATGGCACAGGTGAGCTACTCCCTGATGTAGATGAAACCATTGAAATAGGTAAAGCGAACGTTATTCTTAAAGCTGAAGGAGACCAGCCAAAAGTCGCTATTTTAAGCTTTGGTACTATGTTAGCCCAAGCGCATCAGGCAGCGACTGAACTTGGTGCAACACTGATTGATATGCGTTTTATTAAGCCACTTGACGTGCAGATCATTGATGAAACACAACAAACCCATGATGTAATTGTAACCATTGAAGACAATGCAATTGCCGGTGGTGCAGGTTCTGCCGTAAATGAATATGTTTTATCTCAAGGTGTTGCGACAAAGATATTAAATATCGGCATTCCAGATCATTTTATTAAGCATGGTACCCAAGAAGAAGTCCATCAGGAGTTAGGGCTAGATTCTATAGGGATAATAGCTAAAATTAGTAGCTTTATAAGTTAAGCTGATCTCGGCTTAATTCAAAGCTATCGATGAAAGGCAGATGTATTGAAAAAAATAATAATATAATCATAATGTAATTGATGAAAGTACTAGTGAAGCTGATTATAGAGTCATTAACTGTTTTCAAAGGAATGGCTTGAGTTGTTATAGTTACAAATAATTTAAATAATATTAAGGACGATAAAATGGTAAGAATACATGTATGGACAAAAAATGAAACTCACATTGGTCATGCTTCGTTAACAATAGGCACAACTTATATTAGTTTTTGGCCAGAAGGCGATGCTGTTAAAAAAGACCTAAAAATTAAAAGAAGCCAACCAGGATCTTTTATGACAAGCCTTGAAGATGACATTTATAGCGAAGGAAACCGACAACCAATAACAGTAATAGTTAATAATTTAGATGAAAAAGCTATTCTAAATTTTATCAAGGATCTCCAAGTCTCCATTCCAAGATATCAATTAGCACGAAATAATTGTTCTCATATTGTTGCTCAATGTTTACAAGCAGGAGCAACTAAACCAAGCTTTACTCCAACAGCTAAAGAATATGGTAAATTGGGTTCAATAATAGGGTATGGTATTTGGACCCCAGAGCAAGTGTTAAGATATGCGAGAGAGTTAGTATGATACATGTGTTTTATGATGATAAATTTAATATTAATTTAGGTGTTTTGAACTACTTGCATCCGTTTGATGGGATAAAATTTAAAAAAATATTTAATTCTATCAATTCAAATAAAAACATTGAAATTCATTCATCAATAGCACCTATATCTATGGATATAGTCAATGAATTTACAAATGAACTTGTCCGAATGCTCATAGTTGAAAAAGTACCTGTATTGAGGGCATTAGAAGTTCCTAATATACCATTTATTAATTTTAACTATTTAGATAGAAAAGTTCTTTTACCTATGAAATGTGGAGTAAACGCCACCTTAAAAGCGGCAAAACTAGCATTGACAGGAAAATATTGTTGGAATCTTGCAGGTGGTTATCATCATGCAAGTCAACATAGTATGGAGGGTTTTTGTATCTATAATGATATAGGCATTGCCTACCAAGAATTAATGAAATCAGGTGAGTTAACACCAGAAGATAATGTATTAATTATTGATACAGATGCTCATCATGGCAATGGTAACGCAAGAACCTTTATAGATAATGATAAAATAAAAATACTTGATGTTTATAATGAATCAATTTATCCATTAACACACTCAACCCGTGAACGAATAAATTTTCCAGTCCCTTTGCCTTCAGGGGTAAAGTCTGAACAGTATTTATTTTCTTATCAAAAAGCATTAAATGCATTAAATGCAGATTATAAAATAGCATTTATAGTCGCAGGAACTGATGTGCTTAAATCTGATAGGTTAGGTGGTATGAACTTAACTATAGGTGATGTGGTAAGAAGGGAGCATTTAACTCTGTCTAGGTTGAAAGAATTAAAACTCCCTGCTGTTTTTCTTGGTGCTGGAGGATATTCAAAAGATAGTGCTAACGCTACTGCTGCTTCAATAAGGGAATTGAGTCAAGTGTAATAGTTACCTACCCTTTCTATTTTAAATATTAGCTTTTCACCACAAAAACATGTCTACATCACTACAAGTTTTCAACATCTATTTTATTTTGCAAATTTTGCTCTAACGCGGCTTTTCGTTCGCGTTCTTGACGCTTCTCGCAGGGATTATCGCAGTTACAGGCTTTTTCAATACCTACACTGCCTAAACCACCACAACTGCCAGCAAGGGTTTTATTTTGAAAAATATACCCTACGGCCATAGCTGCGCCAACGACTAGAAAAAAACCAAAGGTGATTAAAAAGATCATCATAATAACTGCATGCCTATTAATAATTCGAAAAATTGCCAGGCTATCGCCTAACCTTTATAACTAGTATTACTTTAAATATTGCTTAAATTTTACCGTAAATTGCTCGGTAAAGCCATGCTCGGTTTTTGAAATAAACAAGGCGGCGAGCTCATGCTTCACTGCAAACTTCATCCCTTGCTCTGTCCCCATTACCATTAACGCGGTAGATAACCCATCAGCGGTCATTGATGAAGGTGCAATTACGGTAACCGAGACGAGGTTATGATTGATTGGTTTACCTGTTTGAGGGTCGATAATATGTGAAAAACGCTGACCGTCTGCTTCAAAATAATTGCGGTAGTCACCTGAGGTTGCAACGGCGTTATCTTTAGGGATGATCACTTGTTGTATTGCTCTTTGCTCACCTGAGGGGTCTAAAATCGGCTTCTCAATGGCAATAGCCCAAAGCTCTCCCGTATGTTTAAAGCCCCGTAGACGCATCTCACCGCCTATTTCCACCAAATAGTTAGTAATGCCATTCGCTTCTATTAATTCGGCCACGACATCAACGCCATACCCTTTAGCTGTGGTAGAAAGATCAACGTAAAGGTTGGGGATATCTTTTGATAACTGCTTAGCATTTAAATGCAAATTAGTTAAACCAACACGTGCATGTGTCGCAGCTAACAGCTCATCACTAGGGGCTTTTTCAGGACGTAACTCAGGACCAAAACCCCATAGGTTAACTAAAGGCCCCACGGTAATATCAAGTTTACCGCCGCTTAATTCACCGATACGAATAGACTCTTGTAACACCCTTGCAAAGCCATCAGAGACTTCAATAGGGTCTAGCGAAGTTGATTGATTAAAACGAGAAATTTCTGAATCAGCAATATAGGTCGACATTTCCTGATTTACTTGCTTAAGCGCGTCATCAATTTTCTGTTGTAGTTTCAGCGCTTCCAACTGCTTGAGGGTAGCAACCACCTTAATATTATAGGTAGTGCCCATAGTACGACCCTGCAATAAAATTTCAGTTTTGCCTGAATTATTACTGGGAAAGCAAGCGGATATACTAACAGCTAACAGCACAAGCAGCAGTTGTTTGAATTTGTTCATTTTAGTTTTCCAAATTTATTATTTATATAACCACTCTAGAAACGCCAGATTTAGATTCCGGCTTAAGAGACAACCGGAATGACGCCAAGTGCAGGTAAAGCTGTTATATAAATAATAAAGACGACCGAGGTCGTCTTTATTTAACTGTGTAATTTCCAGCTTAAGTAGCTTTTCAGCTCAAAGCTAGTTCGTTTTAGAGCAAAGAGAAGGCGCGGAGTTGACGATAGTCAATGAGCACCTTCGATGCAGCTATTAAGCGAAATAGCAAAGAGATAAAAGTTACAATATATTAGCCGCCAAAATCATCGAGTAGTATATTCTCGTCTTCTACACCTAAGTCTTTCAACATATGAATAACCGCAGCATTCATCATTGGTGGACCACACATGTAGTACTCACAATCTTCTGGTGCTTCATGATCTTTCAAATAGTTTTCATAAAGTACATTATGAATAAAGCCGGTCATACCATCCCAGTTATCTTCTGGTTGAGGGTCTGAAAGCGCAACATGCCATTCAAAGTTATCATTTTCAGCAGCAAGCATGTTGTAGTCATCTTCATAAAACATTTCACGAAGCGAACGTGCACCATACCAGAAGCTCATCTTACGTTTAGACTTAAGACGCTTAAGCTGATCAAAGATATGAGAGCGCATTGGCGCCATACCTGCACCACCACCGATAAATACCATTTCATTATCAGTTTCTTTGGCGAAGAATTCACCAAATGGACCTGAAATTGTTACTTTATCGCCTGGCTTAAGGCTAAAGATAAACGATGACATTTTACCCGCTGGTAAATGTAACTTTCCTGGAGGCGGCGTAGCAATACGCACGTTCAGCATAATGATGCCTTCTTCTTCAGGATAGTTAGCCATTGAATAAGCACGTAATGTATCAGTATCTACTTTAGATTCTACATCAAAGAACCCAAAATGCTCCCAATCACCACGGTACTGGTCTTCAATGTCAAAGTCTTTATATTTAACATGATGCGCTGGCGCTTCAATTTGAATATAACCACCGGCTTTAAATGGTACAGATTCACCATTAGGAATTTGTAGCTTAAGCTCTTTAATAAACGTTGCTTTGTTATCATTTGAGATAACTTCACATTGCCATTGCTGAACACCGAAGATTTCATCTTCAACTTCAATTTCCATGTCTTGTTTAACAGCCACTTGACATGCTAAACGGCAGCCTTCTTTTGCTTCACGCTTAGTAATATGACCTAATTCAGTAGGTAGGATATCACCGCCACCTGAATGTACTTCTACACGACACTGACCACAAGTACCACCGCCACCACACGCTGAAGGAATAAAAATACCTTTATCAGCTAAAGCGCCTAATAACTTGCCACCGGCAGCAGTTGTTACTGCTTTGTCGGCATCGCCGTTAATATTGATCGTTACGTCACCACTAGAAACTAGTTTAGATTTAGCAAATAAGATTACTAAAACTAGCGCCAGTACAATTGCGGTAAACATCGATACGCCGAGAATAATTTCCATCGACTTTTCCTTTAAACTTCTCTAAGGGTGTAACACCGAAAATCAGCATTACACCAACCAAACTTATAGGGAAATACCACCGAAAGACAAAAAGCCAAAAGCCATTAGTCCAGCAGTAATAAACGTAATACCTAAACCTTTCAAACCATTGGGTACATCAGAATACTTCATTTTCTCACGAATACCCGCAAGTAAAACAATCGCTAATGCCCAACCGATACCAGAGCCAATACCGTAAACAACTGATTCACCTAGTGTTAAGTTTTTAGCTACCATAAAAGACACAGCACCAAAAATCGCACAGTTAACAGTAATTAACGGTAAGAAAATACCCAGTGCTTGATATAAGGCAGGGAAGTATTTATCTAGTACCATTTCAAGGATTTGAACAAGCGCAGCAATTACACCAATGAAGGTAATAAATGATAAAAAGCTCAAATCAATAGATTCAGTAGGGTCGGTAATACCTAGTACACTGTCTAACGCACCTGGTGCCAAAACAGCTTGGTAGATAATTTGGTTAGCCGGTACTGCAATACCTAGTACTACAACAACCGCCACACCCAAACCAATGGCTGTATCGACTTTTTTAGATACCGCTAAGAATGTACACATACCTAAAAAGAATGATAGTGCAATGTTTTCGATAAAAATCGTTTTAACTAATAGACTTAAATAATGTTCCATTGCGATTAGTCCTTCTCTACTTGTTCAGGTTTCCACTGGCGAATAGCCCAGATAATAAAACCTATAATGAAGAATGAGCTAAATGGTAATACTAATAAACCATTCGCTTGATACCAACCGTCATTTTGAATTAATGGCAGAATTTCAACACCAAACAAGGTGCCAAAACCAAATAATTCACGGAAGAAAGCGACTGTCATTAAAATAACACCGTAACCTAAGCCGTTACCAATACCATCCCAGAAACTTACAACCGGTTTCTCTTTCATGGCAAATGCTTCAGCACGACCCATAACGATACAGTTGGTGATAATCAAACCAACAAATACTGATAGCTCTTTTGATAACTGATAAGAAAACGCTTTTAACACTTGGTCAACCACAATTACCAATGATGCAATAATCGCCATTTGCACGATAATACGTACACTTGATGGGATATGATTACGAATAATTGAAATAAACAAGTTAGAGAAAGCTGTTACTAAAACAACGGCTAACGTCATAACTAACGCATTGGCCATTGAGCTTGTTACCGCTAATGCTGAACAAATACCTAATACCTGTAAGGCAATAGGGTTATTGTCAACAATCGGTTGAGTTAATACCTTTTTTGCTTCAGATGACATTAGTTAACACCCCCTGCACGATATTTAGCAATGAAAGGTGCGTACCCTTCTTCACCAAACCAAAATTGTAATGTGCGAGTAACACCATTACTGGTTAAAGTGGCGCCTGATAATGCATCAACACCATGCATATCTCCGGCTTTCGCACCGCCTTTAACTAATCTGGCTTTTACTTCGCCTGCACTGTTGTAGATTTTTTTACCCGGCCATAGCGCTTTCCACTTAGGGTTCATTACTTCAGCACCTAAGCCTGGAGTTTCACTATGATCTGAGTAAATAACACTGCGTACGGTATTTAAATCAGCCTCTAAGCCAACATAGCCATACATTAGGTTCCATAAACCAGAGCCAACAATAGGTAACACCACTGTTTCAACTTTACCTGATTCATTACGCACCAAATAAACAACTGCGTCATGTGAGCGGCGATTGATACCCGCTATATCATTTTCTGGCTTATCTGATTTAGTGACATCACGTGCATTACGACGCTCATCAAATAACTTTGGGTTACCTTCGATGAATTCACCTGTATCTAAATCAATCATTTTGGCTTCTACTAGTTTAGCAAAAGTTGCTTTGATCGCTTTAGAGCTACCATCAGTGGTTGCTAATAAACCTGAAGCTTCTAAAATTTTAGTTTGCTGATCAAGTAGTTTATTTTCTACTTGAAGTGGCTTTAACTGAACAGCTGCAATCGATACTAGTGCCGCACAAACTAAACACACAACGAATACAAAACCAACCGTTTTGCCGAATGTTTCTTTATTACTAGACATTACGTGCAAGCCTCCGTTTAATGTTGCCTTTAACTACAAAGTAGTCAAACAATGGCGCAAATAAGTTAGCAAATAAAATGGCTAACATCATGCCCTCTGGGAATGCTGGATTGACGACGCGAACTAATACCACCATTACACCTACTAATGCACCAAACCAGTATTTACCGGTATTAGTAAAAGAAGCAGATACGGGGTCAGTTGCCATAAACATCATACCAAAAGCAAAACCACCAACAACTAAATGCCAGTACCAAGGCATAGCAAACATTGCATTAGTATCACTGCCAACAGCATTAAACAAGAATGCTGTTACTACCATGCCGCCAAACACACCTAGTACTATGCGCCATGAAGCAATCCCCTTATAAAGGATGTATGCACCACCAAGTAAAATAGCAAAAGTAGACACTTCACCAACAGAGCCAGGAATGAAGCCCCAGAATGCGTTCCACCAATCGGCATTCATTGAATATTCAACTAAACCTTGGTTAGCAGCACTAAGTGCTGTTGCACCTGAGAAGCCATCAGCAGCAACCCAAACCGCGTCACCAGATATTTCGGCAGGATAAGCAAAGAATAAAAACGCACGACCCGCTAATGCTGGGTTTAAGAAGTTTTTACCTGTGCCACCAAAAATTTCTTTGGCAACAACAATACCAAAAGTAATACCAATGGCTACTTGCCATAAAGGAATGGTTGCAGGCACGATAAGCGCAAACAATATCGAAGAAACGAAGAAGCCTTCGTTGACTTCATGTCCGCGTACGGCTGCAAAAAGTACTTCCCAGAAACCACCTACTATAAAAGTAACGGCATAAATAGGAAGAAAGAACATAGCACCGTAAAACATCATACTGAACCAACCAGATTCAGCGGTTAGCGTTCCACCTAACATGGTAAACAAAGCTGTTTGCCAAGTGTCAGGCATCGCATATCCAGCAACTAACGCGTCAACTGCTTGGAAACCAATGTTGTACATACCAAAGAACATGGCAGGGAAAACCGCTAGCCATACTGTGATCATGATACGTTTTAAGTCAATGCTATCACGTACATGGGTTTTACCTTTGTTTACTTGCCCAGGGGTAAATAAACCAGTAGCAACCGCTTCATACAAAGCAAACCACTTCTCATGTTTGCCGCCTTTTTCAAAATGCGGCTCAATATCTTCAATAAACTTTTTCAAGCCCATGACTAACCTTCCTTCTCAATTGTGGTTAGGCAATCACGAAGGTATACGCCGTAATCTGTTTTGCCAGGGCAAACAAATGTACAAAGCGCTAAATCTTCTTCGTCTAGCTCTAGGACACCAAGTTGTTGTGCTGTGTCGGTATCACCGGCAACTAAATCACGCAATAACATGGTAGGTAAAATATCTAATGGCATAACACGTTCAAAGTTACCAATTGGCACCATAGCACGTTCACTACCATTGGTAGTGGTGGTCATATTGAATAGTTTCTTCGGGAAGAAATGAGACATATAAGCACGTGTTACTGAGAATTTATTTGGCCCTGGGTACATATAGCCAATAAATTCTTTTTCACGACCCTCAAGGATCAACGACACTTGCACGTGATAACGACCTAAATAAGCGTGAACTGCCTTGGCTGTCGAGCCCATTAATAATGAACCAGAAACCACACGTAATTCACCTTCGGTTGCTTCACCTTGGGTTAATTCAGCTGTGCTAGCACCTAATACGGTACGCACTAAACGCGGGTTCTTTGCTGCAGGGCCTGCAAGCGAAATAACACGCGTATTATCAAGTTCACCTGAGGTAAATAGTTTACCAAAAGCAATAACATCTTGATAACCTAAGTGCCAAACAAATTTATCCGCACTGGCAGGCTTTAAAAAGTGAATATGTGTACCCACTAAACCTGCAGGGTGTTTGCCGGCAAATTCGTTGACTTGTACAGTACTTGCTACAGGTATATTAGCTCCTGGTGCTTTACTGACGAAAACATCGCCGTCGGTTAATCGCGACAAAATGGTTAAACCATCTTTAAACGCTTGCGCTTGCTCACCAATAACTACTTCAGGGTTAGCCGCAAGAGGATTAGTATCCATAGCACTAACAAAAATAGCTGTTGGGATAGCGTCTACCGCTGGTATTTTGCTAAATGGGCGAGTTCTTAACGCAGTCCACAAACCTGACTCAACTAAGTTATTTACCACATTGACACGTGATAACGTCGCTAGTTCACTGGTAGGGTAACTGGTAAATGTGATTTGTTCATCGCCATCAATATCGATAACGACTGATTGCAAAACACGTTTTTCGCCACGGTTAATTTCTTTAACAACACCGGCAGCTTGAGCTGTGAATTTAACGCCTGGGTTCTTTTTATCGCTAAAAATCACCTGGCCTTTTTTAACACGATCACCCACTTTTACAAACATGGTTGGACGCATACCCACAAACTCTTCACCTAATGTTGCGACGGTTTTGATGGACGAACCATCATGGATTACCTGCTGTGGTGCCCCTTTTACAGGAACATCTAAGCCTTTTTTTATTGTAATCATAAACACTTGCACTACTTTTGATGGGAGTAAAAAATCAATGTTCTATCGTTACTTGATGGTTGATACAATCCAACCAACAGCAATTAAGTAATTGATTTCAGTGTATTTCAGTAAAGAGCTAATTATTTTTTATAAAATAAAAAGACCCACTGACTCTAAGTTAAAATTTTCTGGCGCGAATATTACCACAGATACCCTTTTTTATTCTACGGTCATAACAAATATTTCTTTACAATTTAGACCATAGTTGCATTTTTTGTACAAAAAACAACCACATTATTTTTTTTAGCAACTTTTTAGTGAAAATTTCGCTCCATCAAGGAGCATTTTTTATTTAACGCACCATTTTAATGCAGTAAAAGTTACCGGTTTTTTGCCTGTACTGAAACAAAAAAACCGATGACTAAGCATCGGTTTTTGTAAATAATTCTTATTAACTAAAACATTAGCTTAAGTTATTAATTTCAACTTCTGGGCTAACGTCAGCATCGTAATCAACGCCATCAACCCCAAAGCCAAATAGCTTTAAAAACTCGTTGTGATAGCCAACATAATCAGTCATCTCATCGATAGTATCAGTATCAACAGTATGCCAAATATCTGTCACTCTTTGCTGCACACTATCTTCAAGTTCTTTATAGTTTTGTCGAAAACGTCCTTGCTCATCAAGACGAGGACTTTCACTATAAATATTCTCTTTAAATAGGTTAGAAATCTGTTCGATACACCCCTCATAGGTACCGTCAGCTTTCATCACTTTAAACATGGCTGAAATATATAAAGGCATAATTGGAATCGCTGAGCTGGCTTGGGTCACTACCGCATTTAATGAAGTAACACGGGCTTGCCCATTAAGACTAGCAGTGACTGAATTGATCGCGGTAGCTGCACGGTCAAGATCTTCCTTTGCTTTACCGATAGTAGCATGACCATAAATTGGCCAGGTTAACTCTTTACCAATGTAGGTATAAGCAACCGTTTTAACTCCTTGAGCTAAGACGTCAGCATCTTTTAGGGCATTTAACCATAACTCCCAATCAGCACCACCCATCACATCAATAGTGCCTTGAATTTCATCCTCATTCGCCGCTTCTACCGACACAGAGTCAATAATGCGTTTTGAGGTATTCAAGTTTTTGGTAGTAACACTTTTACCAATAGGTTTTAATGTTGAAGCATACACTTCACCAGTATCAGGATCAGTTCTACGAGGCGAAGCCAGCGAGTATACAACTAAATCAATTTTACCCATATCGGCTTTAATCGCTTCAATGGCTTGTGCCTTAATTGCGTGAGAGAATGCATCACCATTAATATTCTTAGAATAAATACCGGCTTCATCAGCCGCCTTTTGAAATGCCGCTGTATTGTACCAACCAGCTGAAGCCGTCTTCTTCTCTGTTGGTGGCTTTTCAAAGAAAATACCAAGGGTCTTCGCTTGATGACCAAATGCTGCTGTAATACGTGATGCTAAACCATAGCCAGTAGAGGCACCTATAACAAGAACATTTTTCGGCCCCTTGTCACCGTATGCTTGACTTTTCACATAAGCAATTTGCTCATTCACATGAGCTTCACATCCTGCTGGGTGTGCATTAGTACAAATAAAACCGCGAATTTTTGGTTTGATAACCATAAGAAAACCTTTTTAAATTGTTTTTATAAAGAATAACTTTTTATGTGCCGCCATTGTACCTTGCAATCAAATTAAAGAGGTACTACCAGACGGATAATAACGAGAATAAAAGTAACAAAGTATTTATCTCGTTGATAAAGAGCCTCGAAACTTATTTATTTAAGACTTGCAATTTGTAGTGACTTATCCACCCATACAATTGGGTGATAATGGTGCATTGCCAGCAATGTTTTGCCACTCATCTTCAGTGTAAGTATGTAACGCTAACGCATGTACTGTTCCCGCTAATTCTTCAGACAATACTGAATTAACAGCACGGTGGCGTTTAATTAATCGCTCGCCGTCAAATCGGTTAGAAACCAGAGTCACTTTAAAGTGTGATTCGCTATTGGGCGGCACATTATGATTGTTGCTTTCATTAACAACTTCTAAATGTAAAGGGGAAAAAGCAGCACGTAATTTTTCTTCAATGGTTGAGGCTATAAGCATTATCTTTCTCGGTATAATATGAACTACTGTTGAATTTCGCTAGTTTAGCCTTATCTTACCGTTATGAAAAGCCACAATCAGCTAAGTTATTCAATAAAGCAGCGTAATCTCTAGCAACAAAAACACACACGTTAACAATCAATTTATGTCACAATAGCCTATCTTTAGCCATTATTTATTATATCTACCTTTACTTATGTTAAGTCCGTTTTCTGTTAATGATAAACAATTAATTCTGTCTCGATTTCCGTTAGCACAAGTTAATCGCAGCCTACAAGCATGGGATTCAGCAGACGAATACTTGCTTAATCATTGCCAGGCGCAACAATTAATTGCCCCGAATAGTCGAGTGGTTATTTTTAATGATGCTTTCGGTGCATTGACCACACACTTTTGTCAGTTTGAGCATGACGATAGCGCCGACAACAATAAAATTGATGTTTATTGTGTTAATGATTCTTATGTTAGCTGTCAGGGCATTGCTCACAATATCAAACAAAATCAGTTAACCAATGAAAATTTAACCCAGTTATATTGTTTAGATGAATTGCCTAAAAATATTGACCTTATTTTATTCAAGATCCCAAAAAATAAAGCCTTATTAATTGAGCAGCTGATCAAAATTAAAAATACTGTCAGTGAAAAAACAGTTTTTATTGCCGCAGATCGCGCTAAAGACATTCATAGCTCAACTCTGAAATTATTTGAAAAATACTTAGGTACAACCACCACCTCGCTTGCGGTTAAAAAGGCACGATTAGTGTTTTGTCAGTTAGATCAACCCCAATCTTTTACTTCTCCTTTTCCCACCGTTTGGACATTACCTAACACCGCCTTAAAACGCGATTTTACAATCAGCAATCATGCCAATGTATATTCAAGAGAAAAATTAGATATTGGTGCACGGTATTTTATTGAAAACCTACCTGAAGTAGCAAAAAACAGTAAAGTGATTGATTTAGGTTGTGGTAATGGTGTCATTGGTTTAACTATTTTAGCAAGCCAACCAACAGCAAGTATTCAGTTTGTGGATGAATCACAGATGGCCATAAGCTCTGCCAAATGTAATGTTGAAACCAATTTGCCCGAGTTAAGGTCGCAGTGCCAGTTCCACCTAAATGATTGTTTAACAGAGGTTGAAAGTAATAGTGTAGATTTAATTTTATGTAACCCGCCCTTTCATCAGCAAGCGGCAACCACAGATCACATTGCTTGGCAAATGTTTAAAGATAGCCATAGAGTTTTGAAAAAAGGGGGAGAGCTACGCATTATTGGTAACCGACAGCTTGCGTACCATATAAAATTAAAACGTATTTTTGGTAACGAAACACTTATTGCCAGTAACAACAAGTTTGTCACCCAGTCGGCCATTAAATAACGATGTAATCTTAAAACGATGACTAAACGAGCATTTATTATGATAAGAAAATCACTTTTTATTAAGCTTTACTCCGCCATGCTAGTGTTAGCTATCACCAGCTGTGCGTCTTTACCAAGCCATGTGATCATTGCCCCAGACATAACTGCCAGCTCAGCCATCAATCATCACAACAAGCTGGCACAACTTAATGTGGTTGATATGCGCACCGCTAATCATATCGTGCAAATTGTACGAGAAGGTGATGCTGCCATTATTTTATCTGCTCAACAGCGGCTTGAAGATACCCTCAGCGAAAGCTTAACTCAGCAGTGGCTTAAACAGGGGTTAACCTTTGATGCAAATGCCAGTAATCAAATTAGTATTGCGATAGAGCAGGCACTTATTCGTGTAAATCAAGAAACCTTTAAATATCAAGCTCAAACTCATATAATCCTCAAGGTCACCCTCAACAATGGTGAAGAAACGCTCACTACCACCTTCAAAAATAGCGGAAATAGTAACGGCCCTCTGCAAGCAGATATTGCCGTGTTAGAGCGTAATTTTAATCAACGTTTAACTAACGTATTACAACAAATATTGATGAATGAACAACTAAACCACTTTTTTAAATAGCCGCTTTGCCACTAGAGATTGACCTAATGAAAAACTTATCCTACTACTTTACTCTATGCCTACTTTTGTTCAATGCCTGTTTGTTTAGCAGCGCCAGTGTAGCAAAAAATATCGCCATCGATCCCACTAACATTTATCCCAAAGTAAAATTAGAAACCTCTCTTGGGATTATTATTGTTGAGCTTGATCGGGTCAAAGCGCCGATCACCGTTGATAATTTTTTAACTTATGTAGTAAGTGGTGAATATAACAACACCGTTTTTCACCGTATAGTGGAAGATTTTATTGTCCAAGGTGGTGGGTATGACGCTGACTTTGTCCCCAAAAAAATACTTGGTGACATCATTAATGAATCGGGAAATGGGTTAAAAAATGAAATTGGTACTATTGCTATGGCCAAAGAAAGCCGCCCCCATACAGCTAACCGACAGTTCTTTTTTAACATCAACGACAACAGCAATTTAGACCCAGGAAGAAGATGGGGTTACGCGGTTTTTGGTGCCATTGTTGAAGGTGAGGAAGTGCTTGAAGCCATGGCAAAAACAAAAACAGATTATAATGATACTTTAGGGTGGGAAAATGTGCCTTTAACACCGGTAATGTTAATAAAAGCATCTTTATTACCGGCCGAATAAAATGCTAAATAAGATCATCAACTAATGTTTCTATTACCATAAAACCTACTTTTTATTACAAAAAAACTCAGTTTTTTTTGACAAAATCACAATTATCAACGATAACTAAGTTAGACGCTAATCGTTGTAGCTAGTAGCTTGAAGTTTACTTTTGTTAAAAAATCTTACCAAAAAATAACGTGTCTCACTTCGCTATCGGTTTATTAAATTTATCTAAAACATGTTGGAAAGCTACTTACGCGTCCTAAGGGTTATTGATGATAATCGAGCGGTTTATCACTGAAAAAATATCGCAAATGTGTGCCTACGTAAGTGCGGTTATTAATAATAACTTGCATTACACCGAGCTAGATCAATTCATTATCGAAACTATGGAAGAATGGGCCTCATTAAATGTAACTGATGAAACACCCAGTAGTGCTCAAGAACGGGTTTTTTGGCACCTGATACATGAAGTCAGTTTACATGGCGGACAAGCATTGCAACAAAACCTTTTCTTCAAAAGTGAAATAAGCACCTGCCTTGATTTCTTTAACGGTATTGGTAGCTACCCTATTGATTGTATTGGTTGGCGACCAATTCCTTAATATTGCTTATTTCTCTTCTGCTTATCACAACTCTCTGATAAGCTGGAATTTATAAACTAATTTTCATAAAGTAAGCTGTTCATGCCCACCTCTTCGTTTAAACAAGCCATTCTAAACAAGCGTATGCTAATTTGTATTTTTACTGGTTTTAGCTCTGGTTTGCCTTTATTTGTCCTTTATCAATTGGTTCCTGGCTGGCTTAGAGATCAAGGCGTCAGCTTAGCTGAAATAGGGTTGTTTTCTTTAATTGGTATTCCCTATGTATGGAAATTTTTATGGTCTCCTTTAATTGATAGATACTCGTTAGGGGGCTTAGGTCGAAGGCGCAGTTGGATGTTAGCTACACAAATGCTTTTATTATTATCTATTGCCGCTTTTGGTTATGTAAATCCAGTCGCTAATATCTGGTCAGTTGCTTACTTAGCAGCAGCCGTTGCTTTTTTTAGTGCTAGCCAAGATGTGGTGCTTGATGCTTATCGCCGCGAATTATTACCCGATAATGAATTAGGGTTAGGCAACTCTATTCATGTACAAGCCTATCGTTTATCGGGCTTAGTCCCTGGATCACTCGCATTTATTTTGGCTGATCATATTAGTTGGCAAGCAGTTTTTATGGTCGTTGCCGCCTTCATGATACTTGGAGTGATACTAACCTTATCTATTAAGGAATTAGATACTGAGCACAATGCTCCTAAATCATTACAAGCAGCAATAATACTTCCCTTTAAAGACTTTATTCACAGTAACGGCTTAAAACCAGCTTGTTATACTTTAGCATTTCTAGTGTTATATAAATTAGGAGATAATATGGCCACTGCGCTACAAACCCCTTTTTTTATTGACCTTGGTTTCACTAAAACAGAAATTGGCGTTATTGCTAAAACCGCTTCTTTAATTGCTATGACTATAGGGATAATTGTTGGCGGGATAGTGATGATTAAGCTCAGCATTAACCGAGCCTTATGGTTATTTGGTTTTGTGCAAATCGCCAGTATTTTAGGCTTTGCTGCCCTTGCTGAAATTGGTCATAATAACTATGCTTTAGCCATAGCGATGGGCTTTGAATACTTAGGTGTTGGCTTGGGAACAGCCGCATTTACCGCATTTATTGCCAGAACAACTAACCCAGCATTTGCTGCAACACAAATTGCGCTTTTTACCGCTCTGGCGGTGTTACCAAGAACTTTTGCTAACGCTACAACCGGTTTTATAGTTGAACAAATAGGTTGGACACAATTTTACTTTTTATGTACCGCACTGGCCGTTCCAGGAATGTTAATGCTATTTAAAGTGGCTCCATGGCATGAGAACAATCAAGATAAACCGTTTGAATTTAATTCAACTAACCCTGAATCAACAAAATAAGCAGGATTTCCAATGATCAAACTATTCTTTTTGCTACCAATTATCATGTGTACCATTTGGTGGTGGTATCTCAATAATCATGGTTATAGTGTTAAAGAGGGTCTCAAAGGTTTTATCTATATTTTATCGTTTAATACCGTGATCATACTCTTTTTTGTCGCCATGATTTATGTCACCAACTAAGGCATAGCTAACTATGTTTCCATACGTTTAACAAATGCAGTAGCAAAACGACCCGCCGCGTCGGCATCCATATTAAAATACAGTGAAGGCTCAATTAATTCCGCTTCCATTAAAGCAAAGGGTTGTTCACTGCTATCATCAGCAACACGCACAAAATCAACGCGCGCATATAATGGCATTTCACCGGTTAATGCTGTGATTGCAGCTAGAGTACTCTCACCTTGAATAACAAGTTTCTTTTCTGGGGTAATTGTTTTCAGGCGCCCACCATGCTCTTCCTGTACTCTAAAGTCATCTGCCTTAGGTGTCTTTAAAATCGCATGACTGTAGTCACCATTAAAATAAAATAATGAGAATTCACCTTCTTCGATAACACTTTCGATGAAGGGTTGTACCATGAACTCGCTATCAGAAAAAACCGACTCTAGTGCAGTGATTGAGTTTTCAGCAGTCGCTTGTTTCAACCAAAAAGTATTATCAGCATTAGCACTTATCCTTGGTTTTACTACCAGCTGTTGGCAGTTAAAATGTGAGAAAAATGATTGCAAATGTTGCGCAGAAAATTTGGATTGCCATAAGGTAGGCACAATATTCACGTGATGCTCAGCTAATGATTTCAAATAGATTTTATCGATATTCCAACGTACCGTATTTAACGAATTTTGCAGTAAAGCACTAGAGCTATCAATATCCTCAAGTACAGAGATGAAGGCACTTGCGTCTTCTTGGTAATCCCATGGGCTGCGAATAATCACCGCATCGAACTGCTGCCAATCGACATGGTTATCTCGCCATGGAACCAACTTAGTCAGCCAACCTAACTGTGCAAGCGGCTCATCGAGTAAAACATCATAACATTCAAAATCAGACAAATTGTCCATAGTTAAAATAGCACACTGCTTCATTTCAGCCCTTAAAGATATACTGTATAAAATAGTGATATTAGCAAAATAATCCGCTGTATTTAAGGTTTTTATAACAAAAATGGGTTTTAAGTCGGGTTCGCGCTTTATAAATGACCAAGGCTGGGCGGATATGACGAGATAACTAAGATAAGCAAGATAAGCAACATAACTAGGATAACTAGGATAACATTGGGTAAAAATTATAAGTTATGAGTGAATTTTGACCATGAAAGCAGTAATTGCCTAAAGTCATCAATGCCGCAGGCAGCATTTTCATTTTGATCAATATGAATATGATCATCAGTTAACATTTCAGATAATGGCTCAGCACCATTTAAACCAGCATTGGTTTGTATTTCAACATCTCCATCGCTAATAGCTACCGAATATTCATGACCCGTTATCACCACCTCATTTTGGTGGCCTTTCTCAACATTATCGATGGCAACTAACAGCTGCTTCAACTTTTCACTATCATGACCTAGCTCGACTTCAAGCCAAGGACCTAACACTTCATGTTCTAAAGAAAAGCGAGCGCGAGCTTCACCAGTAATTGCATCATGTATAAATTCATATTCCATACTAAGGCTACTTTTATTGTTTCTTACCTACAGTAATTGTAGCAAAAAATAGCGCTTTAAACGTCTAAAATAGGGAATAAGCTGCAAGTTATTCATTAGCCAATGAATTAATTTTAGCAAGAGTAGCGTAATAAAGAGCGGTTGTGGTTTTCATTAGCCTTAACAGCCATGTAAATTCAATAAATAAGACGAAAGCAAGTAACCAATACATGCTAGGTAAGAGAATGGTTACAAGTAAAGTCCCCCCTGAAAGCAAGTGCAAATAGAATAACCACTGCCCCTGTTTTTTATTCAAAAAATCATGCATGTTAGGTAAATATTGCATGGCTAAAAAGTTACTAACACAACGCTGCTGAAGGTGAGTAAAACTTAAAAATGGTAATATTTTTAATAGCATTCCTTGGATAACAGCGACTAAATACCAGTAAAGATAAAGTGCTGCAATTAATATCACCTTCTTTTGTGCTAAATTGTCAGGTAAATATTGCTCTGGCATAAAATAAAAGACATTAATAACTAATAACGTCACTGCTGATGCCTGCCAGTACCAAATACTAGTATCAGCAATTTTTCGTTTGCGTTTTGCGATAACCCACAACAAGCTGACGGCAAATATTCCATGTATTGCCACAATAAAGGTCATCAATAGCTTAGGCTGAATAGCATAAAGCACCAGTAACACAAACAAAGCAGCAGGTAAAAACTGACTGATTCGTTTTGGAAAAGATGGTGCCACATGAAACATAGGAATGACTTGAAAACTAACCGAGATGATTAATAAACTCACCCATCCCACCAAACCTAAAATAGCATGATTATTGGTGATTGCCTTCCCCGAAAGTGCCGCAGGTAAAAATGATATGTCTATTGTGATTGGCAAGGCTTGACCGAGCATTAACACGCCAAGTAGCAGTACAATAAATAAAGCAGCAATCGATAACCGAAAACCTATAATAGTATCTCCTTGGCTAAGTTTTTTAACCAATACCAAGGTCAATGCAACAATATACACACCTAGACCGCTAGCTAGTAACAACATGGTCAGCGCGGTTAATAGCACGCTAGGCCAGAGAAAATTTGCCATTAACCCTAGTGTACCCATAACCATTGCGCTATAACACACAGCAACGATTAACCGTGGTTTAGCAATACCAACGCCACCAACTACAGGTAATAATTGCAATAAAGCCCCCATCATCACCATGGTCATAAATCCCAAAGTGAAACCATGAGTTAGTGCTAACATACTTGGTTGCCAACGGCTTAGCCATAATGATTCACCGGTTAACAAGATCAAGACGGCACACAAGATAACAAAAACTGGTGCGGTGAAAAAAAATCGAAACGGTAAGTCTATGGGAGGTAAAGCGTTAAAGGACAAGCCATTCATTTATTAAGGCCTTCGCTTGATACCAAATTAACTAAATTTTGTTCAAAAGCTTGCTGATCACAATGATGAAAAATATACAAACTAATATGATCAAGGCCATGCTCAATACAGTGATATGAAAAACCTGCTTCTTTAAGTTTCACATACAGCGGAAAAGGCTGTCGCCGGTGCTTAATGACTAAGCATTGGGATTGGGTAAGCGTGGCTAAATGCGTTAATATCACCGTCATAGGCTCGGGTGGCGCTAACGCACTTACGTCTATATTAATAAACTGTAAATTTGAGTTCATGATTCTTATTGAACGTTATACATCGATAATCTGGCTTAGGTATTATCAAGTAATTAAATGACTGAACTTGCTTTAAATGATTCAATGATTTGCTCGCCCTCGGCAATATTTTGTTCCATCATAGGATAAAGCATCATTTCTTCTTTCATATTATGTTGCTGCATAGTCACCATTAAGGTTTCAGATAAACCTAAATATTCATCTTTTTGTTTAGCCGCTAATGCGTTATCCAAGTCTTGAACAATAGCACGCATTTGTTGATGTTCCATACGCATAACTTGTGTGGGACCAGCGGTCATACCTGTTGCTTGTTCAAACTTAGGAAATAACACCTCTTCTTCTTGATTAAAGTGCTTAGTTAGCTCTGAAGCAAAACCTTGCCACTTAGTCAAAGCCAAAGGCCAATCCTGTTTTGCAACAGCAGCTTCTGCTTCACTAAACAGTTCGTCACACTCACGATGCATATGGGTCATAAATTCAGGAATAGAGGTCATAGAAAATCCAATCGAAAAGTAGTTTGCAATAAACCTATTGGCACATTGCGTGAATAATTGAATTTTAACTGATAATGCAATAAATGCTTTGACCTGTATTAACAAAATAAAAAAAATCACAAAGGATTAGGATATATATTAAAGCGATAGCACTAACTCATAAGCGAAAACATAACCTGACTAATTAATACGGGTAGTTCTAACTGACTGTTCTTACTGACTGCTCTTAACGCCTAATAACTCACGAATAGAGTGGCATATTTCTTCAATACGTTCGACTTCTGCCGGAGCAATAAAAATAGTATCGTCGCCAGCAAGCGTACCTAAAATACCTGCCGACTCACCCATACTGTCAAGCATTCTTGATATCAATGGCGCACCACCAATACCGGTTTTTAAAATGATTTGCATACCATTATGCTTAACACTTAACACCACAGATTCTATTGAATTTTTTGACTTAGGTACCGCAAGCTCATCAGGTAAAATGTAGATCATTTCGTTATTAGCATTACGGGTCTTCACCGCACCTAATTTAGATAACAAACGCGATATTTTAGCTTGCGACATATTGTCAAAGCCCTGTTCAGATAATGCTAGAGCTAACTGTCCTTGCGAACCGTAACACTGATCTTTTAGTAATTGTCTGAACGCATGCACCAAGTTCGATTCGTTTTGTTTTCTAAGTGTGGTCATTTTAAGGCAGTCTCAAAATAAGTTAAGTACAAAAATATTGACACTATTCTACACTATTTAACGCCAATTAGCATAGCTTGCTTGACTGTACATAAAGACTAGATCAAACTGTTTTAGTAAAATAAATAATAACATAGTAGTAACATTTAAATAACAAACTGACTTCTACTAAATTACCGAGAATTTCCACTATGAAAAAAATAGCATTATCCTTACTTTCTAGCGTCTTATTTTTAGGTGCTAACACAGTGAGTGCAGATGAAGGTATGTGGCAACCTAATCAATTACCGACCATTGCCAAACAATTAACCAAAGCCGGACTTAAACTTAACCCAGAAGATTTAACCAACTTAACTGGCTTTCCAATGGGTGCTATCGTAAGTTTAGGCGGTTGTACTGCTTCTTTTGTCTCAGATCAAGGCTTAGTGGCCACAAACCATCATTGTGTTTATGGCTCTGTTCAATACAACTCTACGGCAGAAAACAACTTACTTAAAAATGGTTTTTTAGCAAAGTCATTTAAAGAAGAATTACCGGCAACTCCAGGTAGCCGGATTTATGTGACCGAAGAAATTAACGAGGTAACACAATTAATCAATGCCAGCTTAACAGACACCATGTCAGGAAGTGAACGTTATAAAGCCATTGATAAAAACTCTAAATCTTTAGTCGCTGAATGTGAAAATGATGATAGATACCGCTGTAGCGTGGTAAATTTTCATGGCGGCCTAGAGTACTATTTATTTAAACAACTCACCATTCGTGATGTGCGTTTAGTGCATGCACCAGCCAGTAGTATTGGTAAATACGGCGGCGATATTGATAACTGGATGTGGCCACGTCACACGGGTGATTATGGATTTTACCGTGCTTATGTAGGTAAAGATGGACAACCTGCTGATTACAGCGAAGATAATGTACCTTATCAACCAAAGCATCACTTAAAAGTGAATAAAAGCAGTGTTGATGAAGGTGACTATATTATGGTGCTAGGTTACCCAGGTAGAACCAATCGCTACCGCACCGCGTATGAAGTTGAAAACCAATTTACTTGGGTGTACCCGCAAGCAAAAGCTTACCGCGAAGAAATAATTGAGCTAATACATCAGCACTCTGAAGAAGGTAGCGAAGCACGCATTAAATATGAAAGTACCCTAGCCGGTTTAGCCAATTATGCTAAAAATTACGGTTCGATGATTCATAGTTATAACAAAGGCAGTTTTTATACGCGTAAACAAGCGCTAGAACAAAACTTAACTGCCTGGTTAAACGCTGATAGCAAGCGCAAAGCTCAATATGGTGATTCACTAACTGGATTGAACGAACTACTAAAATCGGACAACAAGCAACAAGCCCGTGATTTAATTTTAGGATACCTTCGTTATAGCAAAATGTTAACAACAGCCAATAATTTATATCGATTAGCTATTGAGAACGAAAAACCAAATATTGAACGCGAACGTGGTTACCAAGAGCGAGATATTGCTCGATTTGAACAAGCAATGAAAGCCGTTAACCGCCGTTATGATGCTAATATAGATCAAGAAATCATTGTGGCTATGCTAAGCCACTATATCGCATTACCAAAATCAGATCGCTTGAGTTCAATTGACAAGTTCTTTGGTTTGAAAAATGTTTCTGCGGCAAACTTCAATGAAAAGAAATTACGCAAAAAACTATCGCGTATGTATAAAAAAACTAAGCTTGATAATCAAGAGCAACGTTTAGCTTTGATGAAAAAAACCGTAAGCGATTTTGAAAAAAGTAAAGACCCGTTTATCAAATTAGCGGTTGCCAGTTTTGAGCAACGTAAAGCAATTGAAGATAAATCAAAAGAATTAGCAGGGGATATACAAGCCTACCGTCCTAAGTACATGGCTGCGCTTATTGCATATTTTAAAGATAACAATATGCCCGTCTATGCCGATGCTAACAGTACTCTGCGTATTACTTACGGTAATGTGAAAGGTTACTCACCACAAGATGGCTTAACAGCAACCCCTTACACTACCTTAGAAGGCATTGTAGCTAAGGACACAGGCGTAGCTCCGTTTGATGCACCAAAGAAACAATTGGATTTAATCAATAGTAAACACTATGGTGAGTATGCCAAAAAAGCGATTGGCTCGGTTCCAGTTAATTACCTTGGCACCTTAGATATTACCGGTGGTAATTCAGGCTCACCAACACTAAACGACAAAGCTGAATTTGTTGGTTTAGTGTTTGATGGTGTTTATGAAAGTATAATTGGCGATTGGGATTATGACACTAAATTGAATCGTTCAATTCACGTTGATATTCGTTATATGCTTTGGGTAATGGAGCATGTAGATGGGGCAACTAATTTAATTGAAGAAATGGATATTGTCGAATAAGTATTGCTTCTAACGTCAAGTTTACAATATAAAAAATCCGGCAAATGCCGGATTTTTTTTGACCGCTGTATGACTCCACTCCTGCTATTTAACAGCTAATTATTCTTTTGATTTATCCGTCACATCACCCTGGGGTTGCTTTCTTTGTTGTTTTGCAACCACCACGGTTTCAACCGTTCTTTCGACAAAAGGATCGGGACTAAACATTTGCACAAAGATACCAAAAGCAACAGCAATTCCGCGCCGTTTTTTAGCAAAATTAATTAATACTTTCGCCACTAACGCAAACACAATAAACACAAGCCAAGGGGCTAGTACGATATATAAAGCATTTTCCATTTTAAATTCTCTCAAAAAATTGAAATGTTCCCTCTATTGTTGAAGGACACAAATTGTGTTCAATTAAATTAAGAAATGATCAATGCTATTTTTTGTCGTGCTGCTTGATAAGCCTTCTGACTATGAAAGCTAGAATTTTGTTGTGCTTGAAATGCACTTAAAACAGAGTTTTGTTGTTGATAATAATGTTGATACGCTGCATTTTCACAACGGTCAAATGATATTAAACAATCACTGTTAATGAGCTGGCTCAGCTGCTGAAAAACACTTTCAAACTGAGACGAAGATTGGTTTTGGAGTAATTCTATGAGCTGAATGTGAGTGTTGTGTTTAACTTCACTTTCATTTGCGTTAATCACAAACGCATCAACAGATAGCGTTTGTTGTTCAGCGCTATCAACAGCCAAAGAAGAAGGCGTATGACTGCCATTAAAGAATAATGGAATAGCTGCAACTGTTTGTGCTGATACCACAGAACAAATAATAATTAAAAATTTTATCAAAAGCTGTTGCAAGCTATCCCTCTTACCTTGTTAACATTACCTCTATAAATAACATAGGGATGAGTAGCGTTAATTCAAGTAACCTAACTGATATTTTCCATCAACACTCGCCTTACTCTGTTAAAGTTTGCCACTGTGTCATCGCCTCAGGCTGACCATTTTTAGCTTTGATATATAAATTCAGTAGTCTCATTTCATTGCTTTGTTTTGATTCAACCGGCTCAGCAAGTACTTCAATTAGTGACACACCAGCACGCTGCTGAAAATCTAAAAAGCAGCTTTTAAAGTCAGCTACTGTGCTGCAGGTTTGAGATTGGCCTTGGTAAGCTGAAATAATATGGTGTACATCAAAGTTTTCATCGTTGCAGTGATAAATTTTTCCATCACCACTTTTACCTAGATGGAAAATATTATTACGCATATAAATAATAGTAACATCGGTCTGATCCTTTAAAAAATGAATCAACTCGTTGAGCTGAAAATGAAAACCGCCGTCACCTATAATAACCACTGCACGCTCTTGTTTCGCACCATCGATACTTGCCTGTTCTTTTAGTCGTTGACTGACAACACGCGCATAGGGTAAAGCTGTTCCCATTGCGCCATACCATGGGTTAGTCAGCCAAGAGCGCCCTAACACCGATGCTCTTACCTTTAAGCTATAACTAGCAAAATAAGAGTTACCTACTTCTGGTAAGTACACTAATGGCATTGGCTGCTGCGCCTGAATTTCATTTAAAGTGCTTGCTAGGTTATTAAAGTCAATTTTATCGTCTGCTGGCACTGGCTCAACGTGCTCACTCAGTGGTTTAAAATCAAAGGTATTGATGTCACTACTAAGTAATAATTCAAACACCTCTATTAAATCTTTTTCTAATAAAGCGCCACCTTTCAACAAGGTTTTATTTGCAAAATCTTCAATACAATGCGTGCCGGTAGCAAACGCAACATTACTGTCTTGCGAAAAAATACTGGTGGCAACATCAATGACATAATCAACGTCTTTTTCAATGTAGTGTCGTCCAGCAGTTTCTGTAAATATCCCATTATAAGATCCTAAACATAAAGGCGCATATTCATCAAATAAGCCTTTGGCAAACCATGTGGTGGCATAGGGAATATTGAACTTCTGAGAAAATTCGAGAATAAGCTGTTTGAGTTTTTCGTTGTGCTTTAGTCTGTCACCAAGGTATAACAGCGGTTTTTTCGCGTGTTGTAATTTACCAACAATTATATCAGCCACTAACGGACTTCCCGATAACACATTATCACCCGAACAAATAGTTGCTTTATCGCTTGGCAAGGTCATGGGTTGAGTTTTTGAAGCAATTTGATCTCGAGGTATTTCAATAAAAACTGGTTGCTTATTTCTATAAGCTTCTGCCACTATTTGATAAAACCGTTGTCCGGCAAGATTCGGCTGGCCCGGTACTCGTTGGCCTTGTAGTCGCTCTACGCGCATTCCTAACGCTGAAAAAGCTTCTAGGGCATTATCATATTCCATTTTCCATGAAGCATTGGGGTGAATAGTATGGTGAATCGCTAATTGATTGACTTCACTCTCTGCCGGAGCTCCTGAAATAAATACCACAGGTAAACTCTCTGTAACCGCTAACGCTGCGGCACTGGTACAAGGTAAACTGCCAACCATATAGGTAGTTAAACAAAAGCCTATGCCATCAATTTCTGCTTGCGCACACGCAGAAAAACCAGCGTGCATTTCATTACTTGATGGGTAGACATCAACTTTTCCCTCCAACGCGCCAATAATATTGGCAGCAAAATCCCCGCCAACACCATAGATATGATTACCACCAAAAAACTTAATCACTTGGGCCATGGTATCGCCTAAGCTAGGCAGTTTCTCATTATAATCTTTACCAAAATTCATTTCATAGGGCATTATTTTTTCTCACACTTTCATAACTTTTATTGCGGTTACTCTAATATGAGGAATAAATAAATCTGTGATCAGGATCAAGTTTTTGTCTGGTGAAGGCAAGACAACTTTTTTCAGAGTGTTCTCTCTTGTTTACAGCCAGCGTAAACTACCTTGAATCTTTAGAGGAAGTTACTCAGAATTTATTGAGCCATAATGACGAGTATAAATCTTTTGGTATAGGGCTTTACCATTAATACGCTCGAATGCGCGATCATATCTTTTAGCAAGTGCTAAATGCTTAAAGTTTTTATGTTTTGAGAACAATGAATACAGCTTCATAGGTGCTTCAGGTAATCGAATAATTCTAATGCTATCGAGCAGGTTCATTTTACCAGCAACATAACTCATGTTCGCATAGATGGGTGAGTACGCCGCATCAATATGCCCTTTTAATAGTCTCTGAATGTTGCGCTCCCAGGTGTTATTCCCGTAAATTTCTGTAAAAACAATATCATTGCTTTTCATAAAAGGAGAAACAATGGCCCCTTTGACATATCCAATAGATAAATTAGCAATATCATCAACCGATTCAATTTGAGTAAGCGGGTGCTGATTTAAAACAGTAATCACCGGATGCATAGAAATATAACTATTACTGGGATAAGAAAAATCCTCAGCTCTTGCAGACGTGTGGCCAAATAATGCGGCTCCAGCAATTTGGCCCTCTTTCATCGTTTTAAGTATTCTAGCCAAAGGCATATTAACCAAGTTAAACGTGACGCCCATTGAGGGACCAATATGTTCAGTTAAAAACTCGGGTAAGGGCCCTTGAGCCTGGCCTTCTGCGTTTGCATAAATATGAGGACCTAAAACGAAATATCCCAAGGTTAAGCTTTCAGCTTTTGCTGTAGATAACTGTAATAAAAACAATAAAAGCAATAAGATGATGCTCCTTAGCATACTGTCTCCCTTGCTCTGACGCTACTCACTTAAGTATGAATGCTTTTTTTCATTTGGCAATAATTATTCACCCCCCCTCAGGCGTCTCATCCTGAAATGAAGTGGTTTGGCTATTTTACATTTTCTGACAAATCCCAACAGTTTTTGCACATTTCATTTACTGATTTAAACACGCTTAATTCCGATAATAAGCATCATATAAAAACAGTCGACACGACAGGAATCATCATGACATTAACTCGAATCAGCAAAGCACTCACATTAACCAAGAAGGCAATGCTCAAAACAAAAGAAAACAACGTCTATTTAAGCACAGTAGCGAGTGCGGTTATTTTTAGTTTGTATACTGCACCAGTCTTATCAGCTAAACAGCTTGAACAAAATACTGACCCTAGCAGCCTTAATTCTGCTGTAAAAAATGATAGTGATAATCCACATGAAGTTATACAAGTAATTGGTAGACGTAACCAAGCAAACAGTGAAATGAGTTCAGCAACAGAGCAACTAATGAGTGTTGCCGGCATTGGTAATGATCCGCTGAGTGCTGTTTATAGTTTACCCGGTATTGTTTACGCCGGAGGTGATACTGGCGCACCGGCAGTGCGTGGCTCTTCTCCTGACGATAATGCTTTTTATATTGATGATATGCCCGCTGGCTATATTTTCCATTTATTTGGCGACAGTATTTTTAATGAAAATTTAGTGCGTGATTTTAGCTTAAAGCCAGCAGCATTTGGCAGCGCCTATGGTAATGCTACCGGCGGTGTGTTTGATGTTAAACTGAGAGATCCACGCCATCAAGATATTGAAACAACGTTAGATCTTAGTATGTTAAAAAGCAGTATAATGGCCGAAGGCTCTGTCAGTGAAAATTCAGCTTTTTACCTTTCATACCGTCGTAGTCAAATTCATCTATTTTTACCCGAAGGTGAAGAAGATGAAGGCTATACCATTTTTAAAGCCCCGATCAGTGATGATTATCAAGCAAAATACCAATGGCTAATTGGTGACGCCCACAAACTTACGTTCAGTGCTTCAGGTGCCAGTGATACTGGCGGAGTTAATATTTCTGAGAACTCTGAAACAGGTCGCATTGATCCCGACGCGATTGGGGATTTAAAAATATCAACACGCTTTGATGGCCAAAATATTTCATGGCAGTACTATGGTGACGACCATAAAATGATGCACTTGATTCTAGGGCACAATGTCAACAACACCAAAGAGCAATTTGGCCAAGGACAATTTGCTGATGTAAATGAAGAAAGTTATGATCTGAGGTTTTTCTATCAACTTGCTTGGCTTGAAGATCACAAGCTAGGGTTTGGAATTGATTATAGTAAAACTGACGTTAAGTATAGCTTTGATCTTATTCCTTATTTCTGTACTGAATTTGATAGTGATTGTAATTTATTTAAAGGGGAGCGAATTCAAGACAACACATCGCTTACTGAGCAAAACATCGCTATTTATCTCGATGAAACTTGGGATATGAACCCTAACTGGCAACTTATTATCGGAGCAAGGGCAGAACGTAATGATTATACCGAACAAAGTTTTATTCACCCTCGATTTTCTCTTAACTGGTTAGCCAGTGATAACTTAACCATAAAAGCAAAGGCAGGAACTTATAGCCGCTTCCCTGATGTTGATACCGCGATAAAAAAATTGGGTAACCCCAAAATCAAATCGCCTAAAGCCACCCATTACTCACTTGGTTTTGAATATGATATCAATGACTTATGGTTTGCCTCCATTGATATCTATCATAAATCGTTAAGTGCGTTGCCCCGCTCTACCGATGCGCTAACCATAAATTCAGCCACTGATGAAGATTTACACTACACGGCAGATACTTCGGGCACAGCTCATGGCGTAGAATGGCTAGTAAGACGTGAGCGTCAAAACGGCTGGTTTGGTTGGGCATCATTAAGTTGGTCTCAAAGCGACCGTACCGATGATTTAACTAAGGCAACCACTGATTATTATCTTGATACCCCTTTGATTGCTAATGTGGTAGGAAATTATCAATTAAACGCTCGTTGGAACTTTGGCCTGCGCTTTACTCTGCGTAGTGGTGCTAAATACACACCGATCACAGGACTTAGAGAAAATCCAGATTATGACGATCATTATTTAGCAAATTATGGTGAAGTTAACTCAAAAACTTTGCCTGTCTACCATCGCTTAGATTTAGAGGCTAATTACAATACAACTTACGGGGGCTATGACGCACAATGGACCTTTGCTGTTATAAATGCTCTTGGTCAAAAAAATGTTTCAGGTTATTACTATGAGCCTGAGGATAACGATAGCCCAACTAGCTATAAAGTGAGCGGTGAAGAAGATATTGGCATATTTCCTTATATTGGTTTGAAGATGACTTTTTAATATTGGCAAGGATTACACTTTTTATTCACTATCACGCTTAAACCTAGGTCTATTTCTAGACCTAGGTTTAAGCTTAGTTGTCATAAAATATTAAAGATAACCTAACTCAATGTTATTTAAAAAAACCAGGAGATAACAATGAAAACTTTAATTTTAACGTTAGTATTTCTCACGGGTTGTTCGAGTCAAGGAATAGACAGAGCAAACCAAAACAAAATCACCAAAGAGTTCTTCGCTTTGGTAATCTCAGTTGAGCAGGTGAAGCTATCTTCAGAGCTGTCATCAGGTATTATTGGTGGAGCAACAATTGGTGTTCTTGATGAACTCGATGGTAATCATGAAGAAATGATTGCCGGTGGACTTGCTGGAGCATTGGTTGGCGGTTTATTAACAGCACTGTTTGAAGGCAACAATAAAGCGTATCAATATAAGTTAAATTCTGAGCAAGAAGGTGATTTTAGTATTATACAAAAACAGTACATTGAGACAAAAACCGATTGCGTAAAAGTGACAATAGCCAATAAAGCGTCAATATTAGCGGTGCCAGAAGATAACTGCAAAACACTTTAAATGGTATAATGTAGCTTTATTATGAATAATAATTAGCCGTGTCTTTATGTTGAATAGCAAGCAGCACTTTTCAAACACAGAAAATATAATAAATAAGATACCTTAGTTGTATGATAAATAGTTTCATTAAAATCGGCATATGTATAATAACATTACTATCACTTAGCGGTTGTAGTAGTGCCTCATTCAACGATTTATTTAGTCACTACAATCAACAAATGCTGGGTGTCAAACAAGCACAGCAACAGGGCGACTTTCAAACTGCCATCAAGCTAATTCCTTCACGTAGTCACAATAATGCCAGCTACGGGTTAAGCTTGCTTGAAAAAGCCCGTTTAGCATATTTAGCAAATAACCATGAACAAAGCCAAAAATATTTTGCACAGGCCTATTCGCTTATTCAACAAGCTCAACAAGCCGCTAAAATAGAGCTTAGTAGAAGTGTTGAAAATGTGGCAGCGGTATTGAGCAACGACAATGCTACTCGTTATGACATTCCGCTTTACGAGCAAAGCATGTTAAATAGCTACCAAGCATTGAATTATTTAGCTCAGCAAAATTTATCTGGCGCCTTGGTAGAAATAAGGCGTGCTAATTTAGTTCAACAACAGGCGTTAAAAGACCACGCTCATCTTATTTACCGCAGCGAAGAGAATATGACAAAGCAAGGGATAACGATGAACGGTTTAACAAACCAATACCCTGCAATGAATGAGGCAATTGGTCAGTTAAAAAATGGTTTTCAAAATGCGTATACTTTCTATTTATCTGCGCTAATTTATGACGCTGTAGGGCAATATAACGATGCCTATATAGACTATAAAAAAGCGCTAGAAATATACCCTAACAACTATTACCTTCAACAAGATATCTGGCGCTTAGCTAATAGTTTACAAATGACAGACGACATCAGCCAGTTTAAAAAAAGCTTTAGACGAGATGTTACCCTAGTTGACAATTTCACGTTAAAAAATCAAGGGCAAGTGGTAATTATTGTTGAAAATGGCATTGTACCTGCTAAACAAGAGCTGTCATTAAATTTACCGATTTACACTAGTCATAATGAGATGCGTTACTACAGTATTGCTGTCCCTAGTTATCAAAACTACTTGGAGGCATATACACCAGTAATGCTTAACTATCAGGGTAAACGTTATCAATCTGAAGAAATTGTGCGTATATCATCATTAGCGGCAAAACAATTAAAAGATCAGCTGCCAAGGTTAATAACCAGACAAATAGTGCGCTTGATCGCAAAAGAAAAAATAAGAAAACAGATGGAACTCAAAGGCGGTGATATCGGCAATATTTTTGCGAATATCTATAATATGGCAACAGAAAAAGCTGATACCCGGAGTTGGAGCACATTGCCCGACAGTATTCATATATTGAAGGTAAACCTTGACGCCGGCCAACATGAATTAGGGCTCAATATTAATGGCATACATCAAGGGGTAAACGTTACAATTAATACCAATAAAACCACCTTGGTTAGGCTTACAGCTATAGGTTCTTACGTTGATCATCAATCACTGAATTTATAGTATCTCTATTGAAAAATTATGTAAAAAACAGGAGCATCACATGAATAAGCAACACTGTATTATAGTCATACTAATATGCCTAACTCTAGCAGCTACTGGCTGTAAGAACCTACCACCGGTGACATCAGGGATAGGTAGTAGTCAAATACTTCCGGGGCAAGCGTACGCTGAGTACCTAAAAGTAGACAATGAAAAACTAGCAGCAAAGCTTTATATTAGCGATATTAAAACGCGAACTAATAATGATTTATTGGCAATAAACTTGAGCCTGAGCAGTCACTATAAAAAGTCGCAGCAACTACAATATCAATTTCAATGGTTTGATCAAGCAGGCTTTATTATTGAAGCTGGCAAAAGCCCTTGGCAACCACTCGAATTACATGGCATGCAAACCATAACGGTGGCAGGCTTAGCGCCAACAACACAAGTAGTAAAATTTAGCCTTTATGTACGTGAAGTACCTGAAAAGTTTTTTAAATATTAATCTCTATCGCATTGCATAGAATAAGGACAATATTATGAATAAATTAGTTTTCGCCACCGCCATCACTTTAGCGATGATTTCCCTGAGCGGTTGCACCAATAAATCAGTAGTACGTTATGGTGATGCGACAGCAGTAGAAACCAACGATATTAATTTTGGCTCAACTGATTTACAAACAGTTGCGGGTCAAATGACTGATTCTTTATTGCTATCACCCGTTGTTGGTACCTTAACAGCTAATACACGGCCAATTATTTTTGTTGAAAGTCTTAAAAACAAAACCAGTGAACATATTGATACTGAATCAATCACTGATTCTATTTCAACCAAATTATTACGCTCAGGAAAATTTCGTTTTGTCGATATGGGTCGTGTAAAAGCCGCGCAAGCGCAGATGGATTTTCAACATAGCAGCGGTATGGTAGATACCAGTAAAGCGGTCGCATTTGGTAAACAAGTGGGCGCGCAATATATGCTGTATGGCAACCTTGCTAGCATTGTTAAATCAAATAAAGACCAAGCAGATGTTTATTATAAATTTACCCTTCGTTTAATGGATTTACAAAGTGGCTTAGTTGAGTGGGCTGACGAAACTGAAATTCGTAAAACCAAAGGTAAAGAATATATTAGTTGGTAGAGTATTATGAAATCATTAACCATGAAAACCTTTGTTGTATTGGCTATTTTACTGGTGTTCAGCAGCATCAATAACGCCAACGCAGATTACAATAGAAACAAAGCGGTACCAGTTGAGAAGGTACTATTCGGCCATGTTATCTCTGTGCGTAACATTAGTTATGAAGAACTAACAAAAGATAGCAACAATGGCTGGCATACCTTTGGCGGAGCACTGGTTGGAGGCATTATTGGCAATCAATTTGGCGGCGGCAGTGGCAAAGATGTTGCCACTATTTTAGGCGCTATTATTGGCAGTTCTATGGCTAAAAATCGCCATCATCCACCTAAAAAAATCACCATAAACTTAGTTGAATTGATGATTAAAGTCGAAAGTGGTGAGCAATTCATGGTGATTCAGGATTTTGATAAAAACATGGTGTTTCATCCTGATGATAAAATCAGAATGATCTACCTTGCAAACAACACGGTCAGAATTGATAAACAACGCTAATTTTTTACACTTTTTAAACACTTTCAACACCTGCAAATGATAAGAATAGCAGTACAGTGTGGTAACCTATCAAGTTCTATTTGTTACTCACTTATTTGCTATCCTATGTTGAACAAGCTCACTGACATGCGCCATTTAAAAACTTTTTATAGCGGTTTATTAGGGCTGCTTTACTTAATAGTAATCAGCACCAGCTATGCTAACCAAGCGCAGAGCATCAACATATCCGACGCTAACGCCCCGATGGTCAAAGATGACTTTCAATGGCAATTTATGGTGGATCTTTCCCTAGTTGACAGCCAAATAATCTTAACAAATGTAGAGCAAACTGAGCCTTGGGACTATTTTCAATTAGGGCTATTGCTAGATATTTCCTATAAAGGTTTTTTCTTACAAACAAACTCTAGACGCTCTTCTACTGTTTTTGGTGGTGGTGAGTTTGGCTATCAAATTACCGTGCAAGACGATTGGCAACTTGATCTCATTATCAAAGGCTATATTCAAGGGTATAACCCTGCTGACATCATTAAAGATCAACAAGAAGACATCCCACAGCTTTCAGGGCTGGTGGTTCGAAACCCTACCGGTGGTATTGCATTACGCTATTCACATTTTTTTGATAACGCTGTTTTTTATGTCGACCTTGCTGCCGCTCGTGCTTTAGGCAATGACAATAGAGATGGTGCTCGAGGAATCATTGTCGATAGTTTTTATAGTTATTTATTGCCTTATCGTAATTGGGACTTCTATCTTGGTGCGGGACTTACCTATTATGAGCAAGCACTTGTTGACTATTATATTGGTGTTGATGCGAGTGAGGTGACTAACAGCCGTTCTTTATATGAAGCAAGTGGCGGATTTAGAGGGCAACTAGAAATTTACGCACAATACCCTTTATCGCAAAGCTGGTTTTTTAATGCCAGCGTCACGCAAAACTTTTACAATAACAAAGTAAAACAAAGCCCATTAGTAGACAAAAACCGGTTAACCCAATTAATGGTTGGGGTATTATATGTATTCTAGCGTTAGCAAAGGAATTGCACTGCTTTTTTATATAACCTTCACGCTGCCTATACCGATAGCTAACGCAGCAGAACACCCAGTAACTGTTGATGAAATTCAATTCAAAATGCAACCACAACAGTGCGTGACACTGCGCCAAGGGCGAGCGTGTTTTGCCACCATCACAGTACAATGGCAGAAAAACACACCGCAATCAGTCTGTCTATATCAACACAATAAGCAGCAGCTAGGCAATAAACAACCATTGCACTGCTGGAAACCAGATCGACAAGGTCTAACAACAATCGAATTTCAATCAACTAAGAGCCTAACTTACCAATTGCGTGCTCAAGAGAGTAATACCTTGCTTGCTGAAACAGAAGTTATGGTAGGCTGGCTGCATAAAAACACCAACAGAAGGCGTCACTGGCGTTTATTTTAATCATTGTACAGGTAACAGTATGACTACCATCTTATTAGTTGAAGACGATATTAGCTTAGCCAGCTGGGTAAGTGAATTCCTAACAGAGCAAAATTTTACTGTTATCCATCTAGCACGTGGTGATTTAGTGCTTGATAAAATTAATAACCATCCAATAGATTTAGTGCTCCTTGATGTTATGTTGCCCGGTTTAAACGGCATTGAAGTTTGTCGCCTTATTAGGCAACACCGCCAAGTACCCATTATCATGTTAACCGCCCGAGCCGATGAATATGACGAAGTTATTGGGCTTGAAGCAGGTGCTGACGATTATGTTATTAAACCAGTTAGGCCCAGAGCTTTATTGGCGAGGATCACGCGACAGTTATCCAATCAACAACAAGAAACCAATACAAAAAACATTATGACTTTCGGTGAACTCACCATAAACCAAGAGGCTAAACGTGTTACTTATTTAAAAAAAGAAATAGAGCTATCTTCGAGCTTGTTTTCCTTTTTAACTTTTTTAGCTGAACATGCAGGCACAGTGGTCGATAGAGATTCCGTGTTTCTAGCACTTAGGAAGCGTGAATATGACGGTTTAGACCGACGCTTTGACGTAATGCTATCCAGTTTACGAAAAGTCTTTAATGATGATCCATTAAAACCCAAAAAATTTAAAACCATTTGGGGCAAAGGTTATTTGTTTGTTGCCGATGCTTGGGGAGCAGATGTTGAAATAGAGCAAATACAACCCACGAACAAGCAAGAAAGCTAACCATGCGCGGCCTTTATCTAAGTATTATGTTTACAGTACTCGGCTCCCTGTTTTTTGTCGGTTGGGGGTTAGATAAACTCGCACAGCACGCAGGTTCAGGCCAAGACGGTAAACAAGAAAACCAAATCACCCTACTCTATCGCCAGTTAGCACAAGGGTTAACGCAGCAACTTAACTCGCTACCTGAAACAGCTCTAACAACTACCGTGCATCAATTTCAGCAGCAATATCAAATCCCTAGCCATCTTGTTCTTAGTGCTGATATTGCTTTGCCTAACACCTTATTAACTCAACTTGAGCATGATGGTAGCCTGTTACTTGCCTCACAAAATGACCAATATTTATTGGGAAAACTTGATCAGCATCCAACCTATATGTTGCAACTGCACTTCCCTTTAGAGCAAGAAGAAAGCCAACCTTTTCACTACGTGTTGACCATAGCTTTATATTTGGGTATTTGTGCCATCGTGCTTTTATGGGTGTTTCCGTTAAGCAGACGATTATTTTTATTAAATAATGCCGCAGCAAAAATTGGCAATGGCCAGCTAAATGTTCGCATCGCACCCAGTCGGTTTTCTTATATAAAAATGCTAGAAAACAGCTTTAATACTATGGCCAGTCAAATTGAAAAATTGGTTGCCGACAACAAAATTCTCGCTCGTAGTTTATCTCATGATATCCGCACGCCCATTGCTTGCTTACGCTTTGGTTTAGAAGCCGCACTTGACAGTAAAACCTTGGCTAAGAAAGATAATTACCTCACGCGTATGGATAACGAAATAACCAACATGGAAGATATGACTAGCGCTTTTCTCGAATACGCTTCCATGGAACGTCAAGCCTTTCACTTAAATAAACAAAATACCGATATCAAGGCATTAATAAACTCAGCCATTGACGATTGCAGCATATTAGCTCACAAAAAAAACATCTCGGTACGCCTAGTATCAACAACACCAAATATTCAATGCGCTGTTGATAATCATTGGTTTTATCGCGCGCTAGTTAATTTAATCAGCAATGCGATTGGCTTTGCCAATAAACACGTTCTATTGAGCCTCAGTTACCGCAACCAAGCACTGATATTAACCATAGAAGATGATGGTAAAGGGATTGCAAGCGACAAGCTTGATGTGATTTTTACGCCCTTTGTTAAGCTAGAAGCCGAGCGCTCACGTGAACAAGGTCACTTTGGTTTAGGATTAGCCATATGCGTTAAAGTTATTGACTGGCATCAAGGCACCATTACTGCAAGTAATGCTCAAAAATTACCGGGTGCCTGTTTTACCGTAACGCTTCCTACTACTCTCTAACCTGCGAATCCCGAACTAGTAAATTAGCATGTTTTCATTCCTTTAGTTCTCCATAATTTTGTGGTGAATTTTGTTGTGGTGAATTTTGTTGTGATAGTTTCGTGATAATTAAGTAATCAAACCGTGATAAGTCCGTGATCTTGTCGTAACAACTCCCCTGCATACTTTCCATTGAGTTCTAAAACAAACCGAAAACAACACTTAAAGAGAAGGTATCCCTGTCATGAAAACAATAACCAGAAACATCACAACTTTACTTAGCGTTAGCGCAATAGCTTTTACAAGCTCAGCTGCTATGGCGCAAGACTTATCAATTACCATCACTAACTTAACACAAGGCTTACACTTTACCCCTGTAATTACTGCAGCACACACCAGCGACAATCATATGTTTATGATTGGCACTGCGGCAACAGCTGAGCTACAAGCTATGGCAGAAGGTGGGGATATTTCAGGTTTAGCAAGTATATTAACTAACGCCGATGCCAATATTAGCGAAAACCCAGCTGGCGGGTTATTAGCGCCGGGCATGTCTACGAGTTACACCTTAAGCAATGATGCAGCCAATACGCATTTGTCAATGACCACTATGGTACTTCCTTCAAACGACGGTTTTGTTGGTTTAGATAGTTGGAAAATTCCAACCGAGGCTGGGACATACACAATAATGTTAAATGCTTATGATGCCGGAACCGAAGCCAATAACGAATTAGTAAACGGTGGCGGTGCTCCTGGTGTGTTAGGTATTCCAGCCGCGCCCGGTGGCGACTCAGGTAGTAATGGCACAGGCGTTACCGACACAGAAAGTAACACTATGATTCATATTCACCGTGGAAGTTTAGGTGATGATATGTCAGATGGCGGTAACAGTGATTTAAATAATAGTATTCACCGTTGGTTAAACCCTGTTGCAAAATTAACCGTGACTATTCAATAAGGAGTAAATCATGTTGAGCCTTTCTTTAAAAAATATAAACTTTTTGCATCTTGCCAGCAATAGCGCAGCAACTAAACGTAAAACGCTGTTGGCTACTTCCTTGCTACTCGCTCTATCTGCTTGTGGTCACGATGATGATAAAACAATTGAAACACCAACACCGCCAACAGCTCCAGCTGAATACAGCTACAGTGTTACCTTAACTAATTTGACTTACGCACAACCCTTATCCCCACTTGGCGTTGTTCTACATGCTGACACCAAAATGTGGACAGTAGGTCAAGCCTCTTCTGTTGCCTTAGAAAAATTAGCCGAAGGTGGCGACAATACAGATTTCATTGCCGATACGGCTGCACTGGCTTCAAACAGTGGCGATGGTGTAGTTTTACCGGGAACAGCAAGTACGATAGAAGTATCGACAACCGACCGAAATGCAACTTTTTTTACTGCGGCAACCATGTTAGTGAATACAAATGATGCTTTCTCTGGTCTAACTGGTATAGATATTTCAACAATGGCAATAAATGACTCTACATCCTGGAACTTAGCTGTTTTTGATGCGGGTACAGAGGCCAACACTGAAATGATGGGAAGCATTCCTGGGCCTGCAGATGGTGGGGTTGGTTTTGATGCAATTCGTGATGATGTTGACTTTGTTGCCTATCATTCAGGGGTTGTTAGTCAAGATGATGGATTATCTAGCTCAGTTTTAACGCAGGCACATCGTTTTGATAACCCAGCGATAAAAATAACTATAACACGAATAAAGTAAGGTGAACTTGGCCAGTTAGCTTGGTTCTACTTACTAACTGGCCAAAATATGAAAGACAAAGTTTTAATTGTTGAAGACGAATATGATATTGCCAATTTAATTCAAGTGCACTTATCAGAATTAGAAATTGATAGTGACATTTGTTGTCATGGGCAGCAGGGTTTAGAGCAAGCACTAAAACAAAACTATCAACTAGTGATGCTTGATGTGATGTTACCAGGCACTAATGGTTTAGATATTTGTCGCCAGTTAAGACAAGAAAAACCGTTACAGGCTATTTTAATACTGACATCAAAAACATCAGAAACCGATAGGATTTTAGGACTTGAATTAGGGGCTGATGACTACATGACCAAACCCTTTAGCATTAGAGAACTACAAGCAAGAGTGCGTACTCAATTAAGGCGTGTTCATGCTTTAATAGAAAGAAGCAATGGGATTGTCAATGAATCCAGCAGCCAAAACGCCCAGCAACAAAATGGCAGTACATGCTTGGGCAAGCTGTTAGTGGATCAACGTTATCATCAAGTGACATACAACGACAATGCCATAAACTTAACAGCAACGGAATTTGAATTACTCGACTTTTTATGTAAAAACCCTGACCAAGTATTTTCCCGTTCGCAACTATTAGACGGTGTTTGGGGTTATAACCACAGTGGCTACGAACACACAGTTAATTCTCATATCAACCGATTACGCAATAAATTAGAAGAAGATTGCGCCGAGCCGAAAATAATCCAAACCGTATGGGGCGTGGGATATAAATTAAACTCTGCTGGCGTTCATTAAGCACTATTACAATTGAGTTACTCTATGAAAATATCACTATATCAAAAACTTGCTTTATCAGTGTGCGTCTCCTTTATGGTACTAGCATCATTGCTTTTTTATTGGAGTAATTCATTAGCAGAGCATTCAAAATTTCAAGCCGAGCAAAAACTACATATTCAACTGGCTGAACATTTAGCCCACGATAATCCCTTGCTGCAAGATGGGGTTTATGACAAAGCCGCATTAGAGAACTTGTTTCATACCCTGATGCTATTAGGCCCTGCGTTTGAGTTTTACTTTCTTGATCCTGCTGGCAATATCATCACCTATTCTGCCGAAGCCAGTAAAATAAAGCGTAAGAATGTTGAATTAAGTCCCTTAGTCAATTTAATTGCAAACCCTACTGCTGTGCCAGTTTTTGGTGATGATCCACGTGACTTAAACAAGCAAAAAATTTTTTCAGCCGCGCCTATTTATCGTGGTGACAATTTGCAAGGCTACTTGTATGTCATTATTGGTGGAGAAATTTATGACTCTATTTTTAGCCAAGTTAAAAATGATGAGCACCTGCAACAATTTGGAGCGCTATTTATTGGCGCAGCTATGCTATTGCTACTGATTTTATTAGCCGTGTTTCGTTATTTCACTGCACCTATTAAAAAGTTAGTGACTGAAATGCAAGCACTCAAATCGGTCAAGTTTGATCAAAATAAGGTAACCCTCAGTCATTGGCAAACGAATCAACACAATGAAATTGATATGCTCGGAAATACGTTCAATTCAATGGTTGAACAAATCAATCAGCAACTGAGCCAATTAACCGAAAATGATCGGGTCAGGCGAGAGCTGTTAGCGCATTTATCCCATGATTTACGCACCCCATTAGCAACTATGCAAGGATATATTGAAACACTCGTCATCAAAGGTGAAGCTGTTGAGGAGCCAGAACGTACAAATTACCTCGCAACGGTGCAACGCAATAGCATGCAATTAAAACGATTAATCGACCAAATTTTTGAACTTGCACATCTAGAAGACGGTCAAGTTAGCGTTAACTTAGAAACCTTTGCCATTGGTGAGTTACTACACGACATCATGGCAAAGTTTTCACTTAAAGCAAAAAGTAAACATATCCGTTTGAGCTTACAGCCCCAACAATGCCGTTTTATTGTTTACTCAGACATAGCTAAACTTGAACGTATTATCACTAATTTGTTAGAAAATGCCATAAGACACACTGATAAAAATGGCGAGGTTGCTATTATTGTTAGCCAACACACAGACAAAATAAAAATTTGTGTTACTGATAACGGCTCAGGTATCAGTAAAGAAGATATCGCCTATATTTTTGACGCACGCTATCGTGCTAGCAATGCGATAGAAGATAGTACTACCCATGCAGGTTTAGGGTTAGCGATTAGTCAAAAACTCAGCAAAATCCTTAACTCTGAGTTGTTCGTCGACAGCAAACTCGGCCAAGGCAGTCGCTTTTCATTATCGCTACCGTTAGTCTCTCATTAATCACAGTGCTAGCGACAGCCCTATTAAAAAAGGCAAGTGTACTAATACTGATTTTGCGCGGTTAAGGCTAAAATGTTTTCTTGCGCATCAACGAGTTGTTTATTCACCATTTTATGATGTTTGACCGCTTGCGCTAATGCAATATGACAAATAGCGCTATGTTGCTCAGCAATCATAATACCTGTCTCACCATCAATAATAGCTTGCATGGCAGCAACACCCATTTTAGTTGCTAGTAATCTATCCTTAGGGACTGGCGAGCCGCCGCGTTGAATATGCCCCAACACACAGGCAGTACACTCAATGGCGGCTTGTTGTTTCAACTCTTTTGCTAATTCCATAGCCCCTCCGGGCCATAAATTTTCGGCAATGACTATAATATAACTACTATGGCGATTTTCTTGTGCGCATTTAATTTCATCAGCCAGTTGTTGCAGTTTTGCCTGCTTATCATCAACTGAGAAATTCTCAAAAGAAAGCACTTGTTCTGCACCACAGGCAATGCCAACATTAAAAGTAATATGACCACTATGACGGCCCATTAATTCAACAATAAAAACTCGCTCAAACGCATCGGCAGTATCACGAATTTTATCAATGGCCTCAATACCGGTATTAACCGCTGTTGCAAAACCAATAGTAAAATCAGTACCATCAAGATCATTATCAATAGTACCGGGAATGCCAATTAATTGTCCCTGCCAATGCTGTGCTAAAGAGAGCATGCCATTAAAAGAGCCATCACCACCAATAACCACCAAAGCATCAATATTATGTGCAGTTAAGGTTTTAGCGGCTTGTTTAATACCTTGTTCGCTATACATTTGCTGACAACGAGCACTTTTTAAAATAGTGCCACCGCGATGAATGATGTTACTAACATCATCTAAGGTTAACTTGATTGTAGGTTGAGTATTATCAGCGCAAACTAGACCATTAAAGCCATGATAAAACCCAATGACGTCAATGTGATAATGATGGGCAGCTAGTACAATTGAGCGAATAGCTGCATTCATTCCTGGCGCATCGCCACCACTGGTTAAGATCGCAATACGTTTATGTTTTGCCCTACTAGTCATACCGATATTCCATTTTCTCAAAAACACTTAATTTAAGAAAACTATATCAGCCTAGCAGAAAAATCGCTTTGTTTTTTTCATACTGTTTTGATAGGATAAGCGTCCTATTTAATTGGATTAAATTATCAACTCAACAAGGATATGAAATGAGTGAAGTCATTCTCTGTAATAAACCGTTTAACGCCTCCCTTTTTAAACAACAATGCGCTATTGACACCGACCCTGTTGGCTCGTGTGACATGCCTGAATTATCATTGCTAAAACCCTATAGACCTTATCAATTAAAACCCAGTCAAAACCACTTGTCACGCTCGTTAGTTAATCAATTATCGGTAGGTAATAGAGCCAAAACCATCACGGATTTTTCATTGGCAATGGGTAGCGAAGCAGTAACTGCCTTAGCCAAAGTAAAAGACGACTTTAAAAATCAAGAATCTGCTTTTATTGGCTCAGGGGTAGGAGTGGCAAGTAGTCGTTTAGACGGTTTTGCTAAAGCAGTTAAAAGATATGAAGAGGCATTAAATCGTTACCAACAGAATAAAAACACAGGTAATCGTATGCATGTTAAAATGGCATATAATAAAATGTCATTACAATTCAGCCGTGAATTTAATCACGCGCAAAATCAAGCAACAAATGCTAATCGCTCACCTTTATTTAACATGAAACGAGCATTAAACATTGCCAAAGATAGTCGCAATGAGAGCAGTATTGCTAAATTACAAGTAACGAACCAAGCACAAGTTAACTCATTAGCGCGCTTTGGAAGCCACGCTAAATTTCTAACAAATAACCTTGCAGCGATTGATTTTACTTCTCGTAGCGCAGGTATCATTAACACGGCGAAATATGGAGGCAACTGGCATAAAGAAATGTTTGTTGAATCCAGTGGTTTTGCTGCAGGTGGTGGTATGGGCATTCTTGCTTCTAGGGTCGGTTTTGGGCTTGTTAGTGCTTTACCAATGGTCGCTGCGTTAACACCTATGGGATTAGTTATATTAGTAGGTGTAGGTTTAACTGTGGCTAGCATGTCAATTCTAACAGACAGTGGCTCTAAGGAACTTGCAGAAAGTTACTATGACAGCATTATGAAATGGTTGCTAAATTAATGGTTGTATATAAATGGATAGAAGGATTTGCTTTTTTTGGCATGTTATTCAGTTGCTTACTATGGGTGATATTTGCTTGGGTAACTATGCGAAAACTGCGTAAAAATCCTGACATCAAAAATAATTTGGGTATGGAGTTAATTAGTGGTTACGATGCTTTTAATGTCGCTCATGCACTTGTTTTTGATAAATATAGAAATAAGAAAGTAAAGTCTTCACTTGATGTTTTTGATGCTGACTTACCTTTGATCTATAAGCATACTACAAAGTTTGATAGGTTATTGGCACGAGTTTTTTATCTCTTAATGCTGTTATCAGGTTCTTTATTATTTTTAGTTAGTCTTATTAATTTTTTCATAAAACAATAAATGCTAACAGTAAATAGTATTAAGAGTAACTAACCGACACAGGAATCGTTAGCACCTTACTACCTTTATGTTTCAGCCAGAAGTAAATCCCAACAAAACTCACAAATACACCAACAATATATATACTGGAGAGCAAAGGTGTCGCTAAAAAGTTACCTACTTGGAAGCACAAGGTTGCCATTAAATAAGCCAGCACAAAACTCCAAATAGCGGCAAAACCTGCCCAGCGCGCGCCCACTTCATTTTTGATTGCGCCCATAGCTGCAACACATGGCGTGTACAACAAGATAAAGAGCAAATAACTAAATGCACCTAACTGACCAACAAATGCAGCTTGCATGACTTGATAAGTGGTTAATTCAACTTGTTGTTCTTGAGCTACCACCGCTAAATCACTTAAATCTCCTACATCAATCCCTAAAGGATCATCAGGGGCTATACCTAGTAAGTTTTCTTTAATGCTGGCGGTTGCCTCATGCCAACTAGCGATTAACGAAGGCTCGGCCCCATCTTCAGAAGAGGTTGGCGAATATAAACTATTAAACGTTGCAACCAAGACTTCTTTAGCAAAAATACCGGTAATTATACCCACACCGGCTTGCCAGTTATCTTCTTTTATACCCATAGGTGCCAATACTGGCATCACCACCTGTGCGCTTTGGCTCAATATTGATTGTTCACTGTCTTGGTGTCCAAAACTTCCATCAGTGCCAATAGAATTAAAGAAATTAAGTAAACACACCACAATAACAATGGTTTTACCCGCGCCAGTAACAAAGCCATAAGTACGCTGCCAAACACGTTTAGTCATTGCGCCAAAGCGAGGCACTTCATAAGGCGGTAACTCCATAATATTCAATGAGCTAGTACCACAAAGTACCGTTTTCTTTAATAAAAACCCGGTAAAAATAGCGGCAGCAATACCGATTAAATACAATAAAAACACTAAGTTTTGGCCACTATCAGGGAAGAAAGCGGCAGCAAATAACGCATAAACAGGTAAACGCGCACCACATGACATAAAGGGTGCCATCATAATGGTAGTAATACGCTCACGTTCACTATCTAGCACGCGTGCCGACATGACCGCAGGCACAGTACAGCCAAAACCAACAATTAGCGGCACAAACGCTTTACCGGGTAAACCAATTTTTTGCATCACACTATCAACAACAAAAGCAGCCCGAGCCAAATAGCCTGAGTTTTCTAACAACGACAAACCGATAAATAAACAGGCAATCACTGGAATAAAGGTAGCCACCGTTTGTATACCACTACCAACACCTTCAACAATGGTAAGCACCCACTGCGGCAAGCCTAAAGGGTCAAGGTAGTGCAATGGATAATCAACAAACAAGGTACCACTTAGAATATCAAAAAAGTCGATAAATGCACTGCCAACATTAATAGCAAACATAAACAGCAAATACATCATGGCGAAAAACACTGGGATACCGACCACAGGGTGGAGTACAACATTGTCTAATGTATCAGAAAAACTCGCACCACCACGTTCACTACTAACTCTTAAAAGTAGATCCGCAATGTAATCTTGCCTTGCTTGAATACTTGCACTGGTTTCAGTAATGACAGGTCGACCTTGTTCAGCTTGTTCTTTGTCATTAGTGTGAGTAGCAGTTGGTACTTGTAATAACGCTTGCTCGACTTGCACTAAAGCGTTTTTATGTTGGGCACTAATAGCCACAACCGGACAGCCTAACTCATCACTTAACTTGTTAATATCGACCGTTTGATGTTGTTGTTTGTCTGTTTTATTAAGCACTACAATCATAGGCATGCCTAATTCAAGTAGTTGTGTTGTTAAATAAAGGTGACGACTTATTTGATTGATATCGACCACATTAATTAAACAATCAATATCATTTTTTTGAATGAACTGCTGCGAAATTGTTAAGTCTTGTCCTTGCTCGCCACGCTGGGTAAGAGAGCTTAAACCGGGTAAGTCAGAAAGAAATGCATCAACACTATTGAGTGTTAATTGTGTTTTTTTTGCCGCAACGGTAATACCAGAAAAATTACCAACATTCTGTTTAGCCGCATTTTTATCACGAGATGATAATAAATTAAAAAGCGTGCTTTTACCTGAATTAGCAAAACCAACCAGCGCATAATGCCGACCAGGTAATGGCATGGAATTCTGTGCACACGACGAAGAATTAGAACAACAACTCATGAAAATAACTCGTATAACGTTTACTGAAGGTCAGTTAATTTAACTTAATATAAATGCACAGTAGGGGCAAAATCAAATGCGCAAGCAACTAGGCAACAGCCACCTGAATTTGCTCTGCAATAGCACGTTGAATGCTGATTTTAGTATTGTGAAGTTTATACGCTAAAGGGCCATTAAAAGGTGCCTTGTGGGCAAGTGCGACTTCAGTGCGTAACGAAAAACCTTGCTCTAGTAATTGGGCAGATAACGCTTCATCCTTGGGTAAGGCACAAATTTTAACAACCTGATTTTTTGCTACATCAACTAAAGTCATTTTATTACCTTTCTCAGTGCACTTATCATGGCGAGATTTAACTAACTTGCATGATCAGTAAAATACCTAGGGGAACTCTCATTCTTAATGAGAATTACTATTATTTGCATTTTACACTGAGATTGATAAAGACACAATGAAAATAGTTATTATTTACATCATAATTGATACTGATCAATGAATTTTAACTAATATGAACCTTGGTCTGAGCTCAATCGCCCAGACCAACATCCATTTTATTCATCACCATCGCTTGAGCCTAACGCCACAGCGTCTGTTGCTTCAAGCTTAGGTAATTCAATCTCAATTTGGTCGACACGCTGTAAGCCTCGAGGTAGCTTATTGCCTCGTCGTCCTCTTTCACCACGATAATGGTCAATATCGGTTGCTTTTAACGTCAATTTGCGACGGCCCGCATGCAAAGTTATCGATGCGCCATCAGGCACAATAGCCAGTAAGGTGACATACTCTTCACGTGCTTTTGACCGTGCTGAAGGAATGTTAATAATTTTATTACCTTTACCTTTGCTGAGTAAGGGTAGGTTTTTAACTGCAAAGACCAACATTCGCCCTTCTGTGGTGATGGCCAAACAAGCATCATCATCAATATTCTCAACTAACTGCGGCGTTAATACTTTTGCTGATGGAGGAAGAGAAATTAATGCTTTACCATTTTTATTACGACTGATCATGTCACTAAAGCTACTAATAAAGCCATAGCCTGCATCACTGACTAACAAGTACTTGGCCTCATCTTCAGCCATAACACAATGAACAAAGGTTTCACCAGAGGCTAAATTAAAACGTCCAGTTAAGGGTTCACCTTGGCTCCGTGCAGTTGGTAAAGTATGTGCATCTGTGGTGAATGCCCGGCCAGATGAGTCAATAAAAGCAACAGGTCTGTTACTGCGCCCCTTGGCTGAGCATAAATAATTATCGCCAGCTTTATAGTTAAGGCTTGTTGCATCAATATCATGACCTTTGGCACATCGAGCCCAACCTTTGTCAGATACCACTACCGTGACTGGCTCGCTTGGCACCAAATCTTTTTCTGTTAAGGCTTTTGATTCACTGCGTTCAACCAGTTTAGAACGACGTTCATCGCCATATTCTTTGGCGGCTGCAAGGATCTCTTTTTTCATTAAGGTATTCATACGTGCTTTTGAATTGAGCGTTTTTTCTAGATATTCTTGCTCATTTCGTAACTCATCTTGTTCGGCACGAATTTTAATTTCTTCTAATTTGGCTAGCTGTCTTAATTTTATTTCTAAAATTGCATGGGCTTGTATTTCAGATAAACCAAAGCGAGACATCAATTCAGCTTTTGGTTCATCAAAACTTCGAATAATGTCAATTACTTCATCAATATTTAAATACGCAACCAATAAGCCATCTAAAATATGTAAACGGGCGAGTACTTTGTCTAGCCGATATTGTAAACGTCTACGCACTGTTTCACGACGGTATTCAAGCCATTCTGATAAGATTTCTCTCAAGTTTTTAACCGCGGGACGATTGTCTAAGCCGATCATGTTAATATTAACGCGATAGCTTTTCTCTAAATCGGTACTAGCAAATAAATGTTGCATTAATTGCTCAGTATCAACGCGATTAGAACGAGGCACAATCACCAAACGAACCGGATTTTCATGATCAGACTCATCACGAAGATCAATTACCATTGGCAGCTTTTTAGCCGTCATTTGTGCCGCAATTTGTTCTAATATTTTCCCACCTGAAGCTTGATGTGGCAAGGCAGAGATCACAATTTCACCTTGCTCAACCTCATACACTGCCCGCATTTTTATGCTACCACGGCCGGTTTGGTATATTTTTTCAATATCAGTTTTTGGGGTTATTATTTCTGCATCGGTTGGATAATCTGGTCCCTGAACATGTGCCAACAAATCAGACACTTCCGCTTTGGGTTGCTCAATTAAATGCACGCAAGCATCAGCAATCTCACGCACATTATGAGGTGGTATATCGGTTGCCATACCAACAGCAATACCTGTGATACCGTTAAGCATAATATGAGGTAAACGCGCAGGTAACGTTTTAGGCTCTTTCATAGTGCCATCAAAATTTGGCACCCAATCTACCGTACCTTGACCTAGCTCTGCGAGTAATACTTCACTAAACTTAGATAAGCGAGACTCAGTATAACGCATGGCAGCAAATGATTTAGGATCATCTGGAGCCCCCCAGTTACCTTGGCCATCAACCAACGGATAACGGTATGAGAAGGGTTGTGCCATTAACACCATGGCTTCATAACAAGCACTATCGCCATGGGGATGAAATTTACCTAATACATCGCCCACAGTACGTGCCGATTTTTTATATTTTGCAGCAGCTGATAGCCCTAGCTCTGACATAGCATAAACAATACGGCGTTGTACTGGCTTTAAGCCATCACCTATATGCGGTAAAGCACGATCCATTATTACGTACATGGAATAGTTTAAATAAGCTTCTTCAGTAAAGCGTCTTAGCGGGACTTGTTCAACCCCATCTGGACTATATTCGAGCACATCAGACATGAAATGACTTCCTAGTATCGCATACTTTCATGCGATTAATTCTTCTTATAAATTGTGATAAATACCTGTATCAAATACAGCTTATATGATTTTAATAGCCAAGTGAATTCAAAACATTAGCGTTGTCGCCTTTCTTGCACATCGCTAATAGTTTCATAACTAACCATTTGATTTTGCCCTTTAGCTTTTGCTTGATACATTGCCAGATCAGCGGCATGAATAATATCGTCAAATACAGCCTTAGTCTCTTGCAAATTGGCAACACCAATACTAATGGTTAACTGATAATTGACTCCTTCTTGGTCAAAAGCGTGTTGCGTTATTTTTTCAATCACTCTTACGGCAATGGCTTTGGCCTTATCCATATCAGTATTAGGCAGTATAGCAACAAACTCCTCGCCGCCTAAACGGGCAAAAACATCACGAGAGCGCATAGTTTCGCTGACTAACCCAGCGATTTTTTTTAACACTAAATCACCAATGTGATGACCAAAATCATCGTTAATTTGCTTAAAATTATCAATATCAAAAAGTACAACGCTTAACGGTTGCGCTTTTTCATTCGCAAGTTCAACCAACTTAGCACCTTTATTAAATAATTCTGTTCTATTTAATAAACCTGTTAAATTGTCAGTTTTAGCCAAAATAAGTAGCTTATGCCTGATTCTCAACTGACGTAAAAAAAGCAAAATAAACAGTAAAATGGTACAGAAAATTAAAATAAAATTTCGCTGTTGATCTTTTTGCTGCTGGTTTACATCACCAATTTGCAGCGCCTTTAACTGGTTTTGATTATCTAATAACGCATTGGCTTCTTTTTTATGGGCAATTTCATACTTTTGAGTCAAGGATTTTACAGTATTTTCACGCTTAGCATCACTGTAATTGTTATATTCATCAACAAAAGCTTTTTTAGCCAAATAAGCATTATTGTAATCTTCTATCGCTGCGTAACTATTAGCTAAGATCAGATTAGCATGAGAAAAAAACGGCGTATTAAGTTGTTTTTCAACTATATGCTTTCTTAATGACTTTGCTTGTTCAATTAATGAGATAACCGCTTGATGTTGTTGCTCTTCTTGCTTAATAGTTGCTTTCGCTAATAGAATTAAATACTGCTCAGCATAATTAAACATGGCACCTTCAACATTAATTTGCTGTAACAAGCTGCGTGTTTTGATAGAGCCTTTTGTTACAGCCTCAGCTAAAACCTGTACTTGAGCGTTAAGTGGGTATTCACTTACTTGAGTTAAGCCGGTACTTTCTTGTTTTTCATCCGCTGCAGCTAAGGGGTATGAACAAAGTGCTATTAACAGCCCAAAAATCACTCTGATTGAACATTTACTCATAAACTGCACACCTTATTTTTCCCTTGCTTTTTAGCAAGATAAAGCAAGTTATCCGCTTGATTAATTAATGCAGTTAACTCGTACTTTTTATCTAGCGGCACATCAGCACTACAAACAACGCCAATACTTACACTGGTAGTTAAAGGGGCTTGTGAACTATCTTTTAGCTGCCACTGATAGCCTTCAACCGAAGAGCGAAAACGTTCCGCAATCATTTTAGCTTGCGCGGTTGAGGTATTAGGCAAAAATACAATAAATTCTTCACCACCAAAACGACCAAATAAATCAGTTTTTCGTATAAAGGTAACACCAAGCTCTGCAACTTTTTTCAAAACTTGATCACCAACACTATGGCCAAACCGATCATTTACTTTTTTAAACTGATCGATGTCAATCATGATGACACTAAAATCTGCCTTTCTAGCTTTAGCCTTTTGTAGTAACTTCCGCCCTTTTCTCATCAATTTTCTACGATTAGAAATCCCGGTTAACATATCAGTGCTTGATGCTTTGTATAGCCTTCGTTGACCTTGAACCAGCTTAGCTAATAGCCAAGCAAAAATTAGCGCTACAATAGCGATAAGAAATAAATAGCGCTTTTGTTGAGACTTTTTTTGCTCTGCTTCTTGCAAAGAAACCTCTTGTAGCGTTTGCTTATTTTTTAGCACTTGTTTGTGTAAATCAGCTTGCTTGGCTTCTAAAGCTAAACGTACTTCAGCAATAGACTGCGTATGTTTTTTTTCACGTAACAGCTGAGTCAGCGATAGCCGCTGTGCTTGCAACTCATAGGCCTGTTGATAACGTCCTAGTTTATGAAATGTTTTAGATTTCAAGTTGATAATATTGATACGGGTATACATTTTAAGCTGACTTAAAGGCATGTATTGCGCCAGGATACTTTCTACTTTGGACATGCTTTCAAGTGCTTCTTGGTAATGTTCAAGCTCATATAGCACAAATGCTTCATCGGTATAATATTGCAGTTTAATATCATATTGCTCAATGCCTTCCATGTACTGCTTTGACAATAATAAATACTGATAACTAGCTTCATGATTAGGGTTTTCTTTTTTTAAATTTGCCCATGACAGTCCAGAATAAGTGCTATACATCAATTGATTAAGCGCTACGCCTTCGGATTCTTTAATGATAGTTTTGTATATACTTATTGCTTGTTCATATTCTTTTTCATACAAGTGATTCATGCCAATATTGACTAATGCACTCAAAGAAGAATTAGTTTTTTTTGCTTTTTTATAATGTTGGTAGGCTTGATGGTAGTAAACCATGGCTTGTTCACTTTGGTTTAGATACACATATAAAATGCCTAGCTCAGAATTTACCATGCCCTTTAATTCATCATCATCTGTTTGCTTGGCAATATTGTAAGCATCATTTAACACAATTAATGAGTTTTCATAACGATCGGTCAGGTAATAAATTGCGCCTAAATTCGCCAATCCTGTGGCAATTAGTACGTTATCATGAAGTGATTTAGCTAATTCAAGCCCATTTTCATAATCTTTAGTGGCTAATTCTGTCTCACCTATACTTTCATAAGCAAAGCCACGACTATAGAGTAACTCAGAAATTAACAAGCTCGGGCTAGAAAGTTTTAAGGTTAGCGCTAAGCCGTCAGATGCCGACTGTTTAGCTAAATGATATTGTGCCTGTAACAGGTAAGTATCGGTTAATAGGTTTTGGTAGGTGATTTTTTGTTTTAGCGATAATTGCTGAAACTGTTTTTCAAACCGCTTTAATTGCGTCTGCGCTAATGGCACATTACTATCAATTAAGGTTTCTATTTTTTCTGCTGCCTTATCAAAAGCAGGAACGCCTGCTTCTGCCCCTTGAGGTACAGCAGCCATACTCGTTTGAATAACGATAAAACAATAAAACAGACTGAGTAACAATTTTACCAAAAATTTAACCGTCAAGGCAGTAACCTTTCAATATTATTATTGTAAAGTCAGTATAAATCTTTTTATCTACGAATTAAAAGCTAAACCCGCTTAATAAAAAAAGCAGCTGCTAATGATAGTAAAAAAGAAGCTAACAAACACGCCAGCAAGCCTTGTTTATCGGTATACAAGGCTTGATAAAGTAACCCAGAAAGCACTGTACCTAATAAACGTCCCAGCGCATTAGCGGTATAATAAAACCCCACATCCATTGAAACGCCATCTTCTTTTGCCAGCGCAACAATAAGATAGCTATGCAACGATGAGTTGATAGCAAAAATACCACCAAAAACTAATAGCCCGAGTAATATAACAATTTCAGCATATGGGCTGATAGCCAGGCTAATAAAAACCATCAAGATGACAACAGCTAAAATTGTTGACCATAAGGCAATTAAACGACCATTAACGTCAATTTTTTCTGCCGTGTCGCCATTGCGTTTTTCTCCATTGAATAAGTTAGGCGTATAAGCCTGTACCGCACCATAGGCAATTATCCAAAGCGCAAAGAACGCGCCAACACTTTGATGTTGCCACTCTAATTGACTAGCCAAAAACACCGGCAGAGCGATAACAAACCAAACATCGCGAGCAGCAAATAAACATAATCGCGCTGCTGACAGGTAATTTAGCGAACGATTTTTAGAGAAAATATCGGTAAATTTAGGTTTGAATTTTGCTATGCCAAAGTCTTTTTTAAGTAACGTGACACTCAATAGGGCAACAACAGCCAATACTGCGGCCATTAATAGCACTCCCCCTTGAAAGCCTAATGTTGTTAGTAAAAAGCCCCCTAGAAAAAAGCCAACCCCTTTTAACGTGTTTTTAGAGCCCGTTAGCAAGGCCACCCACTTAAACAAGGTGCCTTCACGATCTCCCGCTGAAACATTGGCAACCAACAGTTTAATACTGCTTTTGGCGCTCATTTTATTGAGATCTTTAGCCACACCTGACAACGCTTGTGCCGTCATTAAGTATATAACTGACAAATACTCGCTTGGTATCGCCAGCATTAACAAGGCAAACACCTGCATGAACAAACCAATATTCATGGTTTTATTCAAGCCCACGCGTGCGCCCAACCAGCCACCAATAAGGTTAGTAATAACCCCAAAGACTTCGTAAAAAACAAACAGCATTGCTAAGGCTAAAGGCGCGTAACCTAGCTGATAAAAGTGCAATAATATCAACATGCGCAATGCGCCATCGGTTAGGGTAAATGCCCAGTAATTACCGGTAATTACTGCATATTGTTTAACAGCTAACGGTAGGTTTTGTATTTTTGCAAACATTTACACACTTAACGCAATTAATTTCATTAACTCTGCGCTTCTATTGGCATAACCCCATTCATTGTCATACCAAAGATACATTTTGAGCTGAGTATCACTAACCACCATGGTAGAGAGTGCATCAACAATTACCGATCTCGGATCGGTTTTATAATCTACCGACACTAATGGGCGCTCTTCATAACCTAAAATATTTTTTAATTCACCTTGTGCAGCTGTTGCCATTAGCTGATTTATTTCATCAACGGTCACGGCACGTTGCATTTCAAAGACACAATCAGTTATTGATGCATTTGCTAAAGGTACACGCACTGCATGGCCGTTAAGTTTGCCTTTTAATTCAGGAAAAATATCGGTAATGGCTTTGGCCGAGCCGGTTGACGTTGGAATGAGTGATTGTCCGCACGCCCGAGCACGACGTAAATCTTTGTGCGGCGCATCTAAAATGGTTTGGGTGTTGGTGATATCGTGAATAGTGGTCATGCTACCATGTTTGATCCCGATATGATCTTGTAGCACTTTGACTACAGGGGCTAAACAATTAGTTGTACATGAGGCTGCAGTAATAATAGCGTGCTTGTCAGCTTGGTATAAATGCTGATTAACACCCATCACTATATTCACAACATCTTGGTCTTGCTCTGATACTTTCATTGGTGCCGTAACCAAGACCTTTTTAACACCTTGGTCAAAATAGGCTTGCAGCTTATGTTTGTCACGCATCACCCCAGAGGCTTCAATAACTAAATCACAGTGCGACCAATCAGTGTCTGAAATAGCGCGATTATTTGAAATAGTAATACGCCGATCATTAACAAGTATTTGACCCTTATGTGCTTCGCCCTCACCTCTCTGCTCGCTCTTTGCCTCAAGGTGCCAACGTCCATGGATTGAGTCAAAATTAAGTAGATGCGCTAAGGTTGGAGCATCTCCAGCGGGATCGTTAATCTGAATGAAATCTACTTCAGGCCAGTCAAATGCTGCGCGCATGATCAACCTTCCCATACGGCCAAAACCGTTAATACCTACTTTTATAGTCATGATTTTTCTTTTTAAAGGTTATCTAAACAAATAAACCCAATGGATAATAAGGGTTTACACATGAAATAATTTTAGCGCATTTTTATAACATAATGATATGACAAAATTATGACATTGATTGTTTATAACAAGAAATAAAGCACGGTAGGAATAGTTGCCAAACTGGCTAAATTACCGATTAACACGATTGATGCAACTTGTTTAGGTTGCTGATTGTATTTTTCAGCCACCATAAAGTTAAGCACTGCTGGCGGTAATATTCCAAAAATCAATAACTGGCCATATTGTAATTCAGTTAAATGTAAAAACGGTGCAACCAATAACACCAAAATAATCCCCGTGACCGGGCAAATAATGGCACCAACTAGCCCTATTTTCCAGTCTTGTAGGTTTACAGACGTTAACCTTACCCCAAGCGAAAATAACATTAAGGGAATAGAAACCATACCTAACATCTCTATTGAAATAGTAACTACTTCAGGTAACACTAAACCGCTAACACTTAAGCACAACCCCACCACCACAGCAAAAACCATAGGAATTTTTACGATAGAAAATAGCGAAATCTTCCTATCCATCATTTTCATACCTAAACTAAAATGTAAGGTGTTTTCCACAATAAATAACATCACCGCGGCAGGAAGCGCTTGCTCCCCAAAAGCAAACAAAGCTAAGGGCAAGCCAATATTACCAGAATTAGAAAACATCATTGGTGGCACAAAGGTTTTAACATTAAAGCCCATGAGTTTAGCAACCGGCCACGCTAAAAACCCAGAGAATATCACCACAAACGCGCCCCCTATAGCGAGTTGTGAATAGGTGTCAACTTGAAAACTTTTGTCAGCTAATACATGTAAAATTAACGCAGGAACAAATATATCTAAATTAAGTTGGTTAGCCGAAACCATGTCGGGTGCATGCTTTCTACCATAAAAAAAACCAATGGAAACAATAGCAAAAAGCGGAAAAATAATGGTGAATATTTGTGAAAACATGGTTACTCTTTATAAACGTTTTAGCTCAATTACACTACCGCCATATCACCCTTAGTTTGCAGCCATTCTTTGCGATCACCTGATCGTTTTTTAGATAGCAACATATCCATCATTTCAATGGTTTCGCTGTGTTCATCATCAAAGGCAGTCAGTTGAACTAAGCGGCGAGTATTGGCATCCATAGTGGTTTCTCTAAGCTGTAGCGGGTTCATTTCACCCAAACCTTTGAACCGTTGCACGTTGACTTTACCACGCTTTTTCTCCGCTTCTATTCTATCAAGAATGCCGTCTTTTTCAGCTTCATCAAGGGCGTAAAAAACTTCTTTGCCCACATCTATTCTGTACAATGGCGGCATGGCTACGTATACGTGCCCTGCTTGTACCAAGGGTAAAAAATGCTGGGTGAACAAGGCACAAAGTAAGGTGGCTATGTGCAGACCATCCGAGTCAGCATCTGCTAGGATACAAATTTTACCGTAACGTAGTTCTGATAAATCGTCGCTGTCGGGGTCTATCCCTAGGGCAACTGAAATATCATGTACCTCTTGTGAGGCGAGTATTTGTCCTGATTCAACTTCCCAAGTATTTAAAATTTTACCGCGCAGCGGCATAATGGCTTGTGTTTCACGATCGCGTGCTTGTTTTGCACTGCCGCCCGCTGAATCGCCCTCTACTAAAAACAATTCAGTGCGCGATAAATCTTGGCTACCACAATCGGTTAATTTACCCGGTAATGCCGGCCCTTGGGTAATTTTTTTACGCACAACTTTTTTGCTAGCACGCATGCGTTTTTGTGCATTACTGATACAAAATTCGGCTAAAAGCTCAGCAATATCGGTATGTTCATTTAACCATAAACTAAACGAGTCTTTGACAACGCCTGTGACAAAAGCAGCACATTGGCGCGAGGATAAACGCTCTTTGGTTTGCCCGGCAAATTGTGGGTCTTGCATTTTAATCGAGAGGATGTAACTACACTTATCCCAAATATCATCGGGAGTTAATTTGACTCCCCGAGGAATAAGGTTGCGAAATTCACAAAATTCACGCATAGATTCTAATAAACCTTGGCGCAAACCATTTACATGTGTACCGCCAGCAATAGTGGGAATTAAATTTACATAACTTTCACCAATACCTTCCCCGCCTTCGGGTAGCCAAGTTACCGCCCAGTCGGCTGCTTCATTTTGCGCTGAGAAAGTGCCAACAAAAGGTTGTTCAGGTAAGCTCACATAATCTTTAACCGACTCTTTTAAATAGTCTGTTAAGCCATCTTCATAGCACCATTGATACTTTTTGTTTTCAGTTTTGTCATGAAATTTAATCGTTAAACCTGGGCATAAAACGGCTTTGGCTTTGAGTAAGTGTGTCAGTTTTAAAACCGAAAACTTTGGTGAATCAAAATAGCTGGGATCTGGCCAAAATTTAACTCGAGAGCCAGTGTTACGCTTACCTACCGTGCCTGTTTCAGTAAGCTCTTCAACTTTGTCTCCATTCTCAAATGCCATTTCAAAGACTTTACTATCACGCTTAACAGTGACATCAACCCGCGTTGATAGGGCGTTAACCACTGAAATACCCACACCGTGCAAACCACCGGAAAATTGATAGTTTTTATTGGAGAACTTACCACCCGCATGAAGTTTACAAAAAATAAGCTCGACACCTGACACTCCTTCTTCTGGATGAATATCGGTTGGCATGCCTCGACCATCATCAATAATTTCAAGTGATTGATCCGTATCTAATACCACCATAATATTTTGCGCATAACCTGCCAGCGCTTCATCCACAGAGTTATCTATAACCTCTTGGCCTAAATGATTGGGACGAGTGGTGTCTGTGTACATACCAGGGCGGCGGCGAACAGGCTCTAGGCCGCTAAGAACTTCGATGGAATCTGAATTATATTGGTCGGTCATGGTTTATCTATCTTATTATTTTTTAAGGCTATGTCGTTAACTCTGGTTCAAGGGGGGTAAAACATCCCCACACAAAATATCACATTGAGCCTGAGCTAAGTGCATAAGCACCTTGTTTTTATGTTGGAAATTATATAACTAAAATTAAGTTATAACTGCAAAAAATCAGCAATTATCGGTAATTTTGTTTCAAAGCCAACAAAGCTATGATCACCACCCTGCTCTATTATTAGACGGCAGTGTTGATACTTTTCAACGGCTTGTTGATAATCTAACACTTCATCACCTGTTTGTACCATTACTAGGTAATTATTTTTTTGTTGTTCATCAATATTAGGTGCGCTTTGTTCAATCATTTTTAGATCGTGCATATGTTCTGTGGTTACTTGATAGGTAATTCCAGTGTAAGGATTTTTTTGCTCGCCAATATAGTCTTCCAGTAGCTCATAGGGTTTTATCGCGGGGTTTATCAATACCACAGCTAATTGGTATGTGTTAGCGAGGTAACTAGCAAAATAGCCTCCGAGTGAAGAGCCTATTAACAACCATTGAGTAGCTTTAGGGCCATCATGAGTACCCAAAGGCGTAGCGTCTTCTATTATTGATTCTAGCTGCAAAATAGCGGCTTTAGGTGAGGTTGCCAATTGCGGACAAATAAAATTAATACTGGGATAGTATTGCTGAAAATATTGACGTGTGAGCTCAGCTTTATGTGATAAAGGGGATGAATTAAAACCATGGATAAAAAGGATATTTGTTTGCATATTAGTTTGGATTCCAGCTTAAAACACTACTAAAATGACGCTTTAGGCCACTCCACAGATGTGACATGGTTTGTTATGGCGAAATAATTTCACTTTCAATCGCCCCGTTGCAATGCAAGTAAAATAGCCGGTAACTTGGCTCGATTGAACCGGGCTTCTCCTTAGTTTCACCAAATTGGATTGAGGTTGCAGGACAAGTATAAATATCAATATTCTGTTTAGACAATTTACTCGCGCGGTGAACATGACCGCATGCAATTGCTTTAATATTACCCTTGTTTTGATTTAACTGAGTAATGTTTTGCCAAAAACCATCTTGATTTAATAAACCATGTTTATCAATGTAGTAGCCAATATTAATGGGATGATGATGCATCATCAGTAATTGATGTTTATCAGGCTCTATACGTTGTGATAACCCATACAAACTTTCGTCATTCACCAAACCTGATGGCGTATCACTTTTACTGTCAATTAATTGAATTTGCCAATTGTCATGATTAATCGTTCTTTCACTATTAAATGCCGGGGCTTGCAGGTACTTGGTTAATAACTGCTTATCATCGTGATTACCTGCCAAAAAAAATACTGGCATTGCGAGTTGTGCTTGTTGAACCGCATCTACAAAATGTTGATAGGAATGTTCAGAGTGATCTTGGGTGAGATCTCCGGTAAAAACCGCACAGTGAACATTACTACGTTTTTTAAGATCCGCCAAAACGGTTAATAAGTTTTGCCAAACACTGGCGCCAAGGTGTTTAGCCTGCTTGTCAGCAAACAGATGACAATCACTGAACTGGGCGATAATAAGCGGGGAATTTTGATTAGTTATTGACAATTTTTGAGCTCTACCTTGACTTGACCATGGGCTAAACAGAGTTGCAACCATTCATTTAAAAATTGATTGATTTGCTGCTTTTCATCTTGCTGGTGCATATGCTTATTGGGGTAATCATAACGAGGTTTTACCTGCTGAATACCTTGACTACTAATCACTTCTGCCATGCGTGCATCATGATATAAGCGGATAGACATTCGTGGGTGATATGAATGTTTACTTAGTTGTTGGGTAGGTGTTTTTTGTTCAAATGTTAGCAGCGAAGTATAGGGGGTTACTTCTTTTACAACAATAACATAGGCTAAGCGATCATTAATAAAAAAGTCGCGTTGCTGGTGACGTTGTGTCTTATTGGCCTGCAATTTCAATAGCAAATTATAGTTATTAGCGCACAGTGTCATCAAACTAACAAGGTTAGGTTGATAGCGCTGACGGCTATTGACTTTACTATTTGGAAAAAAACTCAATTATTAACCCCTTAACGTACTATAGTTTATCGTTTCGATTGTCGGATTGAAATCCGCCCTACATTGGTTGTTCATCCTGTAGGGAAATGCATTACTCGTGTTCCTAGTGCTCCTAGCGCCTCTAGTGACTCTGTTGTATTTGTCGGATTGAAATCCGCCCTACATTGGTTGTTCATCTTGTAGAGAAGTGTATTACTCGTGTTCCTACTGCTCCTAGCGCCTCTAGTGACTCTGTTGCATTTGTCGGATTGAAATCCGTCCTACATTGGTTGTTCATCTTCTAGAGAAAATGTATTGCTCGTGTTCCTACTGCTCCTAGCGCCCCTAGTGACTCTGTTGCATTTGTCGGATTGAAATCCGCCCTACAAGTTTTGATAATTTAATGCTAACCATTGTAAGCCAATTACCGTGGCAGCGTTACTAATTTTCCCTTGGTTTAATAACGCTAATGCCTGTTCTCGGGTGATTAGATGTAACAAAATATCTTCATTTTCATCTTCTAAACCATAAATACTGCCCGGTATGACCTGCTTGCTGTCAAACCTTGCCCAATATAAGTGAATACGCTCGCTCATACCACCGGGGCTAGATAAGTATTGCATTATTGGCTGCACATCCGCAGGTGCTAAGCTAATATTAGCTTCTTCTTTTGTTTCGCGCACAGCAACATCTACTGGGCTTTCGTTTTCATTGAACATGCCCGCGACAAATTCTAGCATCCACGGAGTTTCGCCAGAACGTATCGCACCTGCCCTAAACTGCTCTAATAACAGAAGCTTATCTTGAGCTGGATCATATAACATCACAACTACAGCATCACCACGTTCAAATACTTCTCGGGTAAAGGTATCACTTTGTTTTTGAGCAAACAGCTTATGGCTGAGCTGGTATTGGTTAAGCTTGAAAAAACCCTGATATTTTGTGTCGATTGCCGTTATTGATACATCCTGCAGCCCATATTGCAATATCAAGGGGCGTTCACTCTTAATCTTTTGCATAAACACTCTCTTTTTAATAATAATTTGTTACACTAGTAAACACTTATTTTATTTGGTTAATTTTAAAACTTCGGTAACATAACCTCGCATAAAAACAACATTGTAAAATTATATAAGGGGAACAAAGCTCCCCAAGGGACGTTCTACTCATGAAAAAAACATTAAGCACACTAATTATAGCCATTGCGAGTGCGTTAACAGTTAACACCGCACAAGCCGACGATTTACTATCAGTTTATCAGCAAGCATTATTAAACGACACGGTAGTGTTAAAAGCACAAGCCCAATCTGAAATAGTAAAAGAAGATATTATTAAAGCACGTGCGGCACTATTACCACAAATAAGTGCCTATGGTAGCTATAGTGATGGCGAAACAGAAAGTTACAACGAAGGCAGTGTAATAACAACTGAATTTAACTCATTAGGTTATGGCGCTAGCTTGAATATGCAACTTTACCACCATGATACATGGTTAGGTTTAGATATTGCCGAAAAAACAGCTCACCAAAGTGATTTAAGCTATCAGGTAGCCAAGCAGGATCTTATCGTCAGAGTCACACAAGCCTATTTCAATGTGTTAAAAGCCAAAGATGACTTAGTTTTTGCTCAAGCTGAAAAAGCAGCCATCGCTCGCCAGCTTGAACAAACCAAACAACGCTTTTCTGTGGGCTTAACCGCCATAACCGATGTGTATGAAGCACAAGCACAATTTGACAACGCGGTAACTGAAGAAATTCGTGCAAAAAATGCTATTTTTAGCGCTGAAGAGTCATTACGTGTAATTACCAATGTCTACCCTGACAATATTAATGCTTTAAACACCGAGCGTTTTAGTACAACGCTACCAAGTCCGAACAGTGCCAATGCTTGGCAACAAACCGCTGAAGCAAAAAATCTGGATTTAATTACAGCGAAAGTAGGCATTGAAATTGCGAAGCAAGCCATTGATTCAGCCAGAGCAGGTCACTACCCTACCCTAGATTTTGGAGCTACTTATGATAGCAGTGACGCCGAATCAAAAGGGCCTTTAGGGCAATTTGATAACCCTGCTTTAAATGACTACTCTATTGGCCTAAGACTTAACGTACCACTTTATTCAGGTGGTGCAATTGAGAGTAGTGTTCGTCAAGCTCAAAAACGCTTTGTGCTAGCTAATCAAGACTTAATGCAAGCACATCGCAACGTTGTTCGCACTACTCGCAATGCATACAATACCGTAGTGGCAACCATTTCAGGCATTAAAGCATTTGAACAATCAGTATTAAGTGCTGAAAAAGCACTAGAAGCAACTGAGGCTGGCTTTGAAGTAGGTACTCGTACAATTGTTGATGTATTAGATAGCACGCGTAATCTATATAATGCTAAACGTAACTTATCATCTACTCGTTATGCTTATATTCAAAATGTTTTATTATTAAAACGTGCTGGCGGCAGTATTACCGAAGACGATATTACCGCAATCAATTCAGGTTTAATTGCCGGTAAGTAAAACCCTTTTCAGGGCGAGACTTCTAATTAAACAAAAAGCCGCTGACCTTAGCATAAGGTTAGCGGCTTTTTTATTGCCAGATAGGTTCAGCTACAACTGTGATAACACCAGAATATTTATCAAGTACCTCAATACAGCATTTACGACAATTGCTCTGCTATGCTCAAATAGGCTTTATTTAATCTTTTGAATAATGTGTTACTTTTTTGTATGGTATAACAATAAGAAATGATAACAATTGGATAAAATGTATCATGGGTTTTTGGATTAGAAACGCTATTATAGCAGTCATACTAATTGGGCTTGGGGTTGCCTTTTTTCTTTACCAAGACGTGTTACTTGGTGATAACACCTCTGAGCCAAGCACTGTTGCCTCATCACCAAAAAATGAAGAAACGCAAACCTCTGATGAGGATGCAAAAAAAACAGCTAATGCTGATAGCAATACAACGGAATCTGCACCTAAAAAGCCAAAAAAAAAATCAACTAACGCTGCTGCAGATGGCCTTTCAAACTTTTATGCTAAGGTCTATGGCGAAAGCAGTGAAAGAAAAATTAGAAACAATGTGATTTTTTTACCCGAACCCGAAGGCGATTTAATTAAGATATTACAAGAGAAAAAAACAAAAACTCGCCCATTCAGCACAAGTTGGGGCGGCAGCAAAAAATCTCGCCCTTTTCGAAAAGGAGAAGCGCTTTATCAAAAGCTTTCTGAATTCTCAACGGCTGAAGGGCTTGATATTATTTGGTGGATCAATAAAGACTTTATCGTTAAAGATTACTTTCGCATCAATAACAACCTATTAAAAACAGCCAAACAAGTGGGTCAAGCCATAGCCGGCCACTTTCCTGAAGGGGTAAACTGCTATTTTTGTTATCAACAACGTACTTTAGTTTTTGTTAACGAGCCGCCCAGTTATCTAAACGATGAGTGTATTTTGCTATAACAATCAAGTATATACTAAGCATGTTATTGTTAGATAAACTTTTGCCATAATGCCATCACCTTGTCTTGCCCTGTTAAAGCAGATTTTTCCATTAGCGAACTGTTATTTTGCAAGGTTGCTTTATGGCCATACATTCTGAGCGTTTGATAACCATCAATCAACAAGTCGCGTTCGGCTGTTGTCAATATATTATGACGGGCTAGCGCTTTAAATATGCCAACATTGTCACAACGCTCGGTTAAGCTTGTATGCTCATAACTGTTAGCTAACACAAGATATTGCGCTAAAAACTCGATATCAACTAAGCCTCCTTCGCCTTGTTTTATATCAACTAGATCATCAGTAGACTTATCAAGGTGATTACGCATTTTTTCACGCATACTTTTTACATCAGCTTTTAATTGTTCAATCTCTCTAGGTTGTCGTAAAATTTGCGTTCTAATTTTGATAAACTCATGTTCAATAACTTGATTACCATAAACAACGCGAGCACGAACTAAGGCCTGATGCTCCCAAGTCCATGCATCTTGCTGCTGGTATTGTGCAAAGGTGTTTATGTGTATCACTAACACCCCAGAGTTACCCGAGGGACGTAAACGCATATCTAATTCATATAAAATACCACTGCTCATCCGAGTGTTAAAAATATGCATAATGCGTTGTGCTAGTTTCATATAAAACTGGCTTGCCGGCACCACTTTATCACCACTTGCTAAGCCAGTTGTTTCATCGCCTTCAGGGCTATGATGAACAAATACTAGATCAAGATCAGAGCCATAGCTTAATTCATTGCCACCTGTTTTACCGTAAGCAATTACCGCAAAGCCTTTAGAGTTGGTGCCCACGGTTGATTTTGGCACACCGAAACGGTTAGCAACTTGTTGCCAGGCAATATTAATCACTTCATTGATGATAGCTTCTGCTAACGCCGTTAAGTGTTGGCTGACATGCTTAACATCTAAGGCGCCAGTGATATCGGCCGCCGCAATACGTAATTGCTGGGCTTGTTTAAAAAGGCGTAGCCCATCCATTTGCGCTTCAAGATCTTCTTCTGGGATCCGCAGCATACTTTCACGAAGTTCAAGCCCATAAGCAGATAACTTAGGCGGGTTATGTAATAAGGTTGGATCAATCAACTCATCAAGTAGAATTGGATATTTAGCAATGTAGTCGGTTACCCAACTACTAGCTTGACATAAATGTATGAGCTGTTTAAGTGCCCCTTCATTTTCAAATAACAACTCTAAATAAGCAGTACGGGTGACTATTTTTTTAAATACATGAAACACCCGTTCAAGCACAAATTCAGCTTGGTGGGTTTGTTGAAGGTGGCAAATTAATTGCGGAATTAATTTATCTAATACTTGCCGACCTCGATTACCAATGCTTCGCTTGCCAACATCATCTCGAAAGTCTGACAACAAACGCCAAACTCTATCACTTTTCCAAGACTCACCTTGATGATCCAATTTTTCTTGTTCAAGCCAGGCTATAGACTCTTCATCACTCCAACGACTATTCCACAGAGTACTCCAGTGCTGATCTTCCGCTTGATGATTTGGACTATCGATACCAATTAACTGTTCAAATTTTTCATGAACGTTATTCATATGCTCTTGTAATACCTGCATAAAATCATGCCAACAGCCAATATTTAATACCGTTAGGATTCGCTGTTTGTCTAACTCACACTCAGGTAACGTTTGCGTTTGTTTGTCTGCTAAGGCTTGGATAATATTCTCGACTCTACGCAGAAAACAATAGGCATTTTCTAACACGGTTTTACTGTCGGGTGTCATTTCAGACGCTATCACTAATTCAGGTAATACAGTTAGCAAGCTTCGATGTTGCAAAGTTTTTACTCTACCGCCACGAATTAATTGAAACACTTGCACAATAAATTCTATTTCTCTAATGCCACCAGCACCAAGTTTTATATTATTTACTAATTGCTTACGTCTAACCTCTTGAGAAATCATCGATTTCATTCTTCGCAAACTGTCAATAACACTAAAATCAATATAGCGACGATAGACAAATGGGCGCAATAACACGGCTAATTTTTGATGATAGTGATCTTGACCATTTAGAGGTGGGATTACCCGCGCCTTAAGCATGGCATATCGTTCCCAATCTCGTCCCTGCTCTTGGTAATAATCTTCCATCGCATTAAACGTAAGTACTAGCGGTCCACTGTCACCAAAGGGTCTTAATCGCATATCCACCCTATAAACAAAACCATCCGCGGTATGTTGATGTAATGAGGTAATAAGTTTTTGTGCTAGACGGGTAAAAAATTGTTGATTATCTAAGCTACGACGACAGCCAACTGTTTCTCCGCTATGAGGATAGGCAAAAATCAAGTCAATATCTGAGGAGAAGTTTAGCTCTTTTCCGCCAAGTTTTCCCATACCGTAAACAAGCAGCGACTGAGCTTCGCCCGTTTTACTGGTGGGAGTTCCCCATTTATTTTGACAAAACTGGGTTAACCAATCTAGACTGCATTGAATCAAGGCATCTGCTAGTAATGACAAGCGTTCTAGAGAATTTGTCAACGCAATATCTAACACTAAATCAGCAACTGCAATATTGACCATTTGCTGTAATCGAAAGCGCCTTAATAACCGGTGCAACTGCTCTTCACTTTGGCAATCACTCAACAAGGCTTGCAGTAATTTGCTGTAGTTCGGAGTAGTGAGCAAATAAACATCTTTACTTACAAATAATTCTACAACTAATTCGGGTGCTCGCAGCGCACTAGATAAAACAAAATCGCTCAGTGCGATAGCCACTTTAAAGTGTTCAAGCTGCTCAGAGGTTAACGTTTGAAAACTTTGAGGATGCTGCTGACTAAACTGCTGCCAACTTTTTTGTTGCTGCTGTGATAATAACTCATTATCATTGAGCTGAGATAAAGTGAGAAAAGACAAACGCGCTCCTTTTTGTGGTCAATATAAATAACCAAGACAATAGACACAATATGTTGTTAGTGTTATTAATATAGCATTAATGCCATATAGGTATAACTTAAGAATAACATAGCATTTATACGGAGATGATGGCAGCAATGCAAAGCCTAAAACATTCTTTTCCCCTGCAATATTTTAATAAGCTTGCTACTAGCACCCTGTTAGTAATAACGCTTTTTTTATTATCTGCCTGTGGAGATCCAATTAAAGAACAAGCATTACAACAACTCCCTATTACTGAGCAAAGAGTAACCCAGTTGGGGGATGCTTTAAATAGTGACCAAGTACGCAATGCTAACCTTATTAAGCAGTATGCAGATAAAGTACTTGATCTAAAACCTAATCTAGCACCTTTAATTAATGAATTTAAAAAAGATGCAACCACTCAAGGGCCTATGTATCAGGCATTGCTTGATCGTGTCAATACCGCCAAAAACCAGCCACAAATGTTTGCTAGCAGCCAAGCGCTCTATGACGAATTACTCAATATTTATCAGGCGGCTGATCCTGTACTGTTTTCTGATGCGTTAAGTGATCCATTAAACGTATTATCAGATATGTCTGATGGCCAATTACCGCGTGTTAACTCATTATCCAAAGCACAAAGTCAACAAGCAAATAACGCACAAGATTTTGGCACAGGTGAACAGCTCATCGGTAACCCTAGTTATGGTCATTGGCAAACCGGTAGTAACGGTATGTCATTTTGGGCATGGTATGGCATGTATTCAATGATGGGCGATTTATTTGGCCGCCGTACTTATTACAACGATTGGGGTCGTTCGCGTAACTACAGCTATTACAACGATTACGGCAGAACGCGTTATAGCTCACCAAATCAGTTGAAAAACCAAACCAAGCTTGAGCAACGCACTAAAAAATCATTTGCGAGCCAAGGAAAGAGATACACTAGCCCTTATAGTAAAAATCGTACCGGCTCATCAAGTTTATCAAGCAAAAGCAAAACGGCACAAACCAGCGCTAATCGGTTTAAAAGTAACACAGCTAAAAAAAGCAGCTATGCCAGCAAGTCTAAAAAAAGCTCTAGCTTTAGAAACTCGAACACCAATACATCACGCGGCTTCAGTCGTGGTAAGTAATAAGCAATAGGAATAGAAAACATGATAAATACATTAATTGAACTCGTTGGTGTTAATCAGGAGTTACTCATTTATTTAGCGATAGATGTCACCATTGCTATTATCCTTTTAGGTGCTATGCGTTTTTTATTGGGGCTAACTAGCCAAGTAAATAGCACTGATGAACTCGCTCACAAAGACAATTTTGCTTTTGGTGTCAGTGTCGCAGGCAGTATTTTGGCCTTAGGTATTGTATTAACGGGTGCAATCACTGGAGAAAATGCCTCAAGCTATATGATGGAAATCATCGGCATGTTGTCCTACGGCGTATATGGCTTAGTACTAATTAAAATAGGCCGAGTTATTCAAGATAAAATTGCGTTACAACATTTAAATAAAGCCCTATTGATAAAAGAGCAAAATCTAACCATTGGTATTATTGATGCCGCTGGCGCAATTGCCACCGCTATTATCATTCGTGCTGTATTACTTTGGGTTGATGGGCTAGAAGTTGCAACTTTCATCGCCATCACCTCGGGCTTCATTGTAGCGCAAGCTGTTTTAGTATTAGTAACCCGGATCAGAGAAAGTAATTACGCGAAAAACAACCAAGAAGACTGCTTACAAGAAGCATTGAGTGAAGGGCAATTAGCCTTAGCCATTCGTTATGCTGGTCAAGTTATTAGTACAGCACTTGCAGTTACTGCTGCAAGCCATTTTCTTGTATACAGCCCAGAAACCTTAGTAGTCAACCTTATCGGTTGGTTGGTGTTCGGCATTATCATGACCTTGTTGGTCGCACTGCTAACATCACTCGCCAAACGTATTGTCTTGTGGGGTATTAACTTAGTAGAAGAAGTGGATCAACAACATAATATTGGTGTTGCCAGCATTGAGATGGCCACTAGTATAGCTATAGCATTGATTTTATCGGCCTTGATGGCATAAAACGCCTCTCTAACACAAGATGCCAGTAAGTACTCCATGCTGGCATCTTGTTATTAACGCTGCTAAAGCAATACCGCCAAGCATCGACCACCTCAACCTCGATACAACCGAGTAACCTCTCTACTTTATGAACAACAAATATGCAAACCGCACACTAATTATTGACGATACTTTGCTTATTCTAACCATGGCGATTTTAGCTGGGTGTGGAATAATTTACGAATATCTACTGTCCCATTACGCGGGTAGAGTGCTTGGTGTTATGGAAAGCACCATATATACCATGATAGGACTCATGATAGTCTCTATGGGATTAGGGGCTTTTGCTGCACGTAAAGTTCGCTGTGCATTTAATGGTTTTGTCTGCTTAGAGCTGATCATTGCCTTGTTGGGTACTAGCGCTATTTTATTTATTGCAGCGCTAATCGCTGTTACTCAAACCTTACCTCATATTATTTCCGATATGTTTGCCCTGCCCCCAGACATGCTGCCTCAAGGAGGGATATTTAATCAATTAAGTTTTCTTGCTATGAAAAGTCCCTACCTGTTTGGTGTGGTGATTGGTTTTTTTATTGGTATGGAAATCCCACTCATTGCCCGTATTAGAGAGCAGATTCATGGCCAGCATTTAGCCAATAATCTAGGCACTATTTATGGTGCCGATTATATCGGTGCTGGCCTTGGTGCGGCTATATGGGTACTATTTTTATTAAGCATAGATATCAGCAAAGCAGCGGCTTTAACTGCTAGCTTAAATTTAATTACTGGCACCTTTTTTATTGTCCGCTATTGGCACAAGTTGCAGTGGCGCAAAACATTTGTCGGCTTTCACCTGCTGTTAGCTGGCATTATTGTGTTGATGTTCAACTATGGCAATCAATGGCTCAACCAAATGAATAGCCTGCTTTATTTAGACAAAGTGGTACATAGCCAAAAAACACGCTATCAACAATTAACTTTTACCGAAAGAAATATGGGCTTAAACTCTGTTCATACCTTGTCTGGTAGCGCTCAAAAAAGCGTGATCAATTTTTACCTTAATGGTCGCTTGCAGTTTTCATCTATCGATGAACATATCTATCATGACTATTTAGTCGCACCGGTATTAGCGGGCTCGGCTCGCCAAGACAATATCTTAATCATTGGTGGTGGTGATGGTTTAGCACTGAGAGATGTATTAAAGTACTCGCCTAAGCATGTGACATTGATTGATTTAGATGCAGAATTAATTGATATCTTTCAATCACCACAGCAGCACTTAAATGCAAGTCTCGCACAAAAAATCAGTCGTCTAAATAATAAGAGCTTACAAGATAAACGTGCCACCATTTTGCGTAGTGATGCTTTCATTAAAATAAACGAACTGTTGAACTCAGGACAAGTATTTGATGCGATTATTGTTGATTTGCCTGATCCGAGCCACCCCGATCTCAACAAGCTTTATTCAGTTAATTTTTATGCTCGATTAAAGCAATTACTTGCCGGTGATGGTTTGATCGCGGTTCAATCCACAAGTCCGTATCATGCCAAAGACTCTTTTATTTCGATTGGTAAAACCTTAAGTGCTGGTGGGTTTGTGCATGTACAACAATACCATGATAATGTGCCAAGCTTTGGCGAATGGGGCTGGACTATTGCATCAAAAATGGGCGCTAGCCCGCTTGCAAGATTAAATAACCTAACAGAACTACCTGTGAAGCATACTTGGTTAAATCTTGAAATGCTAAAAGCAGCCTTTATTTTTCCAAATGGTTTTTATCAACACCAAGATAGTGTAGATATCAACATATTGGGTAGCCATACGCTCTATCAATTGCATCAACAAGCTTGGCAAGACCAACAAGGAATTGATTAGGTATAGATTACAACTGAACAAAATTGTGATAAAAAATAAAAAATGAAATAAAGTCTTGACATATTATGTCAAAGTGCTAAATTTAACCCGTGACATAATATGTCATATACACAGATATAAAATAAGGATAGGAAATACATGAACATTCATACTATAGCCGATCATTTAAACAGTTTGGCCGATAACTCAGACACAGGGATGAATTTTGACTGTCAACCAATTTCAGGTGAAGTCGATGTACTGCAAATCACAATTTCGGGTCGAGAAGAGTTGCCGATTTTTGTTTCAGTTACTGACGACCAAATACTGTGTATCAGTTACCTTTGGGGTACAGATGAAGTTAAACCAGATAGCTTAACCGCAATGCACGAAAGCATGTTAGAGATGAACATTCCCATGCCGTTATCATCATTTTCAAAAATAGGTGATAAATATGTTGTCTTCGGTGCGCTTTCTATAAATTCAAGTTTCGACGATATAGAGCACGAGCTAGCCGTTTTAAGCAATAACGCCGTTGAAGTTATTGATGACATGAGTGATTACCTTTTATAGATTAATTTTAAATTGTAACGACGCTTGATAAAGGATTGAGTTCAACTTATTCGATCAAATCCTTGCGCTGCATAACAATATTAATGGAGAAAAAACATGAGTATATTTAAAAAGATTATGACCGCAATTCGTGGCGGTGCCTCTGAAGCAGGCGAAGCTATTATTGATGCTAATGCAACCCGAATTTTCGAACAAGAAATCCGTGATGCTGAGAATCATTTAACCAAAGCCAAACGTGATTTAACCGGAGTTATGGCTGAGCAAATGTCTGCTCAACGCGAAGTAGCGCGTTTACAAAAAGAAATTGTTGAGCATGAAGGTTATGCAGGACAAGCGCTGGATAAAGGCGATGAAGCTCTCGCACTTGCCGTAGCAGAGAAAATTTCTAACTTAGAAAGCGAATTAGCGACCCAGCAACAGGCTCATGATAGCTTTGCCGGTAACGCTGAAAGATTAAAAGAGTTAGTTAAGAAAAGTGAACGTCAAGTGACCGAGCATAAGCGTCAGTTATCAATGGTAAAAACCACTGAAAGTGTACAAAAAGCCACATCAGCTATCACGGATAACTTCTCATCAAGTAATTCAAAATTGTTGAGCGCAAAAGATTCATTAGAACGAATTAAAGCTAAACAACAAAAATTTGATGACAAGATGAAAGCTGCTGAAGTACTTGAATCAGAAGACTCTGATACGTCACTAGCAGCGCAACTAAAAGCCGCAGGCATAGGCTCTCAAGATAGCAGTGCGAATTCAGTACTAGATCGCATTAAAGCCAAGCAAAAATAATATTGATTAGTTACAAATATTATAGTGATGAGGTTTTAGTGGTGAGTTGGTAACAGCTCGCCACTTATTGGTTTGCATATTCGTAACAGAAGGTAAGGTAATACCTAATGAGTTTTTTAAAAAAAATATTCAACAAAACAGAAGAAACACAGCGAAAATTAACAGATGTTAGTCAGCTATTAGTTGGTGATATTATCGTGTTAACCGACAGCTTCGCTTTACCTGAAGTATTACGCGGCCAACAGTTACAAGTTACGGCCGTAAATACCTATGAATATGAGCACGGACCTCAACTAGAGTGGACTCTGCAAGGCAGTAATTCGTTGCTACTATTTTTGTCATTAGATGTTGATGATGCAACCGAGTTAAAATTTGCCTTAAAAGTTGAGCGTGATGATGTAGAAACCTTATTTGATTTAGATCATTTTTCTGAAATTTTTGATGAACCCGGGCAAGCATTCCTCGATAAAAAAGCCGATAATGCACTCACCTCGAGTTGGACTAGTGAACAGTATCAGCAAAGCACGTTTGCTAAAGTCGGTTATTTTCATCGTAAAGATCACCGCAGTGAAAACCTTAGTGCTTATGAAGGTAAAGATGCCGGCGAACAATTTGAACTTTATGCCTTGTTCAACGAAGATCAAAGTAAAGGACTTGATGTCGAAGTTTGGCAAGACGGAGAAACCGATGTTTTTCTTACTATTTTTAGACCACTCTCAGATATTGTAGAAATGTATCCTGCAAGTTAAGACCTAAAGTAGAGATTATCATGACTAAAGAAATGCCAGAAAAATGGCAATCGTCTGTAAAAGCGATAAAAGCAGTACAAGTTGCGTTTGATATGGATGAAAAAATCCAATTATCAATTAGAAAGCAGGCACTTGAGGCAGGTTTAAGCCCCTCAGATCAAATCCGAGATATTTTAGGCTTAACCATCAACAAGCGACCTAAGCGCCCACGCCTTACGGTCAGTTTAGCACCTGATGACTACCAAGTACTGGCAGAAAAATACGGTTTACAAGCTGAACAACAACTTGAAATTAAAAGAAAACTAATGGATGAGTTGATTGACTACGTCAATTCAGAAAAAGAAATACGCTAATACTGGGATAATAGCTTTTAACACCTTACTTGCTATTCTCTAGGGTTGTTGAGCCTAGTTGTTGTTGATACAGCGCATAACCTCGGGCGGCTTTACTTAAGCCACTAGGCTCCATATTAACTACTGTTTTCAATAGCTCTGCTAAATCAAACAACGCTTGTTCACTACCTCGCACTAATTCAATTTCTAGTTCGTTGATTGCCACACTAGGTTGCCCTGCTTTTGTCATGATTTCACCTTCATCTAAGGCGAGTTCAATTACGCTTTCATCTTGGTGAATAAGCCAAGTCTGACGTACAAAGTTAGTTGAAAATACCACCTTTAGTTGTTTTTCTAATAACGCTACGTCGGTATTTTCTGGCCAAATTGCCTGGTCAAACAAAGATAAGTTCAACTGATTACTAGGAATATCAATATTAAATTCAGGTCTTTGATGCAAACAACCCTCGACTTTGCCTGCTGTTTTAATAGTTTGCACAAATAATTGCCCTTTTTGTCGAATTCGCAAGCCTACTTCCATTTTTCTTAAGGTGAGATCATCACTTTCATAATAATCATTGAACAACTCACTTTTGTGCATTTCAAACAATAGCTTATGCTCTTTAAGCAGAGCGGATATTTCAGCAATAATTGGCTCATAACCAACAGTATTGTTACTGTCACTATGACTTAATAATTGATATTTTAATTCTATTTCTGTCGACATTTTTATCAAACTTCAAAGTTATTAGGTGAGTTATTCATCATAGTACATAGTTTATCATACCTGATATGATAGACACCCAAATTTATATTACTATCAAAAGCTTGATATCAAGACGCCAAACACATAATATCGTCCTTTTAATGATTTACTTAGTGGTTGCAGTATGAATATTTTGACTAAATATCTAAGACATATAATTAAGCAAATAGTTGTCGGCTTTTTCATCGTCTTTTCTGTCCTTACATTTGCGCAAGCCCAAGAAGAGCTTTCATCAGAAAATAACTTAGCCGCAGGTAGCCAAGCATTCATCTCAGACGATTTAACTATTTTTATGCATGCCGGCCCCGGCACCAACTACCGCATTCTAGGCACCATTACTGCCGGCAGTAAAATTGAAATAACAGGCAAGTCTGATAAAGGCTACAGTGAAATAAAAGATGATAAAAACCGTATTACTTGGGTAGATAGCAAATATATCACCACAAAGCCTGGCTTACGGTTTGTCGTGGCCAATGTTAATGAAAAACTAGCCCGTGCTAATGATTATAACGCACAACTTGATGGTGAAATTAATGAGCTAAAAAGCAATATTGCCGTGAGTAATCAAGACAGAAAAGCACTAACCACCGAATTAGAAAAAGTCAAAAAACAACTTAAAGAAACGCAAAGTAAGGTTAGCACTCAAGATACAAAAATGTTGTCACAACGTTTTTACAATGGGGCCATAGTACTTGGTGTAGGCTTGTTTTTTGGTTTAATTCTGCCTCGATTCTTTAGCCGCCGCCGTAGCTCAATGGACAGCTGGAGCTAACATCCCATCAAGTTTAGCACCTTAATTTGAGGTGCTAAATAGTTTAACTAGCAACACCTTATTAAAATACGGATTGATTTTTCCAGCAGGTTAACCAATAAAACAAGCCTCAATCAACTGCGCATGTAAAATGCTCGTTTTTATACACAAATGCACTGTTTCAACTGTATAAAATAGCCATAAAAACACGTATACTCTTCTTTTTTCGTCATATGACTCTTTATCAATACCTGCTATATATCATCAAAAAACAGGATCTTTTTTGTCATGCGCTTTTTCAACTACCTCTTTAAACAGTTACTTATAGTTAATTGCTTTGCTTTAAGTTGTTCCGCCTTATCTGAGCCTTGGATAGACACCAGTGATATTTACTTAAAAGCCCACATTCAGCTACTTGCAGATACTGGATTTATTACGGTTCCAGTAACCACCTACCCGCTAATATGGAGCGATATCATTCGTGATTTACATAACATTAATCAAAGTGAGTTAACAACTAATCAACAAAATGCCTATCATTATATAAAACACCAATCTAAGTTAGCGCGAAAGAATCAAACACGTATAAAAGTACACATAGGCATTGATGACAAGCGCTTTGTCAGTTTTGGCGAGATGGTTGGCGATAAAAATAGCATAAGTGTTCACTCAAGTATGATGGTCGGCAATTTTGCGGCTAAAATTGCACCCAGCTATACAAGCAACCCCATTGATAGTGACAAAAATCGCTTGGATGAAAGCTATGTAGCTGCTTTTTTAGGTAACTGGGTGGTTGCCTATGGCCGACAAAATCGTTGGTATGGCCCTACTTGGGATACCAGTTTAAGCCTCACCAACAATGCGAGGCCAATAACAGCGCTTTCGTTATCACGTAAGTCAGCAGAAGCTTTCATTGTTCCTTTTACCGAATTTGATATTCCATGGACGATGACTACATTTATGGGACAAATGGATGATGAACGTACCATAGAAGATACCTTGCTTTGGGGCTTTAGATTGAACGTTAAACCTTTTAAGAATTTAGAGTTGGGGATAACACGTTTAGCCCAATGGGGAGGTAACGGACAAAAACAAGGTTTTTCTAGTTTTTGGAATATATTAATCGGGCGCACTAATTGTGGTGTTGATGGTGTAGTTTGTGAGGGAAAAAATGACACGCCAAATCAACAAGCGGGTTACGACTTTCGTTATAGCTTTAGCCTTTTTAATGTGCCTATGAGCCTTTACGGACAAAATTTTGCAGAGGATGGCAATGCAGATTCAGGCTCATATTTAACCAAAATCCAACCCCAAATTGGATTAGATATTAACGTTAGCCCATTCAATAAAGCCAGTACTTTTTTTATTGAGTTTGCAGATACTTACGCTGAGTGTGGCAAGTATATTTCAGCCGGCAATGGCAACTGTTTCTATGAACATCAACGCTACCGCACTGGTATGCGTTATAATAGGCGTACTATAGGTAGCGCTTATGATAATGACTCAAAGACCTATGTATTAGGTGCAATTTCACAACTTTCTACCCACACTAGGCTCACGACTAAACTACGTTATTTAGACCTTAATTACGACAACAGTGATAAAGCCGCTGATAATCCTATTATAGGTAATCCTATAACGAGTATCGCTGAACAAGTGTGGATGATGTCAGCAAGCGCACAACACGATTATCAAAACTGGCGCTTTACTTTAGCCGCTCAAATTAGCCATTCAAATTTTCCCGGCACCAATAATATGAATAGCAGTGATGATATTAATGCGTCAATTGCCGTAGAATATAATCTTTAGATCTCAGTAAGTACATTTGATTATCGCTTTACCTGCCGCTCTCCTTTTATGGATAATGACTCGAGTAGGCTAAGCAATGAAATCTAAGCAATAGTGATGAACCTATAAATTAAAATAATGATACAATTATCAATTAGACAATAATAAACTTTCACCGATATGCGAATTAACTAATGAAAACAACCAAAACTTATGCACCTCGTTGGTATAATACTTATGCCATTCATTTTTTTCGTTTAATTGTTACCAAACTATTACCTGCTTCATGGTTTAGAACCGCATTACCTGAGCCTTCAAAACGTAAAGCCGTTGATGGATTTTTTAAATTAGAAACGGTTAGCCATTGTTGGGGGTATTCAAACATGCTCACTTATCAATTGAGCTCTTTTGTAAACTATCCACCAACCAAATGTGAAGTTACCGTGACTGTTTTTTATGCAAAAGAAGATAGCAAAAGCCAAGCAGTGATCGATTTCTTCAGTCAAAAAGAGGTGAACAACGTCACTTGGAACTTCCAAGCACTATCTAAAGGTAAGTTATTTAGACGAGGTATAGGCCGTAATATGGCAGCACGCACCTCAAATGCCGACTGGTTATGGTTTACCGACTGCGATATTATTTTCCATGAAAACTGCCTTGATTCACTCGCCGAGCAGCTACAAGGCAAACAAGAAAGCTTGTATTACCCAAGACAAGAAAGAACAACTGAAATGTTAACACAAGATGATCCTATGCTGCGTCAGGATAGCGAGCCTCAAGTAGTTGATATTAATAGCGATGGTTTCAGCTTACATTCTCGCGATAAAGCTAAAGGTGCGTTTCAAATTGTTCATGGTGATGTTGCCCGTGCTATTGGTTATTGTGAAAAATTAAAAATGTTTCAAACTGAAGATGATCGCTGGCGAAAAACTTATGAAGATACGGCCTTTAAATGGTTAATTTCTAGTGAAGGTATCCCGCTCGATATTGATGGTGTATTTCAAATCCGTCATGTGCAAAAAGGCCGCTATGCCAAAGACTCTAATGTATCAAAAGTTCGAAGTAAGATAAGACGACTACAAGAATAAATATCTGCTAAGTGAATGTTGCATTTATGACTATTTAATACAATACGCTACACGTATACATAGTAAAAAGGTTATCCATTGAAATACAGAAAAGAAATAGACGGTTTAAGGGCAATAGCCGTAATACCTGTAATATTATTCCATGCAGGTATTTTTGGATTCAGCGGCGGATACATCGGTGTTGATATATTCTTTGTGATTAGTGGTTACTTAATTACCACAATTATTTTAGATGAATTGGCCAAAAACAAATTCTCAATTAAAAGCTTTTACGAACGTCGAGCCAAAAGAATTTTACCGGCTTTATCTGCAGTGTTAATTGTTACCACGGTATTGGCCTACATTTTAATGCCTGCCAATTTACTAAAGTCATATGCTAATAGTTTAATGTCTGTCGTTACTTTTACCTCAAACTTCCATTTTTTCACCACAAGTGGCTATTTCTCGACGGTATCAGACCAAAAACCCTTATTGCATACCTGGAGCCTTGCTGTAGAAGAGCAGTTTTATTTGTTTTTTCCTCTGATGCTGGGTTACTTATGGGTTAAGGGCAAAAGATATATTGCTAAGGTAATTTTTATTTTATCAATAGCGTCCTTATTACTCGCTCAGTTTCTTGCGGTGAACAGTTTCGCTGACGCCAACTTTTATCTTATCTTCAGTCGCGCTTGGGAGCTTTTTGCGGGTGCGTTAATAGCATTAACAAGTATACAAAACCGGCCCATTAAAAACTGGCTGCGAGAAGCATTAGGTTTTATTGGTTTATTCTTAATTGCTTACTCAATATTTATCTTTGATAACACTACCTTATTTCCAAGCTTTTATACTTTGGTGCCTATTATTGGCACAGTACTTATTATCATTTTTAGTACCGAAAATACCTTAGCCGGCAAGTTACTTTCTAATCGTTTATTTGTCGGCGTGGGTTTAATCTCTTACTCATTATATTTGTGGCACCAACCCTTCTTTGCCTTTTTGCGTTTAAAATCAATTGGTGAGCCTGAGCAACAGTTATTTATTGCCGCCATCGTACTCACGTTCATCTGTGCTTGGTTAAGCTACCAATATGTTGAAAAGCCTTTTAGAAGAAAGCCGGTGAGTAACGCTAAGCCAAGGTTCACTATTTTGCAGTACGCCAGTATGTCTATTGTTTTCTTTATTGTTATTGGTTTAATTGGTGTATCTAAACGAGGTTTTCAGTCAAGATTTGGCGATAGTAGCTATGTTGAGTCCATTAAATTCAGCCCTAAACGAAAAGCTTGTCATTACGACGGCCGTCATTTTGAACAACCCAAAGATTCTTGTCGATATTTTGGTGAAAATGTTACTTGGTCAACGTTTGGTGACAGTCATACAGTAGAGCCTGCTTATGCATTAGCTAAAATGCTCGAACCGAAAGACACAGGGTTATTGCATTTAAGTTTCAGTGGTTGTTTGCCATCCCTACTCTTTGATGTAAAAGGCTCAGCTTGTAGTGAATGGGTAAAAACAGCCTTAAGTTATTTAGAGCGCAACCGTACTATTGAAAATGTTTATATCGGTTTTAATTACAATGGCTTTTTATTTGGTACCCACCGCAATCATTACCCTGAACTCCCAAATAAAGATCCAAGCTTGTCATTAACCGCTGAGTATAGTCATTTGAACGCAGAACAAACAAGAGAGCTTTACTGGCAAGGCCTGACTCAAATGGTTGATCGCTTGATCGCATCAGGAAAAACAGTTTACCTACAGTATCCTATACCTGAACTGCCAACACATATCAGCACGTTGTTAACACCTTTTTCAATTTTTGGTGGCGGTTTACGATTTGATTTACAAAACACTACAACTGCAGAATATTATTTTACTCGTAATCAGTTTATATTAGAGAAGTTGAACTCTCTTGAGTATGGTAAGCACCTTATTGCTGTAAAACCGTTTGATTTATTGTGTCATACCACGCATTGCCCAGCGGTAAGCGATGGAAAATCACTTTACTTTGACGACGGACATTTAAGTGTTGCAGGTGCAAAAAAATTAATATTAGCGAGTGGTATTGTCGATTCAGCTGAGTAAAGTGCAGCCAGAAAAATTGCCATCACCAATCACTTATTCACCTACAAATAACAATTTAGAGCTTTAAGAAGTCGTTATGATCAATTATTTTTTTATATCCTCACCTTTGCATTTCTTTATTGCGACTAATTTGGCGATATCTCATAAAACAGATACTAATATTGCACTTTTTATCAGCAAAAATGCACAAACAGCTAAACAATATGCAAAAGCGACCAAACATTTTAACAATCTTTTTCAAGACACTTATGATTTAACCATCAATGATGATCAGCAAAAGTTTAAGCAACGCAAGCTACGCTTTGCTGAAATTGAAAAAGTGATTATATCAACACCCCCAAATAGAATATTTACCGGTAGTGATAGAAGAATGGAATTTCAATTTGCTATGCATAAAGCAAGACAAGTGAATGCTGAAGTAGAAGGTATTTATATCGATGATGGTACGGTTAGCTACCTTGGGCACAAATCAATTAACAGCATATTTCATAAGACTATTGACCCCTTACTAAAAAAAATAGTCTATGGCGCATGGTGGAAAAATGCTTTAACAACAGGGAGTTCAAGCTGGATCTCTAAAGCTTACCTAGCTGTGCCTAAAGATGCTCATCCTTTATTACAAACTAAAGAGTTAATTCCTCTTGAACAGGACGTTTTCTCAACGGATGAATTTCTCAAAGTAAATGACTTTTTAATCGCTAACTATGACGCATTAAATGCGATAGATTTTACAAAAATAAAAGCCGTGCTTTGCCTCCCTAATGAGTCATTCTATTTAAAAAACTCACAGTTTTTACAGCAAATTAATCAAACAATACTTCAGCACTTCGCCGCTGAAGAAATTGCAATAAAAGCACACCCTAAAAGTAAAGACATGGCATTATTAGCGCAAGTATTCCCTCAAAGTATTTCGTTACCTAGTACCTTAGGTATGGAGCTACTTTTACCTAAATTATCCGACAACACGTCAATTATTGGTGATGTATCAACCGCACTGTTGACCGCAAAATGGCTTAAACCAAAAGTCACTGTACAAGCGTTTGAAATGAACAGCGATATCTCTAAAAACTTAAAAAATTTATTTAAGCGCTTAGGAATAAACTTTCTGACCCTTGAGTCTGTTTAATTCATTGAACAATATTGCTATGTTCACCCAAATTGCCAGAGGAAATTTTACATGTTTAAAATATTAGATTGCACCTTACGTGACGGCGGCTATTACAATCATTGGGATTTCTCTCCAGCGGTTGTGCAAGCTTATATCCAAGCCATGGTAGCAGCAAAAATAGATTATGTTGAGCTGGGGTTACGCAACTTTGCTCAACCAGGTTTTAGAGGTGCGTTTGCCTACACATCTGAAGACTTTCTTAACCGTTTAGAATTACCTGAAGGCCCAACTTACGGTGTTATGGTTGATGCAAAAACCATATTAAGCTCACCATTATCTGTTGAAGATGCGATAGATTCCCTCTTCGTCAATAGCTCAAAAAGTAAAATAGGGTTAGTGAGAGTTGCCGCCCATTTTCACGAAGTTGAGCACTCTGGTGCTATCATTGAGGCACTTAAAGAAAAAGGCTACATGGTGGGTTACAACTTAATGCAGGCCGGAGGAAAATCATCTGAATTGATTGCTAAAATGGCTAACATAGCACAAACTTGGCATGGCTTGGATGTATTATATTTTGCTGACTCACTTGGTAATATGGATGGTGACGAAGTAAAAAGAATCGTCGCGGCCCTAAGAGAGCATTGGCATGGTGAATTAGGCATTCACACCCATAATAATATGGCCAAAGCTCTCGACAACTGCCTAACAGCACGCAGTGTTGGCGTAAAATGGCTTGATAGTACCATTACAGGGATGGGACGTGGCGCAGGTAATGCACAAACAGAAAACTTATTGGCTGTTGTTTCCCAAGAAAATGACAAATATAGCGCGACTCCTGTCTATGAATTGGCAATTCGATACTTTGAAGGAATGCAAAAAAAATGTGGTTGGGGCAGTAATTTATTGTACTTTTTAGGGGCTCAACACAACTTACATCCAACTTACATCCAAAATTTATTAGCTGACAGCCATTTTGGTACCGACGAAGTCATTGGTGCGATTGATTATTTAAGCCAACAAGACAATAAATCCTCATATAGTGGTGACGTTTACCGAGCTGCATTATCTTTTTCTGGTGAAAATAAACAGCTAAGTGGCAGCACCGATTTATGTGCGTTGGCCTTACAACAAGAAGTATTGATTATTGCAAACGGTCCTGGTCTACATCAATATTTAGCTGACGTCATTGCTTATATTGAAAAGAAAAAACCTATTGTTATTGCCATTAATGTCATCGCTGAACTCGGCGATTATGTTAATTATTATTGCTTATCCCACAACAACAAATTCCTTTCCGAATCAGAATCTTACAACACCCTTATCAAACCGGTGATTTTACCAAAACACAGGTTTAGTCAAGTAGAGTTGGCGCTTTTCTCTGAAGAATGTCAACTTATAGATTATGGTCTAGAAGTACGAACAGGACAATTTACAGCCAGCGATAAAAGTTGTGTTGTGCCGTTTGATATTACTGTAGCTTACGCTTTTTCAGTTGCTGAAATTATGAAAGCTAACAACGTAACCTTAGTTGGATTCAACGGCTATGAAAGTCATGACACCCGTCAACTTGAAATGCTTGAAACGATTAATTTAATGCATAATTTTAAGATAACAGATGATTTAGTGGCATTAACGCCAACGACATATCCACTCACTCAAGGATCAATTTATGCGCCCGTTTAACGAGTATGACCTGCTCATTTTTGATTGTGATGGAGTAATTCTTAACGCTAACACGTTAAAAATTGAGGCAATGAGAAATGCGTTAATTGAGTCAGGCATATCAACTAATGAAGTAGAGACATGTACAACTTTCTTTAAGAATAATTTTGGAAAATCAAGGTTCTACCATGTGGATTATTTCGTTGAGAAACTGATAAAAATTGAAGCGGCAAATGTTGAACTGTTTAAAATTAACTTATTAGCGTCTTACTCTAAACAGTGTAAATGTTTATATTTACTCGCCGAACTTACGCCTTTTGTAAGTGACGTCCTTGGCGCTAGTAGCAGCACAAAATATGTGGCAAGTGGCTCTGAACAACAAGAGTTAAGAGATGTGTTTAAACAGCGAAAATTAGATACCTACTTTAAAGAGATTCTTGGTTCTCCTGAAAAAAAAGTGAACCATGTTACTAATATTCTTGCTAGCTATCCTTCAGCAAAGGCGGTGATGATAGGTGATGCTATTTCAGATTTAGAGGCCGCAAAAGATAATAATATTGATTTTATTTTTTACAGTCCATTCTCAAATGTTGAAGAAAAAATGCGTGATTTGTGTGTAAAATTTAATTATCGAATTGTTGATTCCTTTGAAGAGGTGTTAAAAGAGCTATGAATGAAAATAAATTTGCCGTTGTAATACCAGCAAGATACCAGTCCTCTAGATTCCCAGGTAAACCCTTAGTTGACCTGTGTGGCAAGCCTATGATTCAACATGTTTGGGAACGTTGCTGTGAAGCCGTTGGCGCAGAAAAAGTATACGTTGCTACCGATAGCGATCAAATAGAGTCTGTGGTTGAAAGCTTTGGCGGCGCAGTAATCAGAACAAGTAGCGACTGCCTTACCGGTACGGATAGACTTGCAGAAGCAAATCGCCAATTAAACTGTGATTTCATCATCAATGTTCAAGGAGATGAACCACTTATTTCTCCCGCTGATATTAACACAGTCGCGCAAGCTTATTTAGCCGGTGACGGCTCGGTTGTAAATGCTATGTGCAAAATAATAGACGAACGAGAGTTTAGATCTTTTACCGTGCCCAAAGTTGTGTGTGATCAATCAAACAAACTGCTTTATATGAGCCGCTCTGCTATTCCATTAACAAAAAACAATGAGTTTAAGTTTTCTTATAAACAAGTTTGTATTTATGCATTCTCTAAAGAACACCTTGAGTTCTTTATCTCTCATCAGAGTAAAACTCCATTGGAAGAAATCGAAGATATCGAAATTCTTAGATTTTTAGAATCTCAATATCCCGTACAAATGATAGAAGTAGACAGTGGGTCAATGGCCGTGGATATCCCTGAAGATGTTGTGCGAGTAAAAGCTGCACTGCTAAACAACTAATACATCGTTATTTACATTGGCGTTAAATTAACAATAAAATCACTACTTACGGTGTGAAAATGAAAATATATGTACTCACTGTTGGCAATGAGCAAAGGCTTGCTCATATTGCCAAACAATTACAAGATGTAGAATATGAGTTAATATATTCAGAGTCTGAAGAACAACTCAAAGAATACAATCAAACGTATGCACAAAGGCAGTTAAGGTTTACTACTAGAACTTTAGGTCTTGGAGAAATGGGTGCTTGGCGAATTCATGTTAGAGCATGGGAAAAAGTTGCTCAAAACGAATGCCCCTGTTTATTAATTGAAGATAACGCTCTCATTCATTCTAACTTAGTCGAGAGGCTTCCACAAATACTTGAAGACACGCAGAATTATGGCATGATTTCATTTGCAGAACATCCAAGAAGAAGTGCTGAAACATCGCCTTATGAAGTAAATCGCTGGGGCTTACCACTTTATATGTATGGTGTAACGCCATTTTATGCAGATAGAGCTTTAGCTAGGGTAAATAAACTAGGTTATACCTTTGCCGTAGACAGTTGGTTGCGAAGAAAAAAAATAACCCAATTTAAGGTTTTTGCTGCCCCTTATAAAATAGCATCAAGAACACCAAGAAGCTTGTTAAGTAGTTATGCGCAAAAGAACATTCCAAAGAAATCATATAAACTCTCTCATATGTTGCATAGAATTGTTAACAAGATTAAATATAGAACTTAATTAACCCTACCCATCTTGAGCAAATATCTCTAGTGAAAACTGTATGCAAACTCGCATACCTATCACTGGTAAGCTAGACTGTTGCGTTAATGAGTGAATTTAGGAGCAAAAAATGCGCGTTATCACCTTCGGTACTTACGATGTTTTTCATGTTGGTCATGTCAATATTATTGAAAGAGCAAGGTTACACGGAGATCATTTAATTGTAGGGGTATCATCTGATAAATTAAATATATCAAAGAAAGGTCGGCCACCTGTCTATTGTGAAGATGATCGCCAACATATTATCCGATCAATGCGTTGTGTTGATGAAGTATTTCTAGAAGAGTCTTTAGAATTAAAAGCTGATTATATTAAATATTATAATGCCGACATTTTAGTGATGGGTGATGACTGGCAAGGTAAGTTTGACCATTTAAAAACACTTTGCCAAGTCGTTTATTTACCAAGAACTCCCTCTATTTCAACGACAGAAATTATCGAAGTGGTAAAAACTAAACGGCTATAATTTCAAAAAAACTTAGCTATAGAGCCTTAACTTAAACGTTTATATAACAAAAGCATCTAGCTTTGTAATTTTTTTCATTTGACAGGGTTAGAGTATATGCGCTATTAATAGTCCATAGTCAATTTTCAACAAACATTTAACTAATAAAATGATTACATTAATTAAGCACAATAAACTCAACCTCCTCCTCGCACTCATTATGCGCGGCTAGGTTTTATTGCTTATTTTGTTACTACAAACATTTTATTAGAAACAAAAAATAAGATATTCAAATGAAACCCGCGCTCACCAACGCGGGTTTTTTTACGTCTATGCGTTGGTTAGCTTTAAACAAATAAGCGTAAATAACATTAGGCAAATAAAGGATAAATACACATGAGTAACACGGCATCCAACTCTCAAGATTCCTCGTCCAACATCTTATTACCCAAAGACAAGGTCATTATTTTTGACACCACTTTACGAGATGGTGAACAAGCGCTAAATGCGAGCTTGTCTGTACATGAAAAATTGCAAATTGCCTTATCATTAGAGCGATTAGGAGTAGATATAATGGAAGTGGGCTTTCCTGTTTCTTCTCCCGGTGATTTTGAATCGGTACAGCAAATTGCCCGTACTATCAAAAACGCTCGTGTTTGTGGCCTAGCTCGCGCTGTTGAAGCTGATATTGATGCCTGTGCTCAGTCATTAAAAGTCGCGGATCAATTTCGTATTCATACGTTTATTTCTACATCTGACGTACATGTTCAGCAAAAATTAAAAAAGGAATTTGCTGACGTGCAGGCCATGGCGGTTCATGCGGTAAAATATGCTAGAAAATTTACCGATGACGTAGAATTTTCATGTGAAGATGCAGGCCGAACCCCTATTGATAACTTATGCCGCATGGTTGAAGCCGCCATTGATGCCGGCGCAACCACAGTCAATATTCCAGATACGGTAGGTTATACTTTACCTTTTGAATTTCAGGGCATTATCACAAATTTATTTAATCGCGTACCTAACATTGACAAAGCAATTATTTCGGTGCATTGCCATAACGACTTAGGTTTAGCCGTAGCGAACTCTATGGCAGCAGTACAAGCTGGCGCTCGCCAAATTGAATGTACAATAAATGGTATTGGCGAGCGCGCAGGTAACTGTTCATTAGAAGAAGTTGCCATGATCATGAAAACTCGCGAGGCCTTGTTAGGCGTTCACACTAGCATTAAGCACCAAGAAATAGCCCGTAGCTCAAAACTAGTAAGTACTTTATGTAATATGCCGGTGCAATTAAACAAAGCAATTGTTGGCGGCAACGCATTTAGTCACTCTTCGGGTATTCACCAAGATGGTATGCTAAAAGCAAGCAATACTTATGAAATAATGACCCCTGAAAGTGTTGGTATTGCTAAAACCAAGTTAAATTTAACGTCTCGCAGCGGGCGTCATGTGATTAAACATCGCATGGAAAGCTTAGGCTACCAAGAAAACGATTACGAACTTGAGAAGCTTTACACTGACTTCTTAGCGTTAGCTGATAAAAAAGGCCAAGTCTTTGATGACGACTTAGAGGCATTACTTTTTAATATTCAGCAACAAGATACCCAAGACTTCTACCGTTTAGACACAATCAACGTGCAATGTGGTGACGGTGAATTTTCAACCGCTAGTATTAAATTATTAGCTGGCGATGAAAGCAGTAGAATACACGCGGCTACGGGTAATGGCCCTGTAGATGCTCTTTATCAGGCTATAAAGCAAACAGTAGATGTTGAGTTTGAAGTCAGTGATTACAAAATATCAAATAAAGGCTCCGGTGAAGATGGCTTAGGCCAAGCTGATTTAGTGATCACCTGGCAAGGAAGAAACTTCCACGGTTACGGCCTTGCAACAGACGTTATCGAAGCTTCTGGTCAAGCTTTAATTCATGCACTAAATAGTATTCATCGAGCAATAACAATTGCAGAGCTAAAAGCGGCAAAATAAATATTAGGTAAGCTTGGCTAACTAATGATTTAGACAAGCTAAAATACAGAGAGATATAAGGTAAAAACATGTCCAACATAGCAATTTTAGCCGGTGATGGTATCGGTCCAGAAGTGATGGTTGAAGCCAAAAAGGTATTAACCACAATTTCAAAAGTATTTGATATAGAAATAAATACCAATGATTATGACATTGGCGGTGCCGCCATAGACAAGCACGGCAATGCCCTACCCGATTCGACCATGCAAGGGTGCGAACAAAGCGATGCCATTTTATTTGGCTCAGTTGGCGGCCCTAAATGGGCAAATTTACCCCCAACTGAACAACCAGAGCGTTGTGCACTGTTAGGTTTACGTGGTCATTTTGATTTATTTTGCAACATGCGACCTGCCACGTTACAGCCATCATTATCATTACTGTCTACGTTACGCAGTGACATTTCTGAACAAGGCTTTGATGTTTTAGTTATTCGCGAACTGACCGGTGATATTTATTTTGGCGAGCCTAAAGGGCGCAAGGGCGAAGGCGAAGAAGAAACAGGCTTTGATTCAATGTTTTATTCTCGTCGCGAAATCAAGCGCATTGCTCACCTTGCGTTTAAAGCAGCTAAAAAACGCAATAATAAAGTGACCTCGGTAGATAAAGCTAACGTGTTAGCCACCAGTCAATTATGGCGTCAGGTGGTTGAAGAAGTCGCCGTTGAATACCCTGACGTTGAATTAGAGCATTTGTATGTTGATAATGCCGCGATGCAATTAGTGCGAGATCCCAATCAATTTGACGTGATGTTATGTCCAAATTTATTTGGTGATATTTTATCTGATATTTGTGCAATGATTACAGGTTCAATGGGCTTATTACCTTCAGCCAGCCTAAATGAACAAGGTTTTGGTATGTATGAGCCAGCAGGCGGCAGTGCGCCGGACATCGCAGGTCAAGGTATTGCCAACCCAATAGCCCAAATTTTATCAGCAGCCTTAATGCTGCGATACAGTTTACAACAAGATGCCGCCGCCAACGCTATTGAATACGCGGTTGGCAAAGCCTTAGATAATGGCATTTTAACAGCAGATCTTTTACCTGCAGGTGAGCGGGCAGCAGCAAAAACCACGAGCGAGGTCGGAGATTATATCTGCCAGCAAATTATTAATTCAACAAACAAGGAAACTAAGTAATGACTAGCCCAGCAGTTAATAGCTCTCCTAAAACTATGTATGAAAAGTTATGGCAAAATCATTTAGTAGAAGACGTTGAAGGTGAAACCCCCTTATTGTTTGTTGATCGACATTTGATCCACGAAGTGACTTCACCACAAGCGTTTGCTAATTTACGTTTTCATAATCGACCAGTGCGTCATCCTGAGCGCACTATTGCGACCATGGATCACAATATTTCAACGCGATCTATTAAAATTGACGCCGCTGGTGAAGGCGCAGCAAATCAATTACGCGCATTAGAAAAAAACTGTAAAGACTTTGGTATTGAATTATTTGGCATGGGTCATAAAAACCAAGGTATTGCCCACGTTATGGGGCCTGAGCTAGGTTTAACCCTGCCAGGTACAATTATTGTTTGTGGTGACTCTCACACCGCTACTCACGGTGCATTTGGCGCACTTGCTTTTGGCATTGGTACCTCAGAAGTAGAGCATGTTTTTGCCACACAAACATTACGCCAGAACAAAGCAAAAACCATGAAAATTGAAGTGAAAGGTCAGGTAGGCACAGGCATTAGCGCCAAAGATATTATTCTTGCCATCATAGGCAAAACCGGTAGCGCTGGCGCAACGGGCTATGTCGTTGAATATTGCGGCGAAGCCATTGAAGCCCTATCAATGGAAGAGCGCATGACTGTGTGCAACATGAGTATTGAATTTGGTGCTAAAGCTGGCTTAATTGCCCCAGATCAAACCACCTTTGCTTATGTTGAAGGCAAAGAATATGCACCTAAAGGGGATGTATTTGCCCAAGCGGTTGCCGATTGGAAACAATTAAAATCAGACGAGGGTGCAGTCTTTGACAGTGTCTTAACCCTTGAAGCAAAAGACATTAAAGCACAGGTAACTTGGGGAACAACACCGGGTCAAGTAACGAGTGTTGATGCCACAGTTCCTTCGCCTAGTGACTTTAGCGACCCAGTCGAGCAAGAATCATGTAAACAAGCGCTCGAATATATGGACTTAACCGCTGGCACTAAAATAACCGATATCACGGTCAATAAAGTGTTTATTGGCTCTTGTACTAATTCTCGCATTGAAGATCTGAGAGCCGCAGCAAGTGTCGTTCAAAGCTATACCGACAAAGGACAAAGTGTTCAAAACACCGTAGATGCCATTATTGTACCCGGTTCATATCGAGTAAAAGCACAAGCAGAGAGTGAAGGGTTAGATAAAATATTTAGCCAGGCAGGTTTTGAGTGGCGCTTACCTGGTTGTTCTATGTGTTTAGGCATGAACGACGACGTACTTGAAGCGGGTGATCGCTGTGCTTCAACCAGTAACCGAAATTTTGAAGGTCGCCAAGGGCGTGGTAGTCGAACGCACTTAGTCAGTCCTGAAATGGCTGCAGCAGCTGCCATTACTGGTCATTTTGTTGATTTGAATAAATAATAAACCGTCATTCCGGTGATCTCTTAAGCCGGAATCTCGATTAAAACACTGACTCTCCGATTAAGACAGCTCGGGGATGAAAGCAAACAATTAAAGGTTCCATCATGGAAAAATTTACCATACATACGGGCTTAGTTGCGCCATTAGACATCGCTAATGTCGATACGGATCAAATAATCCCAAAACAGTTTTTACAAAAAACTGAACGTGTTGGCTTTGGCAAACACTTATTTCACGACAGTCGTTATTTAGATCACAGCGGCAAAGAGCCCAACCCTGAGTTTATTTTAAATAAGCCACAATACCAAGGCACTAGTATTTTGCTAGCCCGAGAAAATTTTGGCTGTGGCTCAAGTCGCGAGCATGCTCCTTGGGCGCTGGAAGAATTTGGTTTTAAAGTGATTATTGCTCCCAGCTTTGCCGATATTTTTTATGGTAACTGTATCAATATTGGTTTGTTACCAATAAAGTTAACCGAAGCTGAGGTTGAACAATTGTTTGCCGAAACAGACGGTGCTGAATTAAACTTACGTATAGACTTACCAAACAACACAGTCAGTTTTACCAACGCTAATAAGCAAGCAATCACGTTCAATTTTAGCTTAAGCAAGTTTCAACAATACAGCCTAGAAAATGGGGTTGACAGTGTGGGATGGACCTTGAAGAAGCTTGATAAAATAGAAGCTTTTGAAGCAAAAATGCCATGCTGGCAATAAGCAACTGATGGTATAAGGCTTTATCACAATGAGTAGCGCTACTTGTTGTGATAAAGTATTCCCAGCTCATCTTCTTTATTTGAGCGATTACATCAAATAAAAAAACATAGCCAACATGCTACACATAATGTAGCATGAATACCATATTCATTTACTGTATGGTAATTCCATGGCGATTCCACTACCCGGCACACCGGTCAGAGGCTCAACAACAGGTAAGCCAATTATGGCTTTGTTTGATTTATTAGGGCGAACATGGTCGTTAGGTATCCTTTGGAATTTACAGCAAGGGCCTGCAACATTTCGTGAACTCCAACACCGTTGTGAGCAAATATCACCAACCTTACTCAATAGCCGCTTAAAAGAGCTTATTACTTTGCACTTGGTGGAGAAGCAAGCATGTGGCTATCAATTAACTCAAAGTGGTTTAGCACTGATCAACATTATATTACCACTAGGTGATTGGTCAAAAAACTGGGCAAAACAAGTACAGGAATACACTTTATGACCTTTGCATACACTCATATGCCCCTTGATAGATGTAGTAATCAACGTAAAAATACCTCATGGCTTAAAGCACAATACCATAAAGAAAGTACGCTGTTTTGTGTGATCAATGACGGTTTATGCTTTTTTAAACAGGGTGAAATTACTCCCTTATTCTTATCTAAAGCTGAACTAACACCTTTACAAATTGAGCAATGTATCTTTTTAGGAAAAAGTGATGAACACGCCATTTTTGCTGTCGATCACAACAAACTGAGATTCTCTACTCAAGAAATGCTACTAACCCAAGGGCAATGGCTAGCTCTGAGGCAAAATAGCAGCCTACTCAACCCATATGATGCTGGCATTTTAGCCCTAGCTAAAGGCTTAGTTTACTGGCATAAAAGCCATCAATTTTGTGGACAGTGTGGCAATTTACATCGCTCTGTGGAAGCTGGGCATGCCAGAAAATGCACGCATTGTAGAAATATGACCTTTCCGCGCACAGATCCTGCGGTGATCATGCTGGTAGAGAAAATGTTCGCTGATGGCATACCACGGTGCTTACTAGGTAGACAAGCAAGCTGGCCTGAAGGGGTATATTCAACTTTAGCTGGTTTTGTTGATCCTGGAGAAACACTTGAAGCGGCAGTTATTCGAGAAGTACTTGAAGAGTCAGCAATTGTTGCAGAGAATCCCACGTATATAACCTCCCAGCCTTGGCCTTTTCCTGCGTCGATCATGTTAGGTTTTGTTGCCCAAGCTACATCGGAAAAAATTGATACACGTCAGGACAGTCTTGAGCATGCCCAATGGTTTTCACGAGCACAAATTGCAGAATTTGTCGTTAATAAAGCGGCTATTATTCGCGAAGGTGAGCTAAACACACAGTCTACTGATGAACCAACAAGTCCAAAAGGAAACAATGCGCCATTAAAAATGAGTAGCAGTGACTCTATCTCTTCTTACTTAATTCAGGCATGGTTAAATAAAAAGATTGGTAAATATTAGCTCGATGCCCCAAGCCGAAAACTTTATTTACCTTAAAAACACAATACTCTTTAGTTATATGAGATAATTGAGTTCGAATCTACAATCACCTATGGTTAAATATGAAACTTTTAGTGCGTAACCTTTCACGATCAACGACCGAGCAAGAAATTCGTACGCTCTTTTCTGCTCACGGCACAATTACTGAATGTAGCTTGGTATTAGACCAAGAAACGGGTAAGTCTAAGGGCTTTGCATTCGTTGAAATGCCAAATGACAGTGAAGCAAAATTGGCACTCGATAGCTTACACGAAACCCGAGTGGCGAAAAATAAAATCCGAGTGAAAATTGCGCAATAGCAATGTATCTAAAAGCCGACTTAAATGTTAATAAAAATCGGCTAATTATAAAACCCTACTGAGCATGTTCCTCGTTAAATAGCGTTTTACGCCTAAGTTATCACCAACTGGTTAACGCAGGTAAACTGAAGGTTTCTCCTTTAAAGGTAAGGATCACTTGTTGTGGTAGGATTTTATCAATAATCAACCCATCAGTAATACTATCACCTTCATAGCGATCTCTACCGTTAACATTAACCCATCCTTGGCCGTCTGAAGCATAGATGTGCTGCTCGAATGTTAAGTTTGGTAAACTGTCTTGTATCCATGCTGGCATTTGCGTTATTGACCTTATCTCACTATTTGATTTTGGAGCTAAAGTTGGTTGCGCTTGTGTGCTCGCTACATTATTTGTGTCTTCGATAGCCGCCTGAAAACGTGCCAGTAAATCCTCAGAAACACCGTCAACAGCTTCTACTTGATAAGTTTTTTCTTGAGACTGAACGGGCTCATTATTGTCACTAAGCTGTGTCGGTATTTGTTTCGGTATTTGTGTCGTGGGCGCGGGCTGAGACTGAGTTGCGTTAACCTGCTCTACAGGCATGGTTGAGGTGAAAGGCGCTGTTGTTTGTGTTTGTGTAGGTATGGTTGATTCAGTTATTTTAGGTGCAGTTGTATGAGTCGCTGAAGTGTTGGTGGCTGTAGTGATTAGGCTTGCCACTAACTCAGGCTCAGGTTGTGTTACTGCTGCATTTTCTGGCACAGTATTTACAGCGGGGCTTGCTTGCTCCTCAATGCCCTCTAACTGTGATTGCTGAATTTTGGAGGGCTTTGCAGTTGTTACCAATTCACTATGCTCTTGTGATTTTTGACTGCCTCCAAGCCAAATTCCGATCACTAACACCGCCAATAATATGCTTGCCGCTGAAGCAATTTGAATACTGCTATTTTTCCACCAAATGACTTGTTCAAAATCATCACCTAGCGCATGGCTTGCCGCTTTAAGGACAATTTTTTTATCTACCACTGCATTATTACTATTGTAGGCTTCCATTAAAGCACTATGACATAGCAAATTAATCAACCTTGGTATGCCTTGGGATAATTTATGTATGGTAACTAAAGCCCCTTTATTAAAAAGCGCTCGGTGACAATCAGCCACTGAGAGTCTGTGTTTTATATAGGCAGATAACTCTTGAAGATTTAGCGGCAACAAATGATATCGAGCCGTGATACGCTGCGCTAATTGTCGCAAATCACGACGTTTTAACAGCTGTTGTAACTCGGGTTGACCAATTAAAATCACTTGCAGCAGCTTTTTAGTGTCAGTTTCTAAATTGGTGAGTAATCGAAGCTGCTCTAACACTTCAGCTTCTAAATGCTGTGCTTCATCAACAATCAACAAGGTATTAATATTTTGAGCATGATTCTTTAATAGCTTTTCGGCAATTTTATCCGTTAAGCTTTTGATAGTTGCACCGGTTTTGCGATAACGAATTTTTAGCTGATCACAAATAGTTGCCAGTAACTCTTGGCTTGATAAGGTTGGATTTAAAATAAAAGCCAGTTGGGTGTTCTCTGGTAAATCAGCCATCAAACAACGGCTAACAGTGGTTTTTCCGGTGCCAACTTCGCCTGTCAATAAGACAAAACCGCCGTTGTCTCCTAAAGCAGAGCCGCCCAAGCCATAACTTAAATGGGTAAGCGCCTCACGATGCCGATCACTCATAAATAAATAACGAGGATTAGGGGCGATAGAAAAAGGTAATTCACTTAACGAAAAAAAATTTGTGTACATAAAAACGTTGCTTCAACTTGAGGGCGATAATGCTGAGCTAAAATTAACCTGTTGATGGCACTATGTCTACGAATATTGTGGTAAACTTTGCTTAATTGTTTAACTATCTTGGCTATTTTTTTAGTATGAATAACCCCATTTCAAATATTACTGAACTTGATGTTTATCTTGTTGGTGGTGCGGTAAGAGATAAGTTATTGAATAGAGCCGTTAAAGATCACGACTATTTAGTGGTGGGAGCAACGGTTGAGCAAATGCTGTCACTTGGTTTCACCCAAGTTGGCAAAGACTTTCCTGTTTTTTTACATCCTATAACCAAAGACGAATACGCCCTTGCCCGTACCGAGCGTAAACAAGGCCAAGGCTATACGGGCTTTGCTTGTTATGCCGAGCCTGATGTTACTCTTGAGCAAGATTTATTACGTCGCGATCTAACCGTAAATGCCATAGCCATGAGCGAAGATGGCACTCTCTTTGACCCTTATAATGGAAAGCTAGATCTAGAAAAAAAAGTGCTACGTCATGTTAGCCATGCGTTTGTAGAAGACCCGTTAAGGGTGTTACGCGTAGCACGCTTTGCTGCGCGTTATCATCACTATGGTTTTACCATCGCCGCAGAAACTCTTGAGCTAATGACTCACATCAGTAACAGTGGTGAACTAGCTACCCTAAGCGCAGAGCGTGTTTGGCAAGAAATGCAACGTAGCCTTAGCGAAGGTACGGCTGATGAACAGCGCCCTGACGTATTTTTTAAAGTACTACATCAATGCCACGCATTAAAAGCCTTATGGCCCGAGCTAGATGCTTTATGGGGCGTGCCAAACCCAGCATTATGGCACCCTGAAATATGCAGCGGTGTTCATACTATGATGGTACTGCAGCAAGCAGTGAAGCTAACGCCAAATCATCAAAATAAAATTGCCATTCGGTTTGCTGCTGTTTGTCATGATCTAGGAAAAAGCTTAACCAAAAGCGAGCATTGGCCAAGCCACCGTGGGCATGAAAAAGCAGGGTTACCGTTGGTTGAAAAAATCGCGAAACAACTAAAAGTGCCTAACTATTGCAAGCAACTTGCGCTTAAAGTATGTGAGCATCATTTACATTGTCATAAAGCGTTTCAGTTAAAGGCTAGCACTTTATTGCGCATTTTTAATCAACTGGATGTTTGGCGAAAACCACAAGAGTTTGATGACTTTTTAATTGCCTGTAAAAGCGATTTTCTCGGTCGTCTTGGTTTTGAAAACCGCCCTTACCCACAAGCAAAATATTTAAAAGATGCCATGCTCGCCGCCTGTAATGTCAATGCTAAAGCCTTTGTTGACCAAGGGCTTAAAGGTGTTGCTATAAAAGAGGCAATGGCAAAAGAAAGGTTAAATGCCATTAAAACTGTAAAAGCGCAATATCAGTTAGATTAGTTAGAATTCAGCTTGTAAACAACAGGTAAAAATAAATAATCAAACATTGGCTTCATTCACCTTTGTTTTATTTAGCGCATTTAGTAAAATAGACAATCTATAACGATTCGGTAAAGGCTAGTGATGAAACGCGTTGTTTTATATATTTCAGATAAATGTCCCCATTGTCGTGAAGCTCAAAACTACTTGGATGAGCATGGCATACAATACAGATTGACTAATGCGAAAATGCAACGCGGTAGAAAAGAGCTTGACGCTATCGGTGCGCGCTCAGTACCCGTCCTTAAAATTGGTAATGAAGTGATGATTGGCTGGAACCTTAAAAACTTTAAAAAGCTCTATGGCAAAGGTTAAGTTGTGACTATTACCTAAAAGCAGCTTAGTTATCTCTCAAACCACTGGTGACAAAAGACCTTTTGATGAGTATTAGGTCAACCCTTCATCAACGGTTTTAGCATGCCCTCTAAACCATTTAACTTAATTTCATACATTAGCGCCAGTTGCTGTCCTAATTTTCCTTCAGGAAAACCTTGAGTGTGAAACCACACTAAATATGGCTCTGGCAGTTGTAATAACTTTCTACCGGCATATTTGCCAAACGGCATGGTTTGATTGACTGCCTCAATTAACGTTTGTTGGTTTGATATCACTCGATTACCTCTTGTTTCCTTCTTATATCAAAGAAAATACTGTCATAAATTTGCCATTAAAGTGACATAAATATGTCATCAAGCAAGCCTAAAATCACCGGAATTATATAACTATTTTTAATGAATAAGGAAACGCCATGTCATTTATTAGAAAACGTAGCGCTGCCCATAAAAGCTATATTCCTGATAACGCACGTGATAATCAATATATTTTGGCTGAATTTGCCATTACCGATGAGCTGATCAAACGTTTTTCAAATAATCACAACCGACCGAACCAGCCTAAGCGAGAAGGTTACTATGAGTTTTATCAAACATTAGCCAAAACATTGTTTGACCTATCCGAACAGTATGAGCTAGAAAACTGCCAATTTATTGCTAACGATAAACTGGCTCGCGTACGTTTTAACCAAGAGATGCATCAATGGCAAACTAATCAGCAGATTATTTTTTACTATAACCCTGAAAACCACCAATTGAAAAAATCTTTTTTTGATGCCAGTAAACGGGTCAAAAAAATTGGCTTGCTTTTTTTGACCTGCGGTCGAAATATTAGAGAGAACGCTGCTAGCTTTCACAGTAAAGTTTCACAGTTAGTGCAAGCTTATGCTAAACAAATAGCTATTGACGAATCAGACATCCGTTTTCGTGATCATCAGCATATCACTTATGATTTGTTTGCTAGAGAGAAAGCTCAGAGCCAAAATAAAAATTTAGCCACACAAACTCATAAGCTTCGTTCAATTGTCAAACGCTATCAAAGCCAAGGGGTTGACCTACCGCAGTATCATAGTGCAATGACCTATGTAATCGTCAACTTACCTATTTCTAATAGATTGCTCAATAGAGTTGAGGTTGATCCAAATTCTTATGATCCTTATAACCCCTTGTATACCTATTTAACCGAAGCTTTTACCCAAGCATCTAAGCTTTACAACTTGAATAACGGGGCGTTAATTGCTAATGGCTTACTACCCATTGTGCGCTATAGTATTCATGATATTGTTTCTCGCATTGGCGAATTGCAAATGCTGGGCTATAACCCAGAGCAAAATCCGTGCGGTATTATCAGTAAATGGGATGCAAATGAGCTGGCAGATAATGTTAAATTAGTGTTTGTGGCTACGCATAAAAATCAAACTGAACACGGATTTGGCCGCTTTTTAAATCAAATAGAACAAACATTGAAGTTATTGACCACTGAGCTTGAAATGGAACCAAGCAAAGAAGAATTGATTATAAGATTTCACCAACATGTGGCCTATAACTTTTAGCTTTAATTGATAGTGTTTAATAGCAAGTACATTAATTAATTGCTCACTTAGCGAGAATTAAAAGACTTAAAAGCAAGGCATTGATTGAAGATAATGGTTATTCAGGTGTAGTAGCCATATCTAAGCTAACAATTTTGAATATAGGTTCTGACTTAATCATACAATCGACAAGGTCAATAATTAGCCAAAAGCGGCTCTAAGCGGATGGAATCAGGAACACACAGTTCATTTGACTTTAAATTAAAAAGCTTTTGTAAATGCACGAGGGATGATTAATGAGACTCACCCTAGTCTATTTATGTCATGTAGCTAATTTTTAGTAGCCTGTAGAGAATCATTACACAATCATTACACAATCATTATGAAATCCTTAAGTTTAATTTTGGATTTTTTATTATTATTTTTAATCTAAGTAAATTTAAAATTCTGGAAAAGAAAGAGATAAACGTATTGTAATGAAAAGCCTTATTTTTAGAGGCTGTTTCGGTATGTCCATAGTCAATGAATGATTTGAGACAACATGAACTAATGTGGATTCATGTTGAATCCACTAAATATACTTTTGCAAATTAATTGGAAAAAGTTCTATACATAGAGGAAATCATTAATCCTATTTTAAACTCCTTGGATGAAAGTGAAATTCCACAAAATAGTCTAGACTTAACGAATCACTAGGAATAACAAAAAGTAACTCCAATGATGAAGATTATGACTCACCAGATGATCGCGTTCTCCAACTCCGCTGTAGCAAACTTCGAGGAGAAACTATCTGCGCAGCTTGGTGCGGCCTATCCGAGGCTCGCGCCCGATCCTGATATTCGCAGGGACTTAGTTGGCAAGTGGTGCCACGAGGCACGTAGTGAAGGGTTTGTCACACGAAGCCAACTACATCAGTGGGTGATGCTGCGTGCCGAGCACGAACTACCTCTACACCAACTAAGCTGGGCGGCACCAATTCTGAACGATCGAAGCCTCACACCGTCCCAGAAAGGTGCGTTGCTCGACGAACGTGCCGTCGTGGTGGAGGCGCAGGTATGACGCACCGTCCCGTTCGCCCGTTGGACAAGAATGCTGTCAAGAAAGCGAACGACGCATTCTACGCCGCGCATCCTGAGATGGTAGACGAACAGGGTAGTCACATCCCGCTCGACCCGTCGTCGCGCGAGCACGCGGCGATGCGCAGCGAGTGGATAGATTTGTACGAGGTTTCCGGCGGTCCGCAAGAGGAGGAGGAGGAGGAACACGAGGCCGACTCACCGATAGTCCCGTGCCGAGATTTCTGGATCGGATTCCAGTTTCTGTGCGAGGACGGTGAGTTCCCGCTGGCAGGCGTAGAGATCACTGTTATAAAACCAGACGGCGAGGATAGCCTGCGAACCGCGGACAAGAACGGGTTGATCATGCTGCGCGGCTGCGCTCCCGGCTCCTACGAACTGGAGACATTTCTTTATGAGCGCTCACTCAGCGATACCTTCGAGCATGTGGGCGGCTACGCGGCTCCCGCCCCCGTCACAGCCTCCCAGGCAACTCCTCCGTCGCAAGAGACGCGGCATGAGGAAGATGCTCGGCGACGCGGCGCCGCGAACAATAACGATCACCTCCCTACCGCTGATGCCGAAACCCGCCGCGAACGCGCTCTTCCGTGGACACCACGCACGATTGCAGTCGTAGAGCAGCGTAAGGTCCAAGATGGCGATTCTCTAGTCTCGTTGGCTGAAGGAGCCGGTCTGATCTGGGAGGACATCGCAGACTTCAACTTCGGTACGCACGAACAAGACGAAGTCAACGCCCAGTTGCGCGACCTTACAGGCTGTACAATAAGCGACCAGCGCGGCAACTACAGCTTTAGTTCCACCGATGATCCTGGCCTGATCTGGATCCCGAAGCCATTCAAGGCTGAGGGGCTCGCTACCGGCAAGGTGCATGTGTTCCGTGCCCGCCCGATCGCTCGGCCTGTCAAGCTGGAAGTGCAGACGGTGGACGATCTTGGCTACCGGATCGGTGGGATTGACTTAGTGCTGGTGCAGGTGAACGGAGCCGAGACCGCCGTGACGACTGACGCCGAGGGCTACTGGTCCGACACGCTCGTACTGCGCGGCGTGGTCGATGTCTACCATGCCGATAGAACACGTGCTCATTTCCACCGACGCGGCTATACCGCCGCCGATCAGAAGGACGGCTCGGAGGCTGGTGCGGTCCCCGCCGTTTTTGCCCGGCTCGACCCGATACTGGCGCGCCGCACCATTTCTGAAATCCACGTGCCCGGCCGCAACGGAGCAGAGGTAGTCGCCCGCCACGACACCCTGCGCCGCCGCTACGGCCGGCTTCCCGTCGACATGACCGCCGCGAGGGAGGCTCTGAAGGACCTCAACGTACCGGCCGGAGAGTCTGGCGGCGAGATGCCGTCGGCGGCTGGTGACAGCGACGACCCAACCGGCGCGACGCCTTGGCGTGAGCAGCGGGTGGCGGTTGACAACGTATGGATGCTAGGATTCAACACAAGTAAGCCGAATTATTGCAACTTGGAAGCATTTTTCAAAGGTTTAACCGGGTGGTTGAAGGATCGTCACGGCACAACCGGTATCTCGGCCCGCGGCTTTTATGTCATGGCATTGGTGCGCAACGAGCTCGTGGTGTTGAGACCCGACACCTCTGGGGGGTATGTCGAGGAGGCGCGGGTTAAGTTCGACCTTAACGAATTTCAGACCCATCGTAACCTCAGCGGCGCCTACGCTGCCTTCGAGACCGGCGGATCAATGGCGCAGTTCCTTGACATGGAAACCCGCAGCTTCAGCTTCGGCTACCAGAAAGAGGGGGTAGACGGCATAATACCCCTCGCCACCTGTTGCGCTGACGAGGGCGAGGCGCAGAAGCTGCGGGACGTGATGAACCGGATGGGCGACAAGGTGGCAGTGCTTTACATGCTACCACACTCAGATGAGATCATGCTCCACCAATTGCTGGTCGGTGGAACTGGCTTGCTAGAGGACTACCCTGCAGACTCCGCGCTGGCGGCAAGAATTCATGCCCGTAACCTGAAGATCGTCAGCAAGCACGGGTGGCTCTATCAAAAGGTGATCGACCGCTACATAGACGATATCGACGACATCAAGAGCCACGATGAATTACGCAAGAAGGGACCACCGCCGGAGCCATTCCGCTTCCCGAGTCCTGCCGGCGTCACACACGGGCGCCAACAGGAGATCTGGGAGGAGCATAACGTCTCAAGTTACCGCGCCTGGAAAAAAGTCAACGAGGTGCTTGGCGATCTGACCGACCAGCACATCGGCGGTTCGATGTTCCTACGCGCGAAATTTGAGGTCGCCGGTTGGCAGGGTGCAACTGGGGGAAAGGCTGGTGCTAAGCTTTCCTGGTCGGCCGACCTCGGTTCGGACGGTTTCATCAGCAGATCAGAATCTGCGTATGAGGTCGATGTGGGTGCCGACGCTAAGACTGGAACAACGAAGCTCGGAGCCCACTACAAGGTCGAAGTCAATGCCGAAACTGGCGAAGAGAAGCAGACGGCCACCGTGTCGCTCAGTCGCGGCGGCAAGTCTTGGGGGCTGGAAGCGGCTAGCGATGGCGAGGTGAAGGTGACAGGCCCAGGGGGCATCTCCGCGGGCTGGAACCCGCGCTCGGCGCAATTGGGCGTAGGCGTCTGTCTGCCACTGCACGATTGGATGAAGACAGATAAAATGAAAGCGGCTGAAGGGAACGTGTCAGGTGATAAATTCAATAGAAAGATGGAGGCGACGCTATGCATAGGCATCTACTTTCAGCTATTGCGCTCAGAGCACGTCCTCGCCTATTTGGTTCGTGCGCCCGGTTTCTTTGAGTCCAGAGCGATCCCGGACATCGTCGCTTCTAACTGGAACGGCCTCTCAGGCTTTGAGCGCGCTCAGATGATCGCCATAGGCTGGAAGAACGAGAAAAATGGAGAACAGTGGGACAGACGGCTACCCGCGGACTTTCCGGAGGCCACTAAGAAGCCCTACGCACAACTCGAAGGGCACCAGAAAGAAGCTGCGGTAAAACTGCGGTTTGGCTTAACTGGTTCGCCCTCTTGGGAAGCCGTCTGGTACGGTGAACAAATGGCGGCTAAAAGCCTAGCGAATCGACTAAAAACTGGTCGCTGAGGGTCGTAACCGGCAGTGGTGTGACTGTTAAAAAGTCTAAAGGCTTTATTGTAACCGCAACAGAGTATAAAGCGTTAGATGTTGGCAGAGTTCGTCGAGGAATTGACGTAATGTTAACTAAAGGTGAAAAGCAGTTATAGTTACTTACTGTTCATTTTTAGTCTGGTTGTTTTGATAGAACATTAGATAGCGACAGCGTTGATTTGATGCCTATTGGCTCTAAGAAATCTAAAGGAGCCTGTGTGAAGCTCAGTGAGCAAATTAAGCCACTGGAAAGGTGGATTGATTCACGTGCGAGTGAAGATGTTCCATTTATCGTATTAGGTGTTTTCAACCGAAGATTTAATCATGATATTACTTTTGAATATTCTGAGGAATCCGGATTATGGCAAGCTATTGATGATGAGGGGGTGAGGATATGTGGGCTCCAACTACTGGAGCTACACCTAAATATTGGGGTGGTTCAAAGACTTTATTGGTCACATTGTATTTGATCCTAAAGCCAAACAGTATTATGTTAATGATTCATTCCGCCAGCTGGTATTTGATCAGGAATATAGCCGCAAGGCAAGTACCTATCTAAGTGACCATTGCCCCATATCGGTTGAGTTAAACTTATAAACAATAGCAAGGAGTAGTTATGAAAAATATGTTGATGCTGGCGTTTGTTATATTCGCAGGCTGGAAGTTTTACAATGATAGTCAGGTTAAAGTCACTAAGCCTGAACCACAAGTAACGCGCACAGTACCTAGTAAACGCGCTACAAAAGCTAGCCCACCACAACCCAAGTTTTCTTGTGATGGTCGACAGCATTGTTCGCAAATGTCTTCTTGTGCTGAAGCTACGTATTTTATACAGCACTGTCCAAATACTAAAATGGATGGCGATCGAGATGGCATACCTTGTGAAAGGCAATGGTGCGGTTAGGTAAGGACGATTTATTTGAAATGACTGACAACTACAAATAGGCTTAGAGAACTGCCATCATTAATTCAGAACTTTGTGTCGGTTGAACGGCAAAACAGCTACGAGTATCAACAATTACCTTATGACTTCAGTTAGCCAATAGCTGACGTTGCGCTTTGAGAATCCATGATCAATATTCATGGGGTAAGTTTAACTAAAATTTACTGCTTGTTTGTGGGACTGGTTTAAGCCTAATAACTGCTATTGGGTTGTAATTTAATGACCTAAATATTGTCTATAAATCAGAGTAGATAATTTAAACTGACTTCCACACAATACCTTCACAAAGTTGATTTCAACTTTGACGATTTAGTATATAATTTTGATAAATATTACTTAATCGCTTCATTATGAAACTTGCTTACTCTTTAATATTATTTTTGGTTATCTACTTTATTCATTCAAGTACAATAAATGCTCAAGGCTTCGAACAACAGTCTGTACTAAAAATCCCTAAATCTCGATCAGCTTTCGATATATCTCATGATTATCATCTCGCTTTATTGAATATGGCACTTGTTAAAGCAGCTAAGAACAGAGAAGTCCCTAAGTTTGAAATTTTAAAAGAAAGAATGTCACAAGGTCGTGCCAGCACTGAGTTGATGAAAGATGAAAGCATAGATGTTTATTGGTTAGGCTTCGATAAGGAAGTAAATGAACAATTACGAGCGATCAAAATTCCAACTACTCGTGGTTTAATTGGCTATCGAAAATTCATCATCAATAAAGAATCAGTGAAAGCTTTTGAAAAGGTAAAATCTGTTGATGATTTGAAAAAATTTACCGCTTGTCAAGGTGCCCATTGGCCTGATACTAAAATTTTAGCCGAAGCTCAATTATCTGTAACTACCTCTACTATCTATGAAAATTTATTCAAGATGCTCGATGCCAAACGATGTGACTACTTCCCACGTGCTGTTCATGATATTAAAAACGAGCTTTTCCATATTAAGGAGTTATATCCAAATTTGATTCAATATGACCGTATACTATTGCATTACCCATTTGCCGTTTATTTTTATACTAATAAATCCAATGAAATCTTAGCACGTTGGATTGAAGAAGGGCTGGAAGAACTTTCTAAACAAGGAGCTATTGAAGCATTAATGGAAAAACACCCTTTAACTGCGCATATTTTTCCCCTAAAAGATGAAACACATACATTATATCTTTATTTTGATAATTTTCTGCTCGATCACAATACGAACGTTAGGGATCGAAAACTCTGGTTTATACCTGAAGATTTTGGCATTGAAACAAATTTAAAATAAGAGGGTTTTAGCCACATAGGAATTTTAATTTGTTTGGTGAGCTTGTCCATAATTAAGAATGAGTATAATGTTATTAGTGAAGTGATGAGCGACTGCTTAGTCAGCACTTTTTGCCTGTCTACTTATTCGATTAATTGGTAATAATTGTAGTCAAATAATGCATATGTCTATCTGAGGGTAATGTCCGTTTTCGTATCATCGCTGACCTAATCAACTGTGTAATTGGTATAACTTCAAAACCAGCAAAGCCAACAGTTTTAGTTAACTGCTGGTTTTCTCTGCTAGAGGCTTTTTCTGAAGCTTTCTTTGTAGGGTGCGTCTGTGCATAGACAGCTGCCTAGCCGTAGCCGAAATATTACCACCGTTAGCTTTCAGTACTTGCTGAATATGTTCCCACTGCGCCTGTTCAGCAGACAGCGTTTGCCCATCAACATCAGTATCTGTGGTAATGTCTGACACTTTACTTTCATTTAATGCTGCTAGTAATGTTTGGGTATCTAGGGGTTTGGTTAAATAGTCATCAGCACCTAATTTAATGGCATCAACGGCAGTAGCAATACTCGCAAAACCTGTTAATAAAATAATACGGCTTTGACTACGTAATTGCCTAATAGGCTTAATAATACCTAAGGTGGTTTCATGCGCTAATTTCATATCAAGTAAAACATAATCGGGCAGATGGCGATGGCAAGCTAATAACGCTTCAGAATTAGTTTCAACGTGTACACAATCAAAACCATGTTTAGTGAGCCGCCTAATAATGGTATTAGCAAAAAGGGTATCATCTTCTACCAGTAATAATTTCTTCATTGGTTAACCGTCCTTTAAAATCGGTAGGCTTAATGTGACTAAAGCCCCACCTTGATTGTGATTGGTTAATACTAACTTACCACCCAAACGTTCTAAACTAGCATGACTTAAAAAGACAGCCATGCCTAGCCCTTGCTCACTGGTTACTGGCTTTGTTCCCAGTTGTTTTAATTTTTCTAAGGTAAAACCTAAACCATAATCGCGAATAACAAACTGCCAATTACCTGCTTGAACTTGGCTAATTAATGTAATTTTATGGCTATTGTTGGCTTTAGTGGCCCTGACAGCATTGTTTAATAAATTAATAATTGCAGGTAATAATGCCGCATCCGCCTTTATTTCGACTTCTTGAGCTTGTTGCTCGGTTAACTCAACTTCTATTTCTGGGTGATTAACGCGTAAATTCTCTAATACCTGTGCAAGTAGTTCGCTAACAGTAATTGCGGTGATCGTTTGCTCTTTAATATCAAATACCATAGCACGGAAGGTATTCAGACTTTGGGTACAACGTGCTAGTTGACTTTGCATATCGTCAATTATGTCATTGTTGGGAAAGTCTTCACTGAGCTCATCAACCAATAATTGTACGGTAGCTATTGGGGTAGCCAATTGGTGAGTGACTTGTGCTGACGCAACACCTAATGATGTCACCTGTTCTTGCTTTAATAGGTTTTCACGATAAGCAGCAATAGCCAACTCTCTTTGATTAATGCTTCGTGCCATTTTGCCAACAACAATGGCTACCACTAGTGCAGAAAATAAAAAGTTGATCCCCATACCAATAAAGTGCCCTTCCATATTACCGTGCATCACACTCATAGGTAAAAACCATAATAAAACGCTATAAGAGCCAATGGCTAGTAATGCCACTAAAGCCAGTAAGATTGGTGTTAACGTTACCGCAGCAATAGCAATAGGAATTAATAATAACGACACAAAAGCATTGGTCGCACCACCACTAAAAAAGAGTAACAAGGATAAAAATAATATATCGGCACATATTTGTATTAACAGAGCTGAAGGACTGGCTTGGGATTTGTTGCGATAAATAACAAAACTCACAAGGGTAAATATTAACTCCAACGCAATAACACTAAATAAAGGTGTCCAAGGTAGTTGATACTGCAAACCAATATTGACGAATAAAATTAACAGCAATTGCAGTATAATTGCAGCAGCGCGTAAAATAAGCACCATATGCACTTGGTTATTGGCTTTATTTTCTTCTGTCGAATGACTTATTTTAAAAAAGGGTGACATAAATTATTCGTGTCTCAAGTGTATCTCGTTTGTTCATAATATTATATTATCCTTATTCTTATCGAGTGTTTTGAGCGAAATCATAAAAATGACAATGAATATCAATAACAACCCTCAGCAAATCGCTACACTAGCAGGCGGCTGCTTTTGGTGTATAGAAGGTGCTTTTTCTCAAGTAAAAGGCATTATTTCAGCTACATCAGGTTATATGGGCGGCCATTCTAAGGCACCAAGTTATGAAGAAGTTTGCTCTGGCGAAAGTGGACACGCTGAAGTGGTGCAATTAACTTTTGATCCGAGCATGATTAGTTATCAAGAAATATTAGAGATATTTTTTACCCTGCATGATCCAACCCAGTTAAATCGTCAAGGTAATGATATTGGCACGCAATACCGATCGGCTGTTTTTTACCATGATGAGAGTCAAAAGCACACTGTAGAGCAAATAATTACTGAAATGAGTGATGCACAAATGTTTGAGCAAGCGATAGTTACCCAAGTATGCCCTATTGATGAGTTTTATTCTGGTGAAGATTATCATCAAGACTATGTAAACAATAACCCTGAAAATGCTTACTGTCAGGCGGTTGTTTCACCTAAGCTTGCCAAGTTTAGAAAAACCTTTGTCAGTAAGTTAAAATAACACGTCTCTTAGACAAGCCTTTAATAATTATTTGAAAATTAAAGGCTCTTTTCAAGTTTCAACTAGCAATTTAGCCATTAATTAAATAATGAACATAAATGCTAGCAGCATACCCTAAAGCAATTGCCCAGCTCCATTTCATATGGCTAAAGAAGCTATACATGCCTTTAGATTGCCCCATTAATGCAACACCTGCTGCCGAACCAACTGAAAGTAAACTACCGCCCACGCCAGCGGTCATGGTGATTAATAACCATTGATAAGTATCCATTTCTGGGTTCATAGTTAAAATAGCAAACATAACAGGAATATTATCTACAATGGCAGAAAGAATACCCGCTATTATATTGGCATTGGTTGCACCTAGACCATCATAAAGTAAATGAGATACATTAGCCAAATACCCAATAGTACCTAAACCACCGACACAGAAAATAACCCCAAAAAAGAATAATAAAGTATCCCATTCGGCTCTAGCCACTTTTGAAAAAATATTAAATTCAGTTGTGTTATCTTCTAATTTTTTTTCTGACACTTTTAAATAATAAGAGAAGAAAAAAAGGTACGACATACCTGTCATCATACCTAGAAATGGCGGTAAATGTAAAAATTGCTCAAAGGAGACAGCCGTAATAATAGTACAGAGGAAGAGCAAACAAATCACCACTGCCCCTTTTTTCATAATAACATTATCACCTGAAGCTTGTGGCGTTTCATTTGGTATCGCTAAACTCATAATAAAGCCAGGTATGAGAAAATTCACTAGAGCCGGTATAAATAAAGCAAAGAATCCAAAAAAGTCTACATTACCTGATTGCCACACCATTAAAGTTGTTATATCACCAAAAGGACTAAATGCCCCTCCAGCATTAGCAGCAACAACAATATTAATAAATGCTATCGATACAAATTTAGGCTTATCTGAACCAACAGCTAACACAACAGCGCCCATCAATAATGCCGTCGTTAAGTTATCAGCAATAGGAGAGATAAAAAAGGCTAAAAAGCCTGTGATCCAAAATAATTTTCGGTAACTATACCCTCGCTTTACTAACCAAGCTCTAAGTGCTTCAAACACATTACGTTCGGTCATCGCATTGACATATATCATCGCGGTGAGTAAGAAAAGCAATAATGCTGAATACTCTAATAAGTTATGATTCAAGGCATGCTCAACAAGCATAGTTCCATGCTCTACACCTTTTGCAAGCAAGGCAACTAAAACCCAAATGATACCAGCAGCAAGTATAACTGGCTTTGATTTGCGAAGATGTATAAACTCTTCAGCTATCACCAAACCATAACCAATAATAAAAACAGCTAAAGCTGCAAATCCCAACATTGACGAGGTCATATTGAGATGACCTGTCGAATCCGAAGCCCAAGCGGGTGTCACGCCAAGACAAAATAACAGTATGGCGGTAAATATATTTTTCAAAGTAACCTCTCTCAGTTTTAATATTGTATAAATTTTTTTGCAAGCTCAGCTAGCCGTTATCCTTGTCTTCCTTCGATGATACTATTGATTCACTTAGCGCCTCTGATAGTGTGGAAAACACTCTGCATTTTTTTCCATCAGGTAAAAACTCAGCTTTTGATAATGTTTTTAAAGGTTGAAATTGAAAGTCAGCTAAATATAAACGAGTGTTTGTTTTTGCACATTTCTCAATCAACTTGTATAAAGCAGCAACTCCACCTGAATCTAAAACAGAAACACCATCAAAATATAAAACTACACCTTCTTGATCGTTACTAAGGTGGGACAATTCACCAAAAATACGATCTGCAGCAGCAAAAAAAAGAGGCCCATTAATCTTATAAACTTTCCACTTGTCAGGAAGACTAATATGAATCAGGCGTTTATGTTTCGTAATATCATGTACTTTGGTCATATCTGCCATTTGTTTCATAAATAATAAAGATGCTAGAACAACCCCTGCAACAATAGCGACAACCATGTCTACAAAAACGGTCAATAAAAAACAACTCAGCAACACAACTACCTCATCCGCTGAAGCTTTCTTAATTAAGTGGATGATTTTATCAGACTCGCTCATATTCCATGCAACCACCAGTAGTAGTGCAGCCATTCCAGCCATTGGTATATAAGATAAAATTGAAGAAAAAGACAAAAGAGAAAACAGTATAACAACAGCATGAATCATTGCTGAAATAGGCGTTACACTACCTGCTTTAAAGTTTGCTGCTGAACGTGCAATGGCTGCAGTTGAAGTTATCCCACCAAAAAAGGGGGTAATTACATTACCTATCCCTTGTCCTAACAACTCACTATTGGCACTATGTTTAGTGCTTGACATACCATCAAGTACTACTGCACATAACAAAGATTCAATTGCACCTAGCATAGCGATTGCAAAGGCATCTGGCACTAAATCCTTAATTAACCGCCAAGAAAATACTAGCGGCTCTTCACGTAGCCAAGGTAATTCAAAACTAGGCATTTCCGACGGTATTCCATGGCCTATAGCACCATCAGGCAAAGTAAAACTGAATATTGAAGCTATAGTCGCGACATTAGTGCCATGAGTATTTAATATATATGCAATAACGCTAGCAACTATAATGGCAATAAGGTGAGCAGGTATCACTGTTTTTAACCTTGGCCAAACGATCATAACCAACAATGTACAGCTACCTACAAATAAAGTAGGCAATGATAAATTGTGGAGTTGTTGCAATATTACGCTTACTTTACCAACAAAATGTTCTGGCATATCTGTAATTATTAAACCGAAAAAATCTTTCACTTGAAAAACCGCGATAACAACAGCGATTCCTCCAGTAAAGCCTAACGTTACCGATTCGGGGATATATTGTATATATCGCCCTAATCTAAGAAACGCCATAACAATTAAAAAGCCCCCTGATAGAACACTTGCTAGTAAAAGCCCTGATAAACCATACTGCTGCACAATAGGGTATAAAATAACAACAAAAGCAGCAGTAGGCCCTGAAACGCTATAGCGTGAACCACCTGTAAGAGGAATAATAAAACCCGCAATAATTGCAGAATAAAGTCCGTACTGAGGAGCAACACCTATTGCTATAGCTAGCGCCATTGCCAAAGGTAAAGCAATAATACCGACGGTCAGCCCGGCAAGTGCATCTTTAAGAAACCAATTAAGTGTGTAGGGACTGGCTTTAAATGACTCTCGAAGAGCATTACCAATTCGCAAAGAGAATAAGTGCTTTCGATATTTCATCAACGAATGACCTTTTTTGTATTTATAATTTTCATGCAAATAACAACGTTGCAATTATATTACAATTTAAATACAATACAATTACAATCATATGTTAATCAAATTACAATATGATTAACATGTAGCTATAATTACATTTAAAGACAAAGTGAAATTGGAGACAATATGGAAAAGAGAACAGCTAGACTGACTATTCTTATCGATCCTAAAAAGAAAGCGACTTTTGAAGAATTGTGTGCTTTAGATGATGTAAATGCCTCTCAAAAAGTGAGACAGATGATCAGGGAATATATTGAAGAAAAATTAGGTGAAGACTGGCGTGACAGTGTATTTTAAACAAACTTACACATACCGTGTCCTAACGTTGCGTTAGGCCTATTAAAGTAACCATAACGCGCATAAAATGTTTCTTTCCCCTTAACAGCTAACAAGCCAATAGTAGCACCTGAAATGGCAGCATTTGATAGATAACCTTCTATTGCTGTCATTATCCTATCGCCAATACCAAAACCTTGATAATCAGGGTCAACCGCAATATCTTGGACGTAAAAATACATGACACCATCACCAACTACGCGTCCCATACCAACAAGTACATCTTGATCATAGATAGCAACATGAAATAAGGAGTTATCTAAACTCCTTTGTGCAGACGCTTTATCAATTGATTGCCAGCCAACCTTTATTCTTAAGGCTACAAAGTCTTCAACCAACGGGCTGGCTATTTGCGTATTCAACCTAGTTGCTATGGTCATATTACTGCTTTCATTTGCTATCATTTTTACTGAAAACGCATTGATAAATCAACTGCTTGCACATGCTTAGTTAACGCACCACTTGAAATAAAATCAACCCCAGCCTTAGTATATTCTTGCAATATCTCTATAGTCATATTGCCTGACACTTCCAATTTTGCTTTACCACGCGTCGCCGCTACTGCTTGCTCTATCATGGTTGGGGTGAAGTTATCTAGCATAATAATGTCGGCACCAGCATCTAGCGCCTGTTGAAGTTCGTCCATAGATTCAACTTCAACTTCAACGGTTTTATCACTATGGTTTTTCTTTGCTGTCGCAACAGCTTGGGCAATACCACCACAAGCAGCAATGTGATTTTCTTTAATCAAAAAAGCATCAAACAAGCCAATTCTATGGTTAACACCACCACCACAAAGTACTGCATATTTTTGTGCTGAGCGTAAGCCTGGTAAGGTTTTTCGCGTATCTAATAACTTGGTCTTAGTTCCTGCCAGTTCTTTTACATATTGGCTAGTGAGTGTTGCTGTGCCCGATAAAGTTTGTAAAAAGTTAAGGGCTGTGCGCTCACCGGTTAATAAGGTACGTGCATTGCCGCGTAACTCAAACAAGGTGGTATTAGCTTTAACTACTTCGCCGTCATTAACAAACCAGGTAATCTTAGTTGCTTGTTCGTTAACCTGCCCAAGTGACTTATCTAACTGAGTAAACACTTCATTGACCCATGCAACACCACTTAAAACACAGTCTTCACGGGTAATAACCGTTGCAATCGCTAGTTCATTTTCAGGTATTAACATTGCGGTAATATCTTGCTCAACACTTGGTGTTTGCTGGTCAAAAGCACCTAAATCTTCTTTAAGCGCCCAAGTCACAGTAGTTGATATATCGTGTTTTAGCTTTTTCATCTCAGAAGAAAGAGCGGAATTAAATGTTTCAGAGTTAAGCATTGGTTATTCCAGTTAATTCAAATTAAAGGTATTCGCGTAAGGTAAGTTGTTTGCCCGTTTGGCTAAACTCGACTTTTTTCAAAGCACTCATGCCCAACAAAATTTCATCACTTTTCATTGCAGGGTTTATATGTGCGGCGACATTATATAGGAAAATATTGCCAATGCTAAGGTGATCTATTTTTGTTCGGTAAACCGTGACAGAGCCATTCGCTGTTTGCACCGGATAACTGCCAAAACTTTCCAGCTGCAATTTATCGGCAATATGAGCAGGAATAGATACTTGAGTTGCTCCTGTATCAAGCAAAAAAGTAACAGAAAGCTCATTAATAGTGCCTTTACTGACGTAATGCCCTTGCCTATTTTGTTTTAATACAACCTCTGCCTGCCCTGAACTATTAAGACCTACTTGTGGTTGGTTATTAGGATTGTACTGTTTATCAAGCACATCTTGAAAAAAGAACATCAATAACGCAATTGCGATAATCCAAGCAAGCCAAACAAATATCTTGGCAATTTTGTTTGTTGAGTCTGCTTCAGTCATAATATAATCATTCTTATGTCGGCTGTATCCATAGATAAGGCTATTGTATGTCGTTAACCTCACATAAAAAAGTGATAAAAGGTAATAATTTGCGAACAAGTTATACGCTAACTCAAGGTTACCTTGATGGTGTCGAGCATAAAAAATCTAGCTTTTTCACGCCTCGCGATGAAAATGACAATGTCAGCTTATTAGTGGTCCATAATATTTCGCTACCTGCTGGCCAGTTTGGCGGTGAACATATTAGCGACCTATTCTTAGGAAAGATTAATGCCGAGGCTCACCCTAGCTTCGCCGAGCTTGCCGAATTACAAGTATCTGCCCATTGCTTAATCAGGCGTGATGGCAGTATTATTCAATATGTTTCTTTTAATGATAAAGCTTGGCATGCCGGCGTTTCTTGTTTTGATGGCAGAGATAAATGTAATGATTTTTCTATTGGAATAGAGCTTGAAGGTAGCGACGATATTGACTATGAAGACGCTCAATATCTGCAACTTGCCCATTTAGCTCACAGTTTACAACAACACTACCCGTTAATTAGTAATGATAACATTGTCGGGCATTGTGATATTGCACCGGGCAGAAAAACAGATCCCGGCAAAGCATTTAAATGGCATTATTTTCATCAATGCCTACAAGAACTTAATGCAAGCACATGTTTATTCGATATAAAATAAAAAATAACAACATAACAATAAAAGGTTTCCAATGAGTCTACTCAGTTTACTGATTGCATTAGCGGCAGAAAAATCACTCGTCACTTCTATTTGGTGCTTTGATCATTATTATCAACACTATGTCCGTTTTTTTCAAAGCAATGCAACATTGGCAAAAATGAATAATAGTAACCTTAGCTACTCACTGTTTATTCTTTTACCTGTTGCTTTAGTCTATATTGTGTTGGAATTGGTTGATGATGGACTATTGCATTTTATTATTTCCACACTCGTACTTATCACCTGCTTCGGCTGTGTCAAAATAAGGGCGGTTTATAAGCAGTATCTGCATGCTTCTTTTCGCGGCGAACAAACCACTTCTGCGCTTTACCACCAGCAACTTTTACAAGACAAAAACTTACCACAAATGGGTTTTGGACAAGCGCTGATCTGGCTTAATTATCGCTACTATATTGCTATTATGTTGTTTTTTATTGCCTTTGGCGCTGCAGGTGTAGTGTTTTATCGACTTTTAACGGCGGTTATCGAACAACAAAATGGCTGCGCATTAGATGTTAACAGTAATGCTGAAACATCATCTAGCCAAACACAAGACAACGAGGGGGCTGAACACCAAGAGCAAACGGTACAAAGTACAGATTCTTCTTCAACAACAGCACAAACACACAACCATTCGTCCTCAATATCATCAGGGTGTAACAATTATAACGCCTTACTTTTTTACCTTGATTGGTTACCCGTTCGCATTACCTCATTTGGCTATATGTTTGTTGGCCACTTCTCAAAAGCGCTGCCTATGTGGTTAGAAAGTTTATTTGATGGTAACAAGCCAACCCATCAAATATTAATTGATGTTGCCCAAAAATCTGAAGATATCATGGTAGATGAAAACGACTGCACAGCAGAGCCCTGTTTACTTGTTCGTTTAGCTAAACGAACGGTATTATTATTATTAGCCACTATTTCTGTATTAACGATTATGGGGGTTTTCATCTAGCTACTACATAGTGATTGCTACTAGCATATAAGTACGCCTTACCTGCCTTTCAGCTAAGGCGTAACATATCATATCAGCTTCACCACCTCGGCTTAGCCACTATTTTTCTGTCGTTTAATAATTGGTAATACCATTAATTTTAAACAGTCAAATTAAACATTTGTTTTAAGTTTTTACTCTACTTACTTTCTGTTTTTAATTCTTTAATGCCCTTGCATTATCAGCCATATTCAACTAAATTACCTTGAATATATCGCATTAATTTGCTATTTTGTTGGTCAAAATTCAAATGGTAATACCAATTTACCAAGATAATAACTAACAATATTTCACCTTTAATTGCCCCCTAACGAGCATGATAAGGGAGAAGATAAACGAATTAAGGTTTAACTGTTAATGCCAAAACCATTAAAACAACAAAAGTTATCTGACATTATTTTGTCTCAGTTAGAAACTATGATTATAGAAGGTAGCTTAGAGCCTGGAGAAAAATTGCTACCAGAAAGAGAGTTAGCATTGCAATTTGAGGTTTCTAGGCCTTCACTTCGTGAAGCGATTCAAAAATTAGAAGCAAAAGGATTAGTCACTCGCAAACAAGGCGGTGGCACTTTTGTCAGTAAAGCTATAATGAAGTCATTTGCTGATCCATTATTTGACTTAATGGCCAATTCTAATGAGTCACAATTTGATTTATTAGAATTTAGGCATGGCATGGAAGGAATGGCTTCTTATTACGCAGCAATGCGCGGTACCAAGGCTGATTTTGATCAGATTCAAGCCAAGCATGATCACATCGGTAATTGCCAGCTAGAAGACGATTATCGGTTAGAGGCCAAAGCAGTTTATGAGTTCTATGTCGCAATTTGTGCAGCATCTCATAATACGTTGATTCTGCACACTGCGCGCAGTATGTCAGCGTTATTAATAGATAACATAGAACAAAACTTAACTATGTTAGCAAAAAGACCAGATATTTTTAGCAAGATCACTGATTACAGAAAAAATTTGCTCGATGCTATTACTAGCGGACAGCCTAAAAAAGCATGGGGGGCAAGTCATCGCCACCTTGCTTTTATTGAGGAAGTATTGTTAAAGCTGACTCAAGAACATAGTCGCATGGAACGATCTATGCGACGCATGTAATACCAAAACATAGAGTTACGAGTTGCGAACACGAACCATGCTAGTCATGTTCTTCAACGCTAATTAACTCGCTACTCGTGACTAACAACGATAAATAATATTGGAGACAACACAATATGTCAGATCTACCAAACATTGATATTGATTCATTAGAAACCCAAGAGTGGTTAGAATCAATGGAATCGGTATTAGAAAACGAAGGTCCAGAACGCGCTCATTTTTTACTTGAAGCGTTAATTGACCGTGCTCGCCGTGGTGGTACTCATCTACCTTTTGATGCAACAACCGCCTACGTGAATACTATACCGCCAGGGCAAGAGCCGCATATGCCGGCAGATCAAACTATTGAGTCTCGTATTCGTGCGGCAATCCGTTGGAATGCACTAGCTTTAGTGTTACGTGCTTCGAAAAAAGACTTAGAGCTTGGCGGCCATATTGGCAGCTTTGCATCATCAGCAACCCTTTACGATGTAGGCTTTAACCACTTTTTTAAAGCGGCAACTGACAAAGATGGTGGCGACTTTATTTTTGCTCAAGGTCATATTTCTCCGGGTATTTACGCACGCTCTTTTCTTGAAGGCCGATTAACAGAAGAACAAATGGCAAACTTCCGTCAGGAATGTGATGGTAAAGGCCTACCCTCATACCCACATCCTCACTTAATGGATGACTACTGGCAGTTCCCTACTGTTTCTATGGGCTTAGGCCCTCTACAAGCCATATACACAGCACGTTTCCTAAAATATTTAACCAACCGTGGTATTAAAGATTGTTCTGGTCAACGCGTGTATTGTTTCCTAGGCGATGGTGAAACTGATGAGCCTGAATCATTAGGTGCTATCGGCTTAGCTTCTCGCGAAGGCTTGGATAACTTAACGTTTGTTATCAACTGTAACTTACAACGTTTAGATGGCCCTGTTCGCGGTAACGGTAAAATCATTCAAGAGCTTGAAGGTACTTTCCGTGGCGCAGGCTGGGAAGTGGTGAAAGTAATTTGGGGAAGCTACTGGGATCAACTACTTGCCCGTGATACTTCAGGTAAATTATTACAGTTAATGAATGAAACCGTTGATGGCGAATACCAAAACTGTAAAGCCAAAGGTGGCAAATACACCCGCGAGAACTTTTTTAACAAATATCCTGAAACCGAAGCTATGGTTGCTAACATGTCAGATAAAGACATTTGGCGCTTAAATCGCGGCGGTCATGACCCAGTAAAAGTTTACGCAGCTTATGAAAGAGCAATGAACACCAAAGGTCGCCCAACCGTTATTCTTGCTAAAACCGTTAAAGGCTTTGGTTTAGGTGCTTCAGGCGAAGCGTTAAATATTGCTCATAATGTTAAAAAAATGGACCTTGAATCAATCAAGCATTATCGTGATCGTTTCAATATGCCCATTAGTGACGAAGATATTGCTGACTTACCTTTCTTCAAATTCCCAGAAGATAGCGAAGAATACAAGTACATGAAAGCACGTCGTGAAGCTTTAGGTGGTTCATTACCGGCTCGTCGTCAACAACCTGAAGAGTCAATGGAAATTCCACCATTGAAGTCTTTTGAAGCGATAACAAAAGGCTCTGGTGATCGCGAAGTGTCATCAACCATGACCTTTGTTCGTGTCTTAAACAGCTTATTAAAAGATAAAAAAATCGGTAAGCGTATCGTACCTATTATTCCAGATGAAGCGCGTACCTTTGGTATGGAAGGCTTATTCCGTCAAGTGGGTATTTACGCTAACGAAGGTCAAAAATACGTACCACAAGATGCTGACCAAGTGGCTTATTACCGTGAAGATAAAAAAGGTCAAGTATTACAAGAAGGCATTAACGAACTTGGTGCTATGGCATCTTGGGTTGCCTCTGGTACTTCTTACTCAACCTGTAACGCAACGACCATTCCTTTCTATGTGTATTACTCAATGTTTGGTTTCCAACGTGTCGGTGATTTAGCATGGGCGGCAGGCGATAGCCAAGCACGTGGTTTCTTATTAGGTGCAACAGCCGGCAGAACAACACTCAATGGCGAAGGATTACAGCATCAAGATGGACACTCTCACATTCAAGCTGGTGTTATTCCAAACTGTGTCACTTATGACCCAACTTACGGTTATGAAATCGCCGTTATCATCCGTGATGGTTTACGTCGAATGTACGAAGAAAACGAAAATGTTTTCTACTACTTAACCTTAATGAATGAAAACTATCAGCATCCTGCTATGCCTGACACTAAAGATATTAGTGATCAGATCATCAAGGGAATTTATCAACTAGAGCAAGTACCAGCAAAAGCCAAAAAAGCCGTTGCTAATGTACAATTAATGGGCTCTGGTACTATTTTACAAAAAGTCCGTCAAGCTGCGCAAATTCTAGCAAACGACTTTAATGTATCAAGTGATGTTTATTCTGTGACTTCATTTAACGAATTAGCTCGTGACGGTCAAGACGTTACTCGATGGAACATGCTTCACCCGGAAAGTAAGCAAAAAACACCTTATATAACCAATGTAATTACTAAAGCAGCGGGCCCTGCAATTGCAGCAACTGACTACATTAAAAATTATTCAGATCAAGTTCGTGCGTACATCAATACCGAATACCGTGTATTAGGTACTGACGGTTTTGGTCGCAGTGATAGTCGCGATAATTTACGTCAGCATTTTGAAGTTGACCAGCACTACATTGTGGTTGCCGCTTTATTTGAACTAGCTAATCGTGGTGATATTAAATCAAGTGTTGTTAGTGAAGCAATTAAACGCTTCAATATTAACAGCGAAAAACTTAACCCACTTTACGCTTAATTTTTGACTAGAGAAGGAAAAGTAAAATGTCTAATGAAAAAATTCTAGTCCCTGATGTTGGCGGCGAAGAAGTTGAGATTATTGAAATATGTGTTGCTGTAGGCGATGCGCTTGAAGCTGATGAAGGTATAGTCACCGTTGAAACTGATAAAGCATCAATGGATATTCCTGCACCATTTGCCGGTACATTAGCAAGTCTCAGTGTATCCGTGGGTGACAAAATTAAAGAAGGCGATGTCATTGGTGAAATAACAGCCGCAGGTGAATCAGCAGAAGTTGAACAAGCTCCTGCTGCTGAAGCTGCACCGGTTGTTGCAGCCAAAGAAGAGAAGCCTGTAGCTGAAGTAACAGCTCCTTCAGCTGCTCCGGCTCCAACAGCATCAGCCGTGATTGAAGTGGCGGTTCCTGATATTGGTGAAGACGGTGAAGTTGATGTCATTGAAGTGTTGGTAAGCGTTGGTGACACTATCGAAGAAGAAGATGGTTTAATCACCCTTGAAACTGACAAAGCCACCATGGATGTACCTTCAACCCACGCAGGTATCGTTAAAGAAGTATTCATTAATGTCGGCGATAAAGTTAAGCAAGGCAGTGTTGTTATTAAGCTTGAAACTTCAAGTGGTGCTCCTGTTGATACCCCTGAAAAAGCAGATTCAACTCCCGAAGCGCCAGTTGCACCAGCTGCTCCAGCAAAAGTAGCGCCAACAACCGCGCCAGTGAGCTCACCTGTGCCACATCACCCACAAGCAGGTTCGACAACTAAAGGCACTATTTACAGCTCACCATCAATTCGGCGTATTGCTCGCGAGTTTGGTGTTGATTTAACCTTGGTCAAGGGTACAGGTAATAAAGGCCGTATTTTAAAAGAAGACGTTCAGTCTTATGTAAAATATGAGCTTTCTCGTCCTAAAGCTAATGCCGGTAGCTCAGTTTCAGCCGGTGAAGGTGGTTTACAAGTCGTCAGTGCAAAAGCTATTGATTTCTCAAAATTTGGTGAAATTGAAACTAAGCCGTTAACGCGTATTCAAAAAATATCAGGACCTTTCTTACATCGTAACTGGGTAACCATTCCTCATGTTACTCAGTTTGATGAAGCTGATATCACCAATGTTGAAGCTTTCCGTAAAGAACAAAATGTTGTTTGCGAAAAACAAAAGCTTGGTTTTAAAATTACGCCGCTAGTCTTTATATTAAAAGCTGCTGCCGATGCCCTTCGTGCGTTCCCTGTGTTCAATTCAAGCTTGAGTGAAGACGGTGAAAGCTTGATCTTGAAAAAATACATTCACATTGGCGTTGCTGTAGACACACCAAACGGCTTAGTGGTTCCTGTGGTGCGAGATGTGGATCAAAAAGGCATTCACCAGTTATCACGTGAATTACTTGAAATCAGTGTTAAAGCACGCGATGGCAAGTTGAAAGCGGCAGATATGCAAGGCGGTTGTTTCACTATTTCTAGCCTTGGCGGAATTGGTGGCACAGCCTTTACACCGATTGTTAATGCGCCAGAAGTTGCTATCTTAGGTGTGTCAAAATCAGAAATGAAGCCGAAGTGGAATGGCAGCGAGTTTGAGCCTAAGCTGATGCTACCGTTATCAATGTCATACGACCATCGTGTAATTGACGGCGCCATCGCAGCACGCTTTACTGTGCACTTAGCTGGTGTGATGTCAGACATTCGTAAGTTAGTGCTGTAATAACAGCACTAATAATTTCAATAAATATTGGCGAAATCCGACAGTTAAGCGTAGAATTTCGCCCATAAAAAATATTTACACAAATTAGAAACTTTAAACAGTTTTATTGAGGAATAGTATGAGTAACGAAATTAAAACTCAAGTTGTAGTTCTAGGTGCTGGCCCTGGTGGTTATTCAGCAGCATTTCGTGCAGCAGATTTAGGTTTAGACGTAGTATTAGTTGAAAGTCGCGCTACTTTAGGTGGTGTTTGTTTGAACGTTGGTTGTATCCCATCTAAAGCACTGCTACATGTGGCTAAAGTCATTGATGACGCGGCAGCAATGGCATCTCACGGTGTTACTTTTGGCAAACCAGAAATCGATTTAGATAAGATCCGTGGTTGGAAAGAAGACGTTATTGGTCAATTAACGGGTGGTTTAGGCGGCATGTCTAAAGCACGTAAAGTTAAAACCGTCACAGGGTTTGGTAAATTCACTTCTGATAAAACCATCGAAGTTGAAGGTAGCGATGGCAACACCACCATTACCTTTGATAATGCAATTATTGCCTGTGGTTCTTCAGTGATTGATTTACCATTCATTCCAAATGATGACCCTCGTGTTATCGATTCTACCGGCGCTTTAGAGCTTCAAGACGTTCCTGACGAAATGCTAGTGCTAGGTGGCGGTATTATTGGCTTAGAAATGGGCACGGTTTATTCAGCGCTTGGCTCTAACGTAAGCGTAGTAGAATTTGCTGATCAATTAGTACCTGCTGCTGATAAAGATATTGTTAAAATCTATAACAACTACAACAAGAAAAAATTCAACATCATGTTGTCTACTAAAGTTGTGGCTGTTGAAGCAAAAGATGACGGTTTATATGTTACTTTTGAAGGCAAAAAAGCCCCTGCTGAGCAAGTGCGTTACGACAAAATTTTAGTTGCTGTTGGTCGTAAACCAAACGGCCATTTAGTTGCTGCTGATAAAGCAGGTGTTAATGTTGACGAACGTGGCTTTATCAACGTTTCAAAAGAAATGCGCACTAACGTACCTCACATCTTCGCTATTGGTGATGTGGTTGGTCAACCTATGCTTGCGCATAAAGCCGTTCATGAAGCACATTGTGCTGCTGAAGTTATCTCAGGTAAAAAACATGAGTTTGACCCTCGTTGTATTCCTTCAATTGCGTATACTGATCCAGAAATGGCTTGGGTGGGCGTTACTGAGCGTGAAGCAAAAGAGCAAGGTTTAAACATTGAAGTAGCTAACTTCCCTTGGGCCGCTTCTGGTCGTGCTATCGCTTCTGCACGTACTGAAGGTAAAACTAAGATGATCTTTGAAAAAGAAACAGGTCGTGTGCTTGGTGGTGCTATTGTTGGTATCAATGCTGGCGAAATGCTTGGTGAAATTTGTTTAGCGGTAGAAATGGGCGCTGATGCTGAAGATGTTGGTTTAACGATTCATGCTCACCCAACGTTGAACGAATCAATTGGCTTAGCAGCTGAAATTTTTGAAGGTTCAATCACAGATTTACCCAATGCTAAAGCTGTGAAAAAGAAAAAGTAGAAAATAAATACCCTATGAAGGGGGGAATGTATTACCCGTGTCAGAATAAATTCTAACCTTCATTGGACATTTGAAATTTAACAGCTGAGTGACCTTAATCATCAAGCTGTTACTTAAAGCCATTATTGTAAAATAATGGCTTTTTATTTACCCCACCCAAACTATCTCAAGGTGCTTATTTCTTTACAAATTTCCTCGATAAATAATTGTTAAATCTTCAGTTCACTTTTTACTCTCATAGTTCTGTTTTATACTGCCTTTAATATCTTAAACCTAACTTATTAAACCTAACTTATTAAACCTAACTTATTAAACCTAACTTATTAAACATAGTGAGCATTCTCTTGACATTTAACTCTTCAAATAAAGTGATTTTAGCTACATCACTGGCAGCAACACTATTACTCAACGCCTGTGTTACCACACAAAAAACTCAAACAGCAAAAGAAAATACGAACACTATCCAAAACCAAATAACAAGTTTCTCCCCCAGAGCAGAGACCCAATATCTGAGCCAAGAACAAGCATTTAAACGTTCTGAGCGTGTGTCCAATGTAAACTATAAATTAAATTTCAATTTAACAGGCGACGAAAGTTTTTCCGCAAGTTCAATTATTAACTTTGATCTTTCCGACAATAACAACCCACTTACCGTAGATTTAAGCGACGCAAACATTAGCAGCCTTGTGATTAACAACATCAGCATGACTGCTGAAGCGATTACCACCAACTACAACAACGGGTTTATTACCTTACCCGCTAAGCAGCTAGTAAAAGGAAATAATACAGTCACCGTTAACTTTACTCGCAAACACAGTACTAATGGTGAAGGGCTACATCGCTTTAAAGACCCTGTCGACGGTAAAGTGTATCTGTATTCTCATTTTGAACCCGCAGCAGCACAACAAATGTTTGCCCTATTTGATCAGCCCGATCTTAAAGCAACCTTTGAACTAACCGTTTCTGCACCAAAAGATTGGACGGTATTCTCAGCAACCAAAGAAACAAGTGCAACCCCACAAGGTGACTTTACGCTTTGGCATTTTCCTAAAAGCTTAACCTTAAGCCCTTATAATTTTTCTATGCATGCTGGCCCCTATAAAATGTGGCAAGACAATAGCGGTAAGTACCCTCTGCGTTTATTTGCCCGTCAGTCGGTAGCAGAGCAAATAACACCTAAGCACTGGTTCACTTATACGCAACAAGGTTTTAAATTTTTTGATGAGTATTTTGGCCTACCTTACCCATTTGAAAAATATGACCAAGTATTAGTACCAGACTTTTTATATGGTGCAATGGAGAACTCAGCTGCGGTTACTTTTTCTGAAAGCAGCTTTTTAACCAATGGAGAAATGAGCCAAAGCCGCCGCCAAAGGCTTGCTAGTGTTATCATGCATGAAATGGCACATCAATGGTTCGGCAATTTAGCCACGATGAAGTGGTGGAACGGTTTATGGTTGAATGAAAGTTTTGCCGCGTTTATGGCAACACTCGCTACCAGTGAAGCAACCGAGTTTGATAATGCATGGCGAAGTTTTTATGCTGGTGGTAAACAAGCCGCCTATAGTGCCGATCAACAAGTCACTACTCACCCCATTGAAGTACCTGTACCATCAACCGCTAATGCCTTTGATAATATTGATGCCATTACTTACTCGAAAGGCGCGTCTGTACTTAACCAATTACGCCATTTATTAGGTGAAAAGACCTTTCAACAAGGTATTCATAATTACCTCAAAGACAATGCTTATCAAAATGCCGTGTTAGATGATTTTATTAACAGCTTAGCCAAAGCCAGTGGCAAAGCTTTAAACCAATGGCAGCAAGACTGGTTGTATCAAGCTGGTGTTAATACCATCGAAGCAAGCTACCAATGTGAACAAGGAAAAATTACGTCTTTTGAACTACTACAATCAGCTGACGACAGCCAACCAACATTACGTGAGCAAAAAATTCAATTAGCACTTTTTAATGCCACTAATCCTGGTTTTAAATTAACTAAAAAAGTTGCCGTTATTTATCAAGGTGAAACTACCAATGTAGCTGAATTAATAGGGGCTACATGTCCTGATTTAGTTTACCCAAACTATCAAGACTGGGCTTTTGTCAAAGTGAACTTAGATGAACGCTCTTTCAATACTAGTAAGCAATATTTAGCACAAATTGAAGATCCGTTGTTGCGTTCAATGTTATGGCAAAGCGTGTGGGACAGTGTCAAGGATGGCAACTTACCTCTGAATGAATACTTCGACGTTGCACTTGCCAATGCACCACTTGAGCAAGATTACACCACGTTGGGGCAAATTCTCTCACAAATATCATCAGCACAAGCCTACTTAAACAAAGGGCTAGGCAGCCAAAATGCCTATGTTAGTGATATCGCCTCACAACTTGAAGAAATTTCATGGCAAAGCACATTAGCCAATAGCGATAACAAGAATATGCAACGTCGTTGGTTCAACAGTTATATAAACTTTGCTCATTCACCAGCAGCGTTAGATAATTTATTTAAGTTACTATCAGGACAACATTCTCTAGAAAACTTAACCATTAGCCAAGACATTCGTTGGGATATTATTGCCCAATTAAGCCGCTTTCAACATACAAAAGCAAATGAATTAATAGCTCATGAGCTAACCATAGATGGTTCAGATACTGGTGAAAAATCGGCACTTTATGCGCAAGTGATTGCCCCTGTTGCTCAAGTTAAAGTTGATTGGTTAGCAAAGATTCAGCAGAAAAATAGTGACATGCCTTTTTCTAAATTACGTACCGCAATGTCAGCGCTTTATCCAAGCGAGCAAAACCACTTAAGTGAACAAAGTGCCACACAACGCATTAATTTATTAAGTGAAATAGACCAACACAATGGCCCTGTTTTTATGCGTAGTTACAGCAGCTTAATTCCTGCCACTTGCAGTGAGCAGAGTGTTGCTAGATTAGCGCAAGCGCTTAAAGACTTTAGCGGCTTATCAGCTGGTACTAAACGCAGCTTATTAATAAAGCATCAAGAAGATAAACGCTGTGTAATGATTAAGCATACTTTATCTCTGTAATTCTTTAATACTCCTGTAAATCTTAGAACGCGTTATACTAAAAGACAGAACAAGTTACTTGTGCTGCCTTTTAGTATCTCAATAGGAATGCTGATGAAAAAAAATCTTACCGTTGTCATGTGTTTCATATTACCTCTCAGTATTACTGCATGTGCTGGCTCATCAACAAAACAGCCCAACAGTAATGGTACAATACAGTGGGACTTTGATCATCAACTACAATTTAGACAAACTCAATTGGCAGCAAACCGCTACCAACTTGAAATAATCCCTAAAAACCGAGGGAATTTTGCGGCTATGTCCACTTTTCTGCTGAGAAAATCTTATCAACTTTGCCGTCATCACACTTATCAGCTCCAAATTCTACAAGGCATTGAAGGCTTTGATGATAGGCGTGCTATGCCCAATTATATTTTTCCTTCACTGGTCGCCAACGTTGAATGCACAGAGGCAGTAGAGTCAAAAGCAAAGACAAAAACAGAGGCAGATACAGAGGAGCGATGAACTATTCTCAGGTAGTTAACCCCTTTATTAATGGCATAAAAAAAGAGCTATCATTTTTGTTGAACACAAATTCTCATTTGTTTAACAAAAATAAATAACCCTTAGGCTTTTCACTTAGTTTGTTACTTAGGCAAGTAACAAGCTAATAGTCTAACTGAATTTATACTCTTTTCACTGGAATGAACTGAGTGGTCATTTCTTCAGTTGGCGGAGTGAACTTAGTTAAGTCAATACCCTCTACTGCGCTCTTGTATTCTTCCATAGTAGGGAAACGACCAAGTACGGTTGAAAGTACAACTAACGCTGATGAACCAAGTAAAGATTCACCTTTCTTCTCAGCAGTATCAGCAACAACACGGCCTTGGAATAAGCGTGTTGACGTAGCGATTACTGTATCACCCGGTTCTGCTTTTTCTTGGTTACCCATACATAAGTTACAACCTGGGCGCTCTAGATATAAGATGTTTTCGTACTTAGTACGTGCAGCACCTTTAGGGTTAGCATCGTCAAATTCAAAACCAGCGTATTTTTGTAGAATATCCCAATCGCCTTCAGCTTTAAGTTCATCAACAATATTGTACGTAGGTGCAGCAACCACTAATGGAGCTTTAAACTCTACTGTACCATTTTGCTTTTCAAGGTTACGTAACATTTGTGCGACGATTTGCATGTCACCTTTATGAACCATACATGAACCAATAAATCCTAAATCAACAGGTTTGCCGTCGTAATATGATACTGGACGGATAACATCGTGAGTGTAACGCTTAGATACGTCTTCGTTGTTAACATCAGGATCAGCAATCATTGGTTCAGAAATTGAATCAAGATCCACAACTACTTCAGCGTAGTATTTAGCGGCATCGTCTGGCGCAAGTGCAGGTTGTTCACCCGACTTGATACCCGCAATACGCTCATCAGCAAGTGCGATTAGCCCTTTAAGCGTACCTGCTTGGTTTTCCATGCCCTTGTCGATCATTATCTGAATGCGACTCTTAGCCAATTCAATAGACTTGATAAGTGTTTCGTCGTTTGAAATACAGATTGACGCTTTCGCTTTCATTTCTGCAGACCAATCAGTAAAGGTAAACGCTTGGTCAGCCATTAAGGTACCAATATGTACTTCGATGATACGACCTTGGAATACGTTTTCACCACCAAATTGCTTAAGCATTTGTGCTTGAGTTGCGTGTACCACATCACGGAAATCCATGTGGCCTTGCATATTACCTTTGAAGGTTACTTTAACAGACTCAGGGATTGGCATTGCTGACTCACCCGTTGCCAGAGCGATTGCAACCGTACCTGAATCGGCACCGAACGCTACACCTTTAGACATACGGGTATGCGAATCACCACCAATAATGATAGCGCGGTCATCAACGGTAATGTCATTCAATACTTTATGAATAACGTCAGTCATTGAATGATATACACCTTTTGGATCACGTGCTGTGATTAAGCCAAACTTGTTCATAAATGCCATTAATTTAGGCGTGTTAGCTTTAGCTTTGCTATCCCAAACTGATGCCGTGTGACAACCTGATTGGAATGCACCATCAACAATTGGAGAAATAGTAGAAGCAGCCATCGCTTCTAATTCCTGACATGTCATAGGGCCAGTTGTATCTTGTGAACCTACAATGTTTACTGTTACACGAACGTTAGAACCTGCATGTAGCGGTGTGCTTGATGCAACACCAACGGCATTACGGTTAAAGATTTTTTCAACCGCTGTTAAACCTTGGCCTTCGTGTGAAATTTCTTTTGATGCTGCGTAAACAACAGGGGCTTCAACACCTAACGCTTCTGCAGCAAATGTTTGTAGTTTTTTACCGAATGTTACTGCGTAAGAGCCACCCGCTTTCATGAACTCAACTTTTTGAGGAGTAAATGCTGAAGATACGTCAACGAGCTCTTTGTCACCGTTGTATAATTTTTTAGCTTTAGTATCGATAGTTAAAACGGTACCTGTAGCAACTGAGTAGGCTTCTTCTAATACCGGGTCGCCATTTGCGTCAGTAACATTGTTACCGTTTGCATCAACTTTGTTTACCCAGTTTTTAAGATCAAGACCAATGCCGCCAGTTACATCAACTGTAGTCAAGAAAATAGGCGCAATACCATTAGTACCTGCAACAACTGGCGCAATGTTAATAAATGGCACGTAAGGGCTCGCTTGCTTACCTGCCCAAAGTGCTACGTTGTTAACGCCAGACATACGAGAAGAACCAACACCCATAGTACCTTTTTCAGCGATAAGCATTACTTTCGCGTTAGGGTGTTTAGCTTGTAGTGCTTGAATTTCTTGTTGTGCTTCTGGTGTGATCATACACTTGCCGTGTAATTCACGATCAGCACGAGAGTGAGACTGATGACCAGGCGATAATAAATCAGTAGAGATATCACCTTCACCGGCAATATAAGTAACGACTTCAATTTTTTCTTCAACATCAGGCAGTTTAGTGAAAAACTCTGCTTGAGCGTAACTTTCTAAAAGATCTTTGGCAATGGCATTACCGGCTTTGTAAGCTGCTTCAATACGAGCCGTATCAGCGTCGTATAAAAATACTTGCGTTTTCAGTACATCAGCTGCAGGTGATGAAACAGAAGTATCATCGCTTAGTGCTAGATCAAGTAACACTTCAATTGAAGGACCACCTTTCATGTGAGAAAGTAATTCAAAAGCAAAGGTAGGTGTAATCTCTGCTACCGTAGAATCACCTAAAATGATTTCTTTTAAAAAGGCCGCTTTTACACCTGCTGCGCTTGTTGTACCAGGCAGCGTATTATAGATGAAGAAATTAAGAGAATCTTCGCGGTGTGCATTATTTTGATCTTTTATTTGCGCGATAATTTCTGATAATAAATCAGCGCTATCAATTGGCTTAGGTGCTAAACCAAGCTCATTTTTACGGGTTTCAATTTCGGCGATATATTCTAAATACAGGCTCATTTGATACTCTCTCTAGCTATTATTAATGGTGATAATCTATTAGTGATAACAATCTAATTGGAAGGATAAATTTTTGCCACTATTTTACCTTATTTACAGCTAACTACCAATCATTTGCTTAAATAAGCACTATTCATCACAATAATGGCAACTAGAAAATATAGTTATATGACTTATATCGCATAATTAGTTATAGGGAATGTGTTTTTTGAAATGATTTACGATAAAGCTGCCAAGTCGCTCAAAAGGATTTTATCTCCTATACTATCAATCGAACTATCAAGCAGCTTTCCTGTAACTGACGAGCTTAATCATTTAAATAGCTATTTTAAGCGGCCTGAATTATTAAATTTTACTTGTTAATACCTTATACAAAACTCATATATTTCCGACAATATTAATAACAGATAAAAACCAACTAGTATTATAGTCGTACAACAAAAAACAAAAAATAGTGTAAATGATTGATAAGTAGCAACTATAGAAAGAGTAGATATTGAAAATAACCATGATGAATAATACGTAACACCAAAAAGTGTCGACAATATTGTATTATTACTAAGTATTTTTAATCCTAGAGACTTAAAACGCTTTGTCTTAAATTGGCTCTATATTTGTGAGTCATCACTAAAGTGACTAGTGTCTCCTAATAAAAAGGTGAATATCGTGCTTCAAGAATATCGTAACCACATTGCAGAGCGAGCTGCCCAAGGTATCGTACCTAAAGCTTTAGACGCTGCACAGACAGCAGCATTAGTTGAATTAATTAAAAATCCTCCCGCTGGCGAAGAAACATTTCTAATCGATTTATTAACCAATCGAGTGCCTGCTGGTGTTGATGAAGCAGCATACGTTAAGGCAGGCTTTTTAGCTGCAATCGCTAAAAAAGAAACCACCTCACCTATTTTAGATGCTGCCAAAGCTACTGAACTACTTGGCACCATGCTAGGTGGTTATAATATTCAGCCTATGATTGATCTGTTAGATTGTGCTGAGTTAGGCAACATTGCCGCACAAGGTTTATCAAAAACATTATTAATGTTTGACGCTTTTCATGATGTCAAAGAAAAAGCAGATGCTGGAAACGAACAAGCGAAAGCGGTAATGCAATCTTGGGCAAATGGCGAATGGTTCACCAATAAGCCTAAAGTGGCAAATAAAATTACCGTCAAAGTATTTAAAGTACCTGGCGAAACCAACACTGACGATTTATCACCAGCGCCTGATGCATGGTCTCGACCAGATATTCCTTTACACGCCAAAGCGATGCTAAAAATTGCCCGTGAAGGTATCACCCCTGACGAAGACGGGGTTGTTGGCCCGATAGCTCAACTTGAAGAGCTACAAAAAGAGGGGATTCCTCTGGCCTATGTGGGTGATGTAGTCGGTACTGGCTCATCTCGTAAATCAGCTACTAACTCGGTATTATGGTTTATGGGTGATGATATTCCATGTATTCCCAATAAGCGTGGTGGTGGTGTTTGTTTAGGCGGTAAAATTGCCCCTATTTTCTACAACACCATGGAAGACTCAGGTGCTTTGCCTATTGAGTTAGACGTGCAAAAAATGAACATGGGCGATGTTATTGATATCTACCCATACCAAGGCGTTGTAAAAAATGCGGCTGGTGAGGTAATTTCTGAATTTACGCTTAGCCCAGTATTATTAGATGAGGTGCGCGCAGGCGGCCGTATCCCGTTAATCATCGGCCGAGGTTTAACCACCCGTGCTTGTGAAGCGTTAGGCTTACCTGCACCAGAATTATTTGCTAAGCAGCCCTCAGTTGCTGCATCAAACAAAGGGTTTACACTTGCCCAAAAAATGGTCGGTAAAGCTTGTGGGATTGACGGTATTCGCGCCGGTCAATACTGTGAGCCTAAAATGACCACTGTGGGCTCACAAGATACCACTGGCCCAATGACCCGTGATGAACTTAAAGATTTAGCCTGTTTAGGTTTTTCTGCCGACTTAACTATGCAGTCTTTCTGTCATACTTCCGCTTATCCTAAACCTGTTGATGTGATTACTCATCACACCTTGCCTGATTTTATGATGAACCGTGGTGGTGTGTCTCTTCGCCCCGGTGATGGTGTAATTCATTCATGGCTAAACCGCATGTTATTACCTGACACTGTTGGTACAGGTGGTGATTCTCATACACGTTTCCCATTAGGGATTTCTTTCCCTGCTGGCTCTGGTTTAGTTGCTTTTGCTGCGGCTACCGGTGTTATGCCACTTGATATGCCTGAATCAATTTTGGTTCGCTTTAAGGGAGAAATGCAGCCGGGAATTACCCTACGTGATTTAGTTCATGCTATTCCTTATACCGCCATTAACAAAGGCTTACTAACGGTTGAGAAAGCAGGAAAAATCAATGAATTTTCTGGTCGTGTGCTAGAAATTGAAGGCCTTAAAGGTTTAACCGTTGAGCAAGCATTTGAATTATCTGATGCTTCAGCTGAGCGCTCTGCTGCTGGTTGTACAATAAAACTTGAAGAAGAAGCCGTTGCTGAATACTTAAATTCAAACATCGTGATGCTTAAATGGATGATCAGTGAAGGTTACGGCGATGTTCGCACCATTACTCGTCGCATAAAGGCGATGGAAGCATGGTTAGCCAACCCTTCATTAATGGAAGCAGATGCCGATGCTGAATATGCTCACATTATTGAAATTGATTTGAATGATATTAAAGAGCCTATTGTATGTTGTCCTAACGATCCTGATGATGCGAGATTACTATCTGAAGTTGCGGGTGTAGACGTTGATGAAGTATTTATCGGCTCCTGTATGACCAACATCGGCCATTTCCGCGCCGCAGGCAAATTGATTGAAAACTTTAATGGTTCGTTACCTACACGTATGTGGGTTACTCCGCCAACTAAAATGGATAGCGCGCAACTCAAAGATGAAGGTTACTTCAATATATACGGTAGAGCGGGCGCTCGCGTTGAAACACCAGGCTGTTCACTGTGTATGGGTAACCAGGCACGTGTCGGCGATAATACAACCGTACTATCAACATCAACCCGTAACTTCCCTAACCGTTTAGGTACAGGAGCAAATGTTTACCTAACTTCAGCTGAATTAGCTGGCGTTGGTGCTATTTTAGGTAAGTTGCCAAGCCCTGCTGAGTATATGGAGTACGCCGCTAAAATTAATGCCACTGCCGCAGATACCTACCGTTACTTAAACTTTGACAAAATGGAAGAGTACACCAAAAAAGCGGATACTGTAATTTTGCAAGTTGAAGCTTAATTTGACCTTTTCTTGTCATTAAGTTTCACTATTTCGTTGTTGAAAGTACTCACCTATAGTCATAGGCTCCGTGCTTCCGCCTAGAAATAGCATCACTTAAATTAAAGCAAAATCCAAATAGTTAAAGAAAAATACCATCTTGATTACTCAAGGTGGTATTTTTTTGTCTGTAATATGTTCAACAAATTTTGTTTCTGCTAGAATGCGCGCTCAAAACTTGATCTAGATCAAAGATTCAACATCAGGTTATTAATCTACAGCACTGGATTTACGTTCCAGCAAGTTCACTAGAGAAAACATATGAGTTCACAACACCTAGCGTCGAAAACAACAACCGACAAACAAAACCCTAACATTCATGTTTGCGCGTTATATAAATTTGTCCGTCTTGAAAACTATAAAGCATTACGTGAGCCTTTACTCGCTAAAATGATAAGCCTTGATGTTAAAGGCACGCTGCTATTAGCAGCAGAGGGCATTAATGGCACGATAGCAGGCAATCAATCGTCAATCGAACAAGTGTTAGCTTTTCTCGCAGAAGACGAACACCTAAATCATATTTCATACAAAATATCTTATATCGATGAAAACCCCTTCCACCGTACTAAAGTAAAACTAAAAAAAGAAATTGTCACTATGGGTGTTGAAGGTATAGATCCTAACCAAGTGGTTGGAACTTATGTAAAACCCAAAGATTGGAATGCTTTAATTTCAGATCCTGAAGTAGTATTAGTGGATACCCGCAATGATTACGAAGTAGAAATTGGCACCTTTAAAGGCGCATTAAATCCTGATACTGAAACGTTTCGTGAATTTCCACAGTATGTTAAGGAAAACTTGGATCATACTAAACATAAAAAAGTGGCGATGTTTTGTACTGGTGGCATTCGTTGTGAAAAATCAACTGCCTACTTAAAAGAGCAAGGCTTTGAAGAGGTTTATCACCTTGAAGGCGGCATTTTGAAATATCTTGAAGAAGTGCCCAAAGAGGAAACCTTATGGCAAGGTGAATGTTTTGTCTTTGATGGTCGCGTCGCGGTAAACCACGATTTAACTCAAGGTAAATATGATCAATGCTTTGCCTGTCGTTTTCCGTTAACCGAACAAGAAAAGCAAAGTGAGCATTATGTTAAAGGCGTTAGTTGTCACCGCTGCTACAACAAAATAAGCGAACAACAACGCCATCGTTTTGCTGAACGTGAGCGCCAAATAGCACTAGCTGCCAAACGCGGTGAAAACCACCTAGGTGGTGATGTAACAACAATAATAAATGAACGCCGCCAAAACAAAGCCCTTAAAAAGTCTAAACAAGGGTAGCCGTTACTCACTCACTTCAACAATATCGTCTTTTAAACTTGCAACGAATTGAGACACATCAATTCGTTCTTGCTCTGGAACGTTTAAGGCTTCCATTGTTGCTGTGGCATGTTCTAAAAACACATGCCAGTCAAGCTCACTTATTTTCATTCCTTGATGAGATAACTTCATATCGCGCCCAGTATAATGCACTTGGCCGCCAGCATTAGTACATAAATAGTCAATTAACAACTGTTTTTCTTTCTCAAGACGATCGGTGACACGATGATCCCAAAAACGCCTTAACAGGTTATCTTCTTGTAATCTTGGTAATAAATTATTGACGAAGCCAGCAACCCCATCATAGCCTCCGAGACGTTCATACAATGATTTTTCACTCATTTTATAATCCTTTGTTTGTTTACTATATTGTTAAATGCGCTCAAGCATTTATCCTAACAACAAGCCTAAGTGGCTTTTTAACGATTTTCAATTGGCGAAAAAATGAAACATAATGTGCATAAATGCACAGGGGAGCTAAGACAGTGAATTGGGACGATTTAAAAATTTTTTTAGCCGTTGCTCGTTATAAAACTATTAGTCAAGCGGCAAAAAAAGCCTCGATGTGCAACATTCCACCGTATCAAGGCGCATTAAAGCTTTAGAAAAAAATGTAGGTGTCAGTTTATTTAGCCGTGCTAATAATGCTTGTGAGTTAACCCAAGCAGGGAAAAAAATAGCGGCTGCTGCACTGAATATAGAAAAAGAAATTACCAGTATTGATGGCACACTAACGGGCAAAAACGATTCGTTAATTGGACCACTTCGCGTCACTACAATCAACAGTATGTCTGCAACCATACTCATGCCAATATTTCACAAGTTTTGTCAGCTTTATCCTGATATTGATTTACATGTTATTGTATCCAGCGACACTATTAACCTAGTGAAGAGAGAAGCTGATATAGCCATTAGGTTAACTAACACCCCACCTCAGATGCTTATAGGTAAGCGTATCGCTACAGTTGCATCAACTATATATGGTAGCGTTAACTACCTAACGTCTGAAAAACATTCCACAGATAGTTTAAAGTGGCTAGGAGCACAATGCTGTGATTATCATAAATCATGGACCAAACATTCATGTGGTAACAAAAATCATCAATTTAACAGTAATGATGCCATGACGATTTTATCTGCGGTACATGCCAATTTAGGCGTAACTTTTCTACCCTGTTTTATCGGTGATGAAGATCCCTTACTCATGCGCTATTGCGAACCAAAAACTGAATTCGATTTAGGGTTATGGGTGCTATCGCATCCAGAGCTAAAAAATAATGCGCGTGTATCAGCATTTCGTCATTACCTTGAAGCATCCATTAATGAACAGAGTCAATTGCTTGCAGGAAAACAAGTTTAAGCCTTATAAATAAGTGGCAACTCAATTAATGTAATTTACTTATACTCAATAACTTATGACTTTTCATAAGCAAGTATCGACGGACGAACTATTTTGATAAAGCCGCTAAAGATTTTTCTAGTTGCTCTAATTTTTGCTGAATTTTAATATTTTGAGCAAATATCTGTTCGTTTTGCTTTCTAAGTTCTCTGTTTTTTATATTAGTATCAGCAAAACCGAATATTTTATTAGCAAACACTGCACCAACACCACCTAAGATCCCAACTCCTAAAATAAACATCACAAACACCGCGGCTCTACCAATAAAGGTAATAGGGTAAACATCACCAAAACCAATGGTCGTAGATGACATTAGCATCAACCACAAAGCATCGGCATAATTTTGCACTGGTGAATCAACCGCATTAGTTTCAGCAAGTAAAGCAACATAACCTAACGCCATGTTTAGTATGGAAAATACGGCTAAAGAAAAAGAGCCTAAAATTGCATAATTATAATTTTTAACGCCAAATTCATCCACTTTATAAAGATTGCTTTTTTCCATCGCATTTTGCAAGATAATCATATTTTTCTCTATTAATGTTCTGCCCAAGGCAAAGTTAGTGGTTATAAAAAGTTTTATGGTGCCATCAGCAATAAAACTAATAAAGGCTTTTTAATAATAAAACTTAAATCATTAGCATTAGACCTACTCAATCTAACAACCCAAAACCATAATTAACATGCTAAGTAAACGTATACAACAAATTGAAGTGAAGCAAAATATTTTTATTTTTCTTATAGCTATCATAATAAAATGTGAAAAAAATCATCATCTAAATAGAAATAACACCAAATCACTGCTAAGGTGAATGGTACAGAAATCAATCATTATGTGACAAAATGCCGACCACTTCAAAAAAGCTGTTTTATTGGTTATCCATTATTTTTGCTTATTGCTTTATAGCCAAACTAGGACAGCAGCTTACTTTTGAACACACTGGCATTACACCAATGTTGCCTGCCACTGGTCTGGCAATTGCTGCTGTTTGTTATTATGGTTTATCCTATTGGCCTGCAATATTTATTGCCACCCTGATAGTAAATATCACTTCGGGTATCCCTATATTCGCCAACTTTACCATAGCTGTAGGTAACACCTTAGAAGCAAGCACCGCTTGTTGGCTAATAATTCGCTATCTTGGCAGCTCGCCATTTAGTTCCGTGGTGAAAGTCGCTAAGTTTTCCTTGATCATCACAGTAACAACCATGATCAGTGCTTCAATAGGAATGGCAGCACTATTTATTGATAACGACATGAGTTTAACCATTTACCCCGCTCAGTGGTCGGCATGGTGGTTAAGTAGTTTAGTTGGCGGGTTAATCATCAGCCCATTTTTATTAATATGGGGGCAACTCGATAAAGCACAATTAAAAACCTTTTCCAAAGTTGATAGCCTTTTGTGGATAATCACTGCATCGAGTATTCTTATAGTGTTTAGTGATATGCTCATTGTAGGAAAAGAGCATTACCCTTTTGCGTTTATCTACTTACCGATAACGCTTTGGGCTGGTTACCGGTTTGGTCATTTAGGGGCAACCTTATATATTGTGATTATTGCGTTGTTTGCCATTATTGGCACCAAAAATGGCTACGGCCCCTTTGCAATAGGCAGTGAAATTGAAGCTGTTTTACTTTTACAAAGTTTCATTGCCGTTATGATGCTAGCTACCTTAATTATTACTGCAAGTATACAAGAAAAGAAAGTTGCCAATAAACAGCTAGCGAAAAGTCAGTTAGCCCTTAAAACGTTAGTGGCTCAACAGTCGGGCGATTTACAACAAGCCGCCGACGAACTCAAATTAGCTGAAATTGTGTTTCAAGAAAGCATTGTACCAATCATTATTGCTGATGGTAATGCTTTAATCTTACGGGTAAATCCTGCTTTCACCAACGTTACCGGCTATTCAATTGATGAAGTGGTAGGCAAAAATCCACGTTTGTTACAATCAGGAAAGCACGATGAGGTTTTTTACAAAAACTTATGGAGTAGCATAACCGAGCATGGCAGCTGGCAGGGTGAAGTTTGGGACAGACGGAAAAACGGTGAGGTTTACCCTTCTTGGTTGACGATGGCTGCGGTGCGTGATGAGCAGTTAAAAATAGCACAATACATTTGTATATTTGACGATATATCGGCAAAAAAGGTAGATGAAGACAGAATATTCAAGTTAGCGCACTTTGATATTGTTAGCGGTTTACACAATCGCGCGTCATTCCATGAACAACTAGAATTAGCGATAAACTACGCAGATCGTCAACAACATAACTTATCTTTATTGTATTTAGACTTAGACAATTTCAAACTCATTAATGATGCTTCAGGCCATTTAATTGGTGATTTACTGTTAAAACATGTAGCACAACGGCTAAAGCATCTCATACGAGATGAAGATTCTATTGCTAGAATTGGTGGTGATGAATTCGTCATCTTGGTGATGGGGACTAACAATAGCAAAAATGTCGCCGGTATTGCTGAAAAAGTATTGAAGGAAATTGCCAAACCAATTTTATTAGGCAACACCGAAGTGGTAGTAACTAGCAGTATCGGCATTAGTACCTACCCTGTTGATGGAACCGACGCCGATAGCTTATTGAGAAATGCTGATATTGCAATGTATCGAGCAAAAGACAGTGGCAGAAATCGTTTTCAATTTTTTACCGCTGAAATGAACCTTCAAGCTGAAGATAGGTTGTTATTAGAAAATGATATGCGTAAAGGAATAGCCGCGAAAGAATTTGTTTTACATTATCAACCCCAGGTTGATTTAGCGAGTAACAAAATTATTGGCTGTGAAGCGTTAGTTAGATGGCAGCATCCCACCCGAGGATTAATACCGCCTAACCTATTTATTCCTATTGCTGAAGAATCAGGACTGATTAAAGAACTAGGTTTATGGGTAATGGAAGAAGCTTGTAAGCAACAAGTACAATGGTGTGAACTCGGCTTGCCTAAGTTAAAAATGGCAATCAATATTTCTAGTCGACAATTTCTGAGTAACAACCTAACGAAACAAGTTGAAGAGGTAATTAAACTTACAGGTATAACACCCGCTTATTTAGAGCTTGAGCTAACAGAGAGCAGCATTATGGAGCATGTTGAAGAAAATATACAAGTGCTGCAATACTTAAATAACATGGGAGTGTTACTCTCTATTGATGACTTTGGCACAGGCTATTCATCAATGGCGTATTTAAAGCGTTTTCCAATTAACAAGTTAAAAATAGATCAAAGCTTTGTTGCTGACCTTGCAACAGATACCGATGATGCGGCCATTGTTGAAGCAATTAATGTTCTTGGTCATAGCCTACATCTCACCGTTATTGCCGAAGGGGTTGAAACCAAGGCACAATTAGACTTCTTAAATTTAATTGGTTGTGACCAAATTCAGGGCTACTATTTTAGCCGCCCTATCGATGCGGCTGCCTTTGAAAAGGTGTTATCGGCACAAGTCTAAGTGTTAGCTCGGTTTTCATATCAAATCATCATTTTTTGCTGGTGCGCTTTCTAGAAAATTTCCTTTTATTGTATCGAGGCGCTGATTTAGGCAAGCCACTCAAGGATATATCTTTTACATCAACAATAAGTTGCTGCAAATTAGCCTCCACCCCCGACATAAAAGAGCGGTAATTAAAGCTTTGTACACTTATAGCTTCTAGTTGAGCTTCCCATAATGCTGTCATATCGGGTTGCGATATTTGCATTGGTAATGCTGTTATGAGTTTTCGCCCGATGTCTGTGGCAATAATCTCTTTACCTTTTCGTGTTAAAAATTGACGGGTAAATAATAACTCGATAATACTGGCTCTCGTTGCTTCAGTGCCTAAACCGTCAGATTCTTTTAAGGCTTTTTTAATTTGCGCATCATTCACATAGCGAGCGATACCCGTTAGCGCGGCTAGCAGCGTTGCATCAGTAAAATGTTTAGGCGCGGTAGTATTTTTCTCTACAAGTTCCCCTCGTATGCAATGAACGTTCTCCCCTACTTTTACCTTAGGTAATGACTTGGCGGCAAAATCAGCTAGCGATGGGGTCGCCGTTGATGATGCAAGGTCTGATTTTTTATTGACGCCGACAAATAAATCTTTCCAACCGTTATTTATCACATCTTTTTGTTTACTAATAAACAGTCCTCCGGCTATTTCGGTGTTTATTTGTTTATCAAAAAAAGCAAAATCAGGATAAAACTGGGCCACATATTGCCGAGCAACTAACTCATATATTTTCACTTCATCTGCTGACAACACACCTGTAGCTCTTTTTTTAGCGGTAGGGATAATAGCGTGATGGGCACTTACTTTTTTATCATTCCACACTTTGCTTTTTCTACTCAGATCCGCCTTATTTAGTGCCGTTGCTAATGTAGACGATAATGCGCTAATGGCATCAGTAACAGCAGCCACATCATTAAAGTGCTCAGAAGGTAAATATTGACAATCAGATCGCGGGTAAGTTATTAACTTATGCTTTTCATATAACTGTTGGCATATGTCTAACACTTGCTTGGCACTCATGCCAAACATTTTAGCCGCCGCAATTTGCAAGCCAGACAAGCTAAAAAGCAGCGGAGGTTTTTGTTGTTTGTTATCTTGGCTTACCTTAACAATTTTTCCCGGTTGGTCGTCTATGCGTTCAACAACATTAACTGCCAGTTTTTTCGACAACACTCGGCGCTCTTCATCCATATAAGGTTCACAGGCCTTGCTAGGCTGCCACTTTCCTTGATACTTTTCACCGTTAGCCGTCGCAATATTTGCAAGTACTTGATAAAAAGGTTTTGAGGTAAAGTTTTCTATCTCAATATCACGATTAACTACTAATCCCAAAATTGGAGTTTGCACCCGCCCTATTGATAACACGCCTTGGTAGCCCGACTTTTGCCCTTGCAAAGTACACAGCCGCGTCATATTTAAACCATAAAGCCAATCTGCTCTTGCCCTTGCTAGCGCCGAAACCGCTAGAGGAATGTAATCACGATTAGGTTTTAGGTTTTTGACTGACTTTTTAACCGCTGCTAAGTTCATATCACTAATTAAACACCGCTGAGCATTGGCTATTTTCGTTTTAGATGCACCGCAATAACTTATTGCTTCATCCACTAAAATTTGACCTTCTCGATCAACATCACCAGCATTAACAATAATATCAGCTTGTTTAATCAGTTTTTTAATAACGCCAAGCTGTTTTCGCGTTTTTGTTTTCGGTTTTAACTGCCACTGCTGTGGAATAATGGGTAGGTGTTCAACTTCCCATTTTTTATATTTAACGTCATAATCTTGTGGTGGTGCTTGCTCTAATAAATGACCAATACACCAAGTGACCACATCGCCATTGCCTGATTCAATATAGCCATCATTTTTTTTATGCGGCTTAGGTAATACCTCAACTATCGCTCGCGCTAAACTGGGTTTTTCTGCAATATATAACTTCAACGAGGCAACACACTTAACAAAATAATAAGATAAGCATACCGCAACAACTGTTTTTATGTACAGTTATTTTTTACTGCTGTGTATTTATTTTTCTGCTTATTTAGTTACACCCTGTGACATGAGTTTCTTTTGCACTTTTTTCATGTGCTGACGAAAATTTTTGTCAAACTTACTTTCTCCGCATGCAAATACAGAACTAGAGCCCTCAACTGGGCTACCAAGAAATTGTGATCTTTCAATAGTACACGTACCGTTATCGTGCTTAGTCATAGCGATATCATTCGACATTTTTACGGTATTTTTTCTGCGGACTTGCTCTGGGGATAATGCTGCCTTCGAGTGAGGTACTGTTGCTTGCTGCGCATGCATAACAGATGGTGACCTAAATTGTTGTAACTTGGTTAACTCCTCCGTCATCACTTTATCGGTAATACGATTACGTAAGCGGCCGAGTTGTTTATACGCTGAGAATTTAGCTTGCTTTGATTGATGAAGAGTCGCTTTATTCTGAGCAGTGTCAACAGATGGTAAACTTAATTTTTTGGGTTTTTCCTGCTGATTACCGGCGACTTTTTTTAACTCTGTTGTTATAGCTTCAACCGAATTTTGCTCAATTACTTGTGGGCTACTCTTAGCTTTTTCAGTCTCAATTGTAGGTTTTCGTTCCAGCTTTTTTTTAGGTGCATGATACAAATAACTTTTGATCGCCTTGTCAACAGGAGCTACCAACTTGATCTGTTTTTCTTGTGCGAAATAAAGCAATAAAGCCACTAACAACAAATGAGCAAGTACCGAAATAACAATGCTAAGGTAATGCCTTTGTTGTGAATCAGGACTTATTGCAGCAACCGGAGTGGGCGCATGAGCAGGTTCATTCCCTTTTATTACTAATCCATCTAACAATTTCGTAGTACTTTTTCTATAACAGCCAGTAGGTATTAAATAGACACTACATAAGTCAAATGGTTCATAAATAACTAAAAAGCAGCCGAAGCTGCTTTATGTTTGACAGGTCTATTTGAATAAATAACTACACCATATCATCAAACGGATTAGTAGTTGGTAAACCAATTTTATGTTTGAATTCATTAAAGCTTAGACTGTCATCAGTAATATCGATGCTATTTTCATCGAGCAAACCTTCACCAAACTTGTAAATGATATCAAATTCGCCTTGGTTAGCGCGTTGACGATAGGTATCTTGTGCTTGTTCAACTAAGGTGAGCTTTTGTTGATAGTCTTGCATGGCTTGCTCGCCGTAACGTTTTGCCATCATAGCTAACGTTACTTTTGCTGATAAAACAACCGCGGTGGCATTATTACCGCCAAAGCCTTTCGAGTTAATAAAAGCAACGTCCATATCTTCACAATGCCAATGTTCGGTTGCAATGTTTAAACGATTGTTATGAACATCATCAGCGACTTTATCAATTGTGGTAACACCAGGCATAATATTATCACTAAAAACACCTAGTGCCATTGCCATTTGGTCGCCACTGGCCGGCCCTATGGTGTGACCGACAAAGGCTTTTGGCGCAGCTACTGGCCAATTAGTAATATCAAAGCTGGTTGCTATGCGATCATATATTAGTGATTCTGTTACACGGTTTTGTGGGGTACTTGAACCATGGGCTAGAATAAAGCTGCGTTGCTGTAGAGATTCTTTACCAACAATAGTTTGCGCTAATGCGACTGATTTTGCCATGGTAATATAATTACCTGGGCCAGGTGCTGTAATAGATTTTTTATAACCGTCTGCGTTAACAAAAACATCGGCAACTGATGCCATGACTTTGGCGCCCATTTCCATGGCAAGTGCATCATCCATCAACACCACAAACTGTGCACCTTCACCAATAGTAAAACCACAATTCTCACCAAACGGTCGGCTAGTACGACGATGGTTGGCTTTATCGCTCTTGTCTAATTTTTTCAGGCCTTCTTCATTAGCTAAGGCGCTCATATTACCAAAGCCTTCAATCACCTCTTGTGTTACTGGCGCTTCAGCGCTGCCAACCACAGCAACGCGAATTCGCCCTGCTTGCATATCTTGCACTGCCGAACGCAAATTATAAAGAAAGGTTGCACATGCACCTGATGAAGAAAATGTAGTACCCACATTGCCGGTCACATAAGCATTGATAAAGTCAGTAGACATAGTATTTAACCCTAACGCTAACTGCTTAGTGCTAACGCGAGAGCCTGACAGTCTACTTTTCAATAATCCGCCTAAACCTTCTTGTTGCATTTGTCCAACCACAGACGCTGAATAGGTGCCCACTTGATCGGGACTAATTTTATCTAAAATAGCATCCCACTCAATGCCCGTAGAACGTATTGCATCTGTTGCAGCAAAAATGGTGGCTTGTAAACCTCGAGGTTGGTAACGACTATTATAAAGCGCTCCTGGTTCAAAACCTGTTGGCATTTGACCTGCGGCTTTAATAGGATTGTCACGATAAGCATCATGAGAAATAGTTAAGTGTTCTGGAATTTCTACACTCACTTTACCTGCGCCTAGGTCGGTAACCTGCCAAGCATGAGGCAAAGGATGCGGTAACTCTTTCGCTCGTAATTCAAAAGTAATAGTTTTATCGATAGGGCGTACATGCATTTTTTGATGCCAATGGGTGGCATCAACATCAAAATGATTTTTTTCAATTTTTCTAATTAACGTCCCCGCTATTATTTGTTGCCCAAATTTAGCTTCTACTTCATTAGCAGCAACAATCTCGCCTTGTTGATCAACTAATTGGCTACCTTTTAATGTCACCAACTTCATTAAACTGGCTAAACCGACAAAGGTTTCTTCACGCGCCTGTGCATTAATTTTATCTATAACGATACGTCGAAAGCCTTGATGAAATGATGTGCGACCTGCAGCATTAATACCGCCCATGCCAATAACTACCGGTAATGATGATGTCATAACAAACCTAATTTAATTAACTACAATAAACCTAATAACACCAGTTTAAAGGCAATTAATTTAAAACAACAATCTATTCTGGCCATAAAATATGCCATAATGGCCACAACAATAGTTAATTTACCACAAGTAAACGATGGATCACCAAGTATCAACAGAGCAACTGCACGTTAGCTTAATAATTTATCAGCATGTTTTAGCGACAGGGTTAACATTACCATTAGAAATGTTACTTGCTGGCGAAGCTTTTGCACGACGCTATAACAAAGGCTCTATAAGATTGCATACTCAATTAGTCAGCCAAGAAGCTAGCGCAGTGACCTCTAGAGCAGGTATACAGTTTTTACCTGATGTTACTATTGCACAGCTAAGTGGCACTAAAGCAACAATACCCGATATTATTTTAGTGCCCAGCTTGTGGCGGAATCCAAGGCCAATATTAAAAAAACACAGTAAACTTATTGCTTGGTTGAAACACTGCTGGCAACAAGGCTCAACATTACTTGCTGTAGGTACCGGCGTTTGTTTTTTGGCTGAATCAGGTTTACTAGATGATCATAGTGCAACCACTCACTGGCATTATGTGGATCAATTCAAACGCGATTATCCAAAAGTTGCGCTAAAGCCTGACTTTTTTATTACCCAATCAGAGCGTATTTACTGCGCCGCCAGTTTAAACGCGTTAGCTGATATTATTGTTCATCTTATCAATCAACATTATGGCCGGGCTGCGGCGCAAAATGTTGAGCGTAATTTTTCTCATGAAATAAGAAAACCTTACGAAGAACAGCGTTATTTAGAAGGCGCTGTTGACAGACATGCTGACGAGCTTATTGCACAAATTCAATTTTGGCTGCGCACCAATTTAAATAGTGATTTAAGTTTGGCTGAACTGGCACAAGAATTTGGCCTAAGCCAGCGCTCTTTTACCCGCCGCTTTAAAATGGCTACAGGCCTACGTGCTACCCAATATTGGCAACAATTACGCATAGAAACCGCAAAAGAACTTTTAGCATCGAGTAATTTATCGATACAAGAAATTGCCTATCATGTGGGTTATCAAGATCAGGGGCATTTAACCCGATTATTTAAACAAAGCTTGGCATTAACACCTAAAGATTATCGCGCTATGGTGCGTAAGAAGCTGTTTAGCCAAAGCTAAGTTGTATTTTAAAGCAAGCTTAGGCAAAATAACCCGGTCCAATTAAATTATCAGAGAATATAATGAGCGAACAATTATCTACAGCCTTATCCATTGCACAAAAGCAAATCACTCAAATGCTAACCATGCAAGATGCGATGAACTCCCGTGTTAGCGAAAGCTGGCGCAGCAATGGTTACGAATGGTATCGCGCTATTTGGGTAGAGTGCGCTGAAATGCTTGATCATCATGGTTGGAAATGGTGGAAGCACCAAGAAATTGACGTTGCTCAAGTACAACTTGAATTGGTAGATATTTTTCATTTTGGCTTAAGTCTACGACTAATGTCAGGTGCCAGTGTTGAACAAATTTCTAAAAAGCTTGCTAAAGAGCTTCATCAAGGCACTGGAGAAAATGACTTTAAAATTGCATTAGAAAGCTTAGCTTCTGCTGCTGTTACCGATAAGGCCTTTGATGCCAAAGCATTAGCTGACTGTATGTCTCTGATGAACATGGATTTAGATGAGTTGTTTCGCCAATATGTTGGCAAAAACACGTTAAACTTTTTCCGTCAAGATCATGGCTATAAAGACGGCAGCTATATTAAAGTTTGGCACGGTCAAGAAGACAATGAAGTATTAGCCAATTTAGTTAACACCCTAGATGCCAGTGCTGATGATTTTCAAACAATATTATATGCCGCGTTAGCGGAAAAATACCCAAAATAATTAGCAAGTCTCCATCTTAATCGCTAGCACTTACCCGCGATTTAGTTTAAAAATTTAACTAAAGTCTCCTTTGGCACAAATTCTGCTTAATCAAGATTAAGTATTCACTTTACTCACTTTTGTGGGTAAAGCGTCAAGAATTTGAATTGCTGGAGATTTTTATGGAACTTATTTTATTTGCGCTAATCAGCCTTATTGTTATTGTTGGTGTTTTGGCAAGCCGTTTAAATGACAACAGTTTTCCTTTTCCTTTTGATAGCAAGCCTGCAGTTTTCACCCCCGCAGAGAAAAATTTTCAAAATTTAGTTGAACAAGCCATGGGTAGTAATTATCGCATTCTAAATCGCGTAAAATTAGCTGATATTGTGACAATTCGTCAGGGAGTTTCTAATAGAGCTAGTCAAAATGCAGCCAATAATGCTGAAGGCAAATATCTAGACTTTGTTATTTGTGAGCGAAGTTCAATGAAACTACTCGGTGCTATTGATCTGGTTGATACTCAAGGTAAAGGCTACAAAATCAAGAAAGATTGGTTTGTCAGTGGCGCGCTTGAAGCCGCTTCAATTCCTCACCTTAGAATTAAAATCAAAGCAAACTATACCCTAGATGAGATAAGAGCCTGCATTAACTCTAGGTTATTAGGTAATAGCTCACCTTTACCTAAAGTCAAAGGAAAAGTTATTCCTGCACCTATGGTTAAAGCTCGTCCAAGAAATACAGGAGTATTAAGTCCAACAGCTGCACAAGCACAACTTTCACCCCAGCTATCTGGACAATTGGCAGGACAAAACACTGCGGCCTTGCCTCATTAATAACATAAAGTAGATTGATATTAATCCGTTAGGTTTTCGCTAAGCTGAACAAAGCATAGAATAACTCGCCATCAATATTAGCCTTTAGCGAGTTGCCCTATGCTTTCCTGCTTTATAATCTAGGCTTACTTGCGTTATAATCGTCCTAATTCAATCTATTAAAGAGAAAGTAATGAAAGCAAGTATTATTGGCGCAATGGAGCCAGAAGTTGCAATTTTAAAAGCTAAACTTACCCATGCTGAAACTAGCACTCATGCTGGTTACACCTTTTATCAAGGACAACTAGAGGGCAATGAGGTGGTTATTGTCCAATCAGGTATTGGTAAAGTTGCCGCGGCTTTAGCAACAGCAATACTTATTGATAAGTTTAAACCTGATTATGTGGTTAACACCGGATCTGCCGGTGGTTTCGACCCAACCTTAAGTGTTGGCGATATTGTGGTGAGTTCAGAAGTTCGTTATCACGATGTAGATGTGACGGCTTTTGGCTATGAAATAGGTCAACTTCCTGCTAATCCAGCAGCTTATATTCCTCACCCAACCTTAGTTTTAGCCGCACAACAAGGTATTGAAACGTTAGCAAACATTAACACCATGGTGGGTTTAATTACCACAGGTGATACTTTTATGACTAAAGCCGATGATATTGCCAAAGCACGTGCAAACTTTCCAACTATGGCTGCGGTAGAGATGGAAGGCGCTGCAATTGCCCATACTTGCCACCAATTTAATATTCCCTTTGTGATTATTCGTTCACTTTCTGATATTGCCGGAGCAGAATCGCCCACATCTTTTGATGAATATTTAGAAACTGCATCTGTTAATTCATCAAAACTCGTTATTAACATGCTAAATGCGCTAAAAGGCAAAAAACTTAGCTAATCCTAACAGTAACAAATCAATAAAATGATAAACAATGACTGACATTAACGCGCTAACTTCTTTTAGTTATCAACTATTAATTCTACTTACCGTCATCGTAAGTAAAGCGGTTGTTAGTCATTTTATCCCACATGAACCTCTGCGGTTTTTTCAATTCTATTGTTTGCAACTAAGCAATAAAGTCAATAAGCAAGGTAATTCGTCAAAACAACAAACCATTGCCGGCTTTGTTGCTATTATTGTGACCTTATTACCAATTGCTATTATTTTATGGTTGTTTGAAGCCTTTGTAGAGGTGGACTTTTTATGGCAAGCACTACTGCTTTATGTTGCCCTTGGCGCTTTTGGCGTAGCACAAGCCAACAAAAGTATTGCCCAAGCTTTAGTTGCCAATCAAAACTACTTAGCGAAACAAACCCTTAATCCTTGGGTATTAAGAGAAACAGAAACTTTGTCTAGCCTAGGCTTAAGTAAAGCTAGCATTGAAATGTACTTATTACGCACCTTGCAGCAAGGTTTTACGGTTGCAGTTATATATATATTCTTCGGGCCATTGTTGGCTATTTGTTACCGTCTACTGTTAGAAATGCATTATTGTTGGAATTGCAAACTGCTCAAATTTAACCACTTCGGGCGTTGTGCTGCTCTCTTAAGCAATATTTTTCAGTGGTTGCCTGTGAGATTATTTACACTATTACTGTTGTTTATCAGCATAGGCAAAAACTTCACACTTTTTTGGCGATTGAGTAAATCACTGTTTTTTCAGCTAAATAATAATATCGCCTTATTGTTATTAGCCTTAAATTTAGAAGTAAAACTCGGAGGTGTTGCGTTATATGATGACAATGACAACCCTAAACAAAAACGCTATAAAACGAGCTTTAATGATTTAGCACGGCAACCTCAGACTACCGATATTATTCATGCCCAGCATAAAGTTAATTTGGTTCTTTACCTTTATGCATTCTTTAGTATTGTATTAGCTGTTATTATTGAGACTATGGTGAGTTAGACCTAGCATCACAAAACTTAGTAAAAAATAGTTATTTATTATAAACTCAATCCTAAATACGCCCTGACCAATTACGCTGGAAGATACCATGATCAAAAATAGAATGATTTTCGCCTTAGCATTTAGCCTGTTTTCTGCACTGGTTTTTGCGGTTGATACACCATCAATTTCTCAACAAGCATTATTAACAGCACTTAAAGCGCCCGAACATAATATTATCATATTAGATGTGCGCTCTGAGGAAGAGTACAACCAAGGTCACATTAATAATGCCATTAATGTTAGCCATGACATGGTTGAAGAAAAGCTGGGTCAACTAGCGCAATATAAAGACAGCACTGTTGTAGTGTATTGTCGTTCTGGCCGTCGTGCTGGCATTGCTGAAGCGGTGCTGAGTAAAAGTGGCTTTAACAATATACGTCACTTAACCGGCGATATGAATGGTTGGCTTGAGGCTAAATTGCCTGTGGTTATTAACAAACGCTCTCACTAACAGCATACCTATTATTAACAAATGCATGAGCTTATACATTACCTCGATATTTTTGGTGTAGTTGTTTTCGCCCTCTCCGGCGCATTAATGGCGGGTAGATATAAGCTCGATCCCTTTGGGGTGGTAGTCCTTGCTTCTGTTACCGCAATAGGCGGTGGCACTATTCGCGACATCATTCTGCAAGTACCGGTTTTTTGGACTGTAGATCCCCAATATCTGTACGTTATTTTAGCTACGGCACTTCTCACCATTATTTTTATTCGTCAACCAAAACGAATTCCAAAACGATTTTTATTGATTTCTGATGCTTTAGGTTTAGCGCTTTTTGCGGTGTTAGGCACACAAAAGTCACTGATGTTGGGTTCTCCTATGCCGGTTGCTATTGTTTTAGGCACAATCACTGGCGTAGCAGGTGGGATGATCCGAGATGTATTATGTAATGTAATTCCTATGATCTTACAAAAAGAAATCTATGCGCTTGCAGCCATGCTAGGTGGTTGTTTATATGCAACGTTTAACATACTTGGCTGGCCTGACAATGAAGCGACTGTCGCTGCTATTTCAGGGGCTTTATTGTTAAGGTTAGCAGCGATATATTGGCAAGTATCACTGCCTGCGTTTAATATTATTGATAAAGAAGAGCAATAGGGTTGGCTAAGGGTATTGTAGGGCTTATTTAGCTTTTACTTTACGTTGGTAGAAAGTCATTGTTACGGGTAAAAAAATCAATAAGCAGCCGCATGCTATCAACCATCTATTCTCAGCTCGGCTAATGTCTCTTTGCGCAACTAAACTATATTCATACTTCACGCCATCAAATGTTTGCCGATATTTTTCACCTTGGTAATGGTCACTTAAATGATAATTAATATGCTGTTTTGATGATAACACATCGACACTTTTTACTTTGTAGGTGTAATAAGTTTGAGGAAATACTAGAGAAAAATGTCCTACTAAAATAAAAATCAAACCAATAGCACTAGAGACAATCCATATATAATCATTATTTTTCTTTTTTTTGGGGGATGGCAATAGTTCTTCAGTTTTAACTTCATAAGCTAAACAGATCTTATTAATAACCTCTTCAGATGGCAGGTATTGACCACTCTCTAATTTGGATAAATAAGATTGTTGTATTGTTATTTTTTTCGCGGCAATTGCTTGTGTCCATCCTAGCCCTTTTCGTAGTTGTACTAATTTTTCTGCTAAATCCATCAACTTACTCTGTGACTTCCAGTTAACTTTATTATCAGGAATATTTAATCTTTTTTAAAGAGCAAATCAAAAATTCATCTGCATGAATATTCATAATAAAAATGAATATTCATGAATATCATAATGTTAACTTGTTTTCATTAACTACTAGTGCGTATTATTATCAGGGTCACCAATTTAAACCAAACAACTTGGAAATATACTAAATTATGAAAATGGTCATATTATTATTGTTCAGCTGTACTTTTACTTTCGCCCTGGAAGCAAAAGATAATGAAGTAATTCTAATCAAAAGCACAATTTACACTATCCCTGCTTCAAAAAATTCATCTAGTATATCGATTCAATCAGAAGAGAAACAATTAGATGAGGCAGCTAATCTAATCGTTTCCCTGGGAGAAGATGCAAGCATAGAAACTGGTGATAAAGAAAGCGGCATAATAAATTTATATTTTAAATTTGATGAGACAGGGGAATATTTTGACATTGATTATCAATTAAAAAGCAACGGTAATCAAAGTATCAGTAAGCTAGAGGGTAACCCCCTAAGCAGCTCATTAGCCATTTCAGTATCCATTGATAACATCACCAAATTAGTAAACATTGAAACTGAGAAATTTGACAATAAAACATTAGCGCTAGCCTCACAAACTATTACAAGAGAAGAGCTAGCCAAAGAAGTTTCTTATTGCTATGCCGCGAGAAAATACATTAGTCCCAAAAGGTGGAAAGTATCAGATACTTATGAATATCATAAATTCCCTTCTAAACTTAGAACCCGCAACAAACACATAAAGTATAGAATCGCTGAATTACAGGCATATATGGTACTTATTGATTACCTAATTGGTAGTGAAAATACCTATAAATATATTAACCAAGCTAATCTTCGACAAGAAGACCGTAACGCGGCCATACAAGCAAAACGTTATTGCTCAAAAATAGATGAAAAACTTACTTTGATAAAAGACTAAAGTGAAAACAACCGTAATTTAGCATAAAAAAGGAAATACTTATGAAAATTAACAACCTACTTTTAACCTTAATTTTGGCCCTATTTTCAATAACCAGTTACTCTGCAGAAATGAGTCAGTGCGACACTGAAGAATGCCGACAATATTTTAAAAAATATAAAAATTACGCCCGCATTGGCTATGCTGATGCTATGTCTGCGCTGGGTGAATTTTATTATCATGGTTATGGTACAGAAAAGAATTTAGATAAAGCATTAAAACAATTTAGAAGAGCAACCAAGTATGGGTCTTATGCTGCCCCTGTAAAAGTCGCTTTACTGAGGTTAACAGAGCCAAATCTAAGAGACACTGAAGAAGCAATAAAGTATTTAAAAAAAGCCGCTAGAATGAAACACCCCGATGCTAATTTTTTACTTGGCATGATATATTACAGCAAAACATTTGGTGAATACGATATTGAGTTATCCGATAAATACTTAACGAAAACATATGTGTTAGGTCATAAATTCATGAACCAATTCCTTGATTACATGCAAAGTGAAAACAGGTTAATACCTGACGACTTCCCCAAATTAACGGCTCGACTAAAAAATGTTGAACCTAAGAACAAACTAAAAACAGTATTACTTAAATCGACTAAGCAGCAAGATAAAAATGCATACCTTAGCCCCAAAAATGCGTTGTCTGATAACATTGAGGTAGTAGAAATTAACGCCCCAACCTTAACAGCTATTTTTGACCAACAATTTGATATTTTTGATAGTAGCATCCCTGATAAAAGCTCAGGCACTGGTACCTTGATAATAGGGCGAACATGCGATCAAATGTTAAGTTGTAAAACAGTGAATAAAGATGACTTTAAGCGAATGGTTGACTATATGAACTAGTACAGTAATTTCAATACATTTTATATTGGGGCGTTTGTTTAAATCATTTTTCAAAGCCTATACTAAAATAGGCTAGCCCCAAACATAATGCTAAGGTATGGAATACTAATATCATAATGACAATTAGAGTGAACCTAGGAGAGCAAGCCTAAGGCTGTTCGAACACGGCTTTCATATCTTGTTGGATTTGTTCATACCAACCCTCGGCGACTGTTATCGCAGGTAATGCTTGTATTTCAATCACGCCGCTTTTTGCGGTTTGTTCATATTCGTTATAAATTGAAAGAATATTTTTAATAACCACTGGCTGTGCTTTGAGGTTTAACTTTTCGACGACCAACTTAGTGCCACCTTCAAACGCTTCTATCTTTCCGGTTTGTGAGCGAGTACCTTCGGGGAATATAACAACTTTTTTACCTTGGCATGAACGGATGTCTTTAAGTAGTTTGATTATCGCTCTTCTGTCTTGTTGGTCAACAGTGATATGACCAACGCGATCCACAACCACCGAAACTGGCCATTTATCCATAATACCTGTTCGGCCAACAAAACGTACATCATTGCCAATGAGTTCTTCTAGTACAAAAATATCTGTCATACTTTGATGATTGACAATTAATATATCGGTATCATCATCAATCACACCCGTCAAATTAACCGTTGCTCCCGCATTTCTCACAATTCTAATACTAAAATAGCGTCGTAACTTATTAAAGAGGTCACCATGGGGTTTACACAAAGAGAGTGCGATTGATTCTGCTGCGATAGTTAAATAAACTTTATACTTTTTGAGGATGAAAAATAACATAAAACTTTGTAATTTAAAGCATAAAAATAATTAAGCTTCTATTCCCCAACCATCGTTGTAACCAGAAAACTTGTTGGCAATCGCCTCAAAATCTGTTTCTTGTTTAAGAATATTGTCATAACTTGGCACTATTTCTATAGTACAATCAAGATCCCAAACATTTGGCGTTTCGTCAGGGTGAATGTCGACAATGACATTAGGCATGTTTTCAGTAATATAGGCTGCCATCGTTTGAGCTTGAGCTTGCTGTTCAAACAAATGAAAAAACACTACTTTGTGAGTAACACTCAGATCTATGCCAGCTTGGTGCATTTCTGCTAACACTTGACCCGTTTCATCTGTAGGAAAATTCATAGTTTATCTGCTTTATTAACGAAGTGATTTGCAAGGGTTTGTATTATAAACAGTGTATAACCGCTTGAATAGTTTTTTGAATGATTTATTAGCTAACGTATTCACTTGTTAAAGCGCATCGCTAAAATTCACAGTAGTTATGGTTTCAGTACGCCAACAAGCTATGTGGTTGGCTATACGCTTGACGACAATAGCCACTAGTTGCTTGCTTACTGTTATTTTTCGAAGTGGCTTTTACAAATATTACGCCATCATTAATATTCAAACCAACAAAACAGGCTAGGATATAGCATTAGTTAATCGCTTTATTGTTGCTCACCTTATGCGGGTATCGCGCTAACATAGAGGTAACTGCATTGTTTATTTTACTGTTGGTTTCTACGCTATTATCTTTTACGTCTAGGTTTAAAGGAAAAACACTGCGCCAAACCGACCGGTTTTGTTTTGGGTCAACTAAATCTAAAACCAAATTACCCCGAGTAACTTGTTTATATTGATTTTTTGTTTGCCATGTATTCGCCCTTAAGCAAGGTTCGCAAAAATTTACCACCTTATTATAATGCGAATATTCGGCTGATGCGCCAGTAAACAGATGATAAGTAACAATAACATCAGCTTGCTCTATAGTCGCATAGCCAAATTTTTTATTTGCCATGGCACGTTCAATGGCGATTTCAATGGCATTTCTGTGAGCACTTAATAAGCTTTGTGTCTCACCAAAAAGTGAATTACGCTGATAGAGGCTGTAGCTTTTAACATGGCTAAAATCGAAATTATCATGAAAAACTACTCCCGCTTGTTTACTAGCACAAGCAATCAGAACAAAGTGTAATAGAACAATTGTGAGTGTTTTAAACATGTTAAGTAACATAAAGTAAGAGCAAAGAACTTTTCAGCCTAACAAGTTCTTTGCTTACTTTAAAGTATTGGTTTTAACTATTAAGGGCTTTTATCACAGCGCATCAAAATTTATATCATTAAAACTCAATACTTTACCGCCAAACTCTATCGCAAAAGCCTTAGCATCTTCTTGTTGACTAAAACTTGCTAGCGTTGCTCCCATTGCACCAGTTTTTTCTGAGCCAACCACATACCAAGCACTTTTAGCATCAATAAAGTATTTATCATCAATACTGTCACTACCCCATGGCATTTTGCTCATATCGTGTACTAACATTTGACTAACATTGCGGGTGTTCTCTGGATCTAAATAATAGCTGAACATGTCACGAGTTGAACAAAACTTGAATACTTTATCGCCTTGTTCTTTACGGAAAACCTCACCTTTAGGGCCATCAAAACGGGTAATGAGCATGCCGCATAAATGACATTCATCAGCCGATTCCATCGCAACGGCTTGATGTAACATTTGTTTTTTCTCTGTGTTATCAGAGCAAGCAATTAATGCGGTACTAAGGAGCACTAGGCTGCAGATCAAGGTTAAAAATTTATAAGGTTTCATGATAAATATTCTCAGTAAAAATGATTAAAGTTTCTTTTTCTTAAAAATGAAAATAGCCAAGGTTAACGGCAAAAACACCCAAGCCAGTAGTGCTGAAAACAACTGTGTTTGTGACAAACTAGCTTTGATAGCTACTGACAAAGCACCGTTAACATCACTGCTTGCTAATCCTGCTAAATTAACCAAACGGAAAATATCAGTAGGATTTAACATCATCAACTGGGTTAACCCTTGCTGTGACACGCCTTCTTCAACGCCAACTAATAATGCAAGCAAGGCTAGGTCAAACGCTAACGCAAACAAGAACCAGGTGATAAGGGCAAAACCAGCGGCTTTGGATTTTTCACTTACCGAAAGGCTGATCAAGTATGAAATAGCAGTAAAGCTTAAACCTAATAGTATTGCGCTAACAATAAATAGTGAGAAAGCCCATAGAATCTCGCTATCACCAAGCTGAACATACAGTAACACTGCAGAGGCTCCAAACCCCAATAAGGTGGCTAACGCTATGATACTGCCCTGCCCGATAAACTTACCTATTAACAATTGGCTTTTGCTTAAAGGGTAAGTTAACAGCAATAATAACGTCCCACTTTCTTGTTCACCAACAAAACTGTCATAGCTAAGTAAAAGTGCAATTAACGGAATAAGAAAAACCGCAAGACTCGCTAAGCTTGCTACTGTAGTCGATAAAGAAGTAACACCAACGGCTCCAGATGCTGCGGCGCCAAAATAGGTCAAGCCAATAGACAACAGCGCAAAGATTAACGTGATAGACACTAACCAGCGGTTACGTAAACCATCATGAAACTCTTTATTAGCCACGGTTAATATTTGTTTCATTAGCTTTGCCCTCGTGCTGTTTCTTTTTTCAACTCACTGCTTTGATGTTGAGTTAAAAAGTGCTGGTATACTTTTTCTAAATTAGCAGACTCAACGTTAATATCATCAAGTTCATTTAAGCTCAACAGTTGTTTTAATACGCTAAGTTTTTCATCTTCAGGTACCATCAGGGTACCTTGACATGCTGTTGTTAAATAACTGCTTAACTTAATATCGTTTGCAACCGCTCCATTTAATCCTGAGGGTTTTATCACTACAGGCAGGGCTGCTTGTTGGCGTAATTCACCCAAGGTGCCCATCGCTAATAATTTTCCAGAAGATAAAATCATCGCACGATCAATATGTTGTTCAACACCAGGCAACACATGAGAACATAAGATAACACTTGAGCCATTGGATTTAAGTTGATCCACTGTTTTATAAAAATCACCTGTAGCAATGGGATCTAAACCAACCGTTGGCTCATCTAGTAATAATAATTTCGGTTCACCAATAAAGGCCTGAGCTAAACCAAGACGTTGGCGCATGCCTTTTGAATAAGTTTTAACTTGGCGTTTCATCGCATGAGTAATGCCCACCTGCTCAAGAAGCTCTACTGCTTGTTTCTTATTAAAGCCTTTTAATTTGGCAAAATAGGTCAACACTTCTAAACCGGTTAGCTGTTCATAAAAGCTCACATTTTCAGGCAAATAACCAACCTTGGTACGACAATGCCACGCTTCTTTTGAGTCAGGCGCCATACCCATTACTTCAACCTTGCCATGGCTAGGTGAAATAACCCCTAGAATAAGCTTCATCATGGTGGTTTTACCCGCACCATTATGACCAAACAATCCTAAAACTTCGCCTTCGTTGAGCGACATTGTCATCGCGCTTAAGGCCGCTAATTGACCATAGGTTTTTCCTGCCTCTGTTAACGAGACTAACGGAGTATTCATAGTTTTTCTTCCTGCAAACGCGTTAACGAAACTTGTTTAACGTTAGTTTGTTGTTTCTCTTGTAAATAAGCTTGAGACAAGTGAGGCGTCATCAGTGGATGACTGTCTTTTACCCCAGGGGGTTTTAGCACTGGAAATTGTTTTTGAACCCAGCGTAAAATTAAAATTGCGGGACTGTCCATAATCATTTTCATCTCGGGATATTGCCACACTAGCTTATCAATACCATCATTGGGTTCAAATACTGCATCACCAATACCATCGTTATCCATATCCCAGCCAAGGTAATTGCTCCAATAATTACCACGCCCATCTTTACTCCATTCTTGTTTAGTATTTGAAACATATTTAACTTGAGTAGGATTATTAATAAAGCTGTTGCCGTAAATCTTTATATTTTTAGAGCCTGCTGTTAAATGAATACCTATTTCTGCGGTATCTACCACATTTCCCTCTAAGGTGTTGAAACCAGAGTTATAAACAAATAAACCTTTGCCGTCTCGACCTAATACTTTATTTTCAGGTTTGGTCCAAACATTTTTGATGTGATTATTAATGAAGTTTGATTGGGTGATAAAGTTCATTAAAAAACCATAATCTTCGCTATCAGTGGTTTTATTGCCTATGATATTCAAACGCCTAGAACTCATTAAGGCATAGCCTGCTCGGGTGCTATAAGCGGTGTTACCTTTTACAGTATTATCGTAAGAGTACATATAATGAATACCATAACGTAAATCATGCATGGTATTATTTTCAATCAGGTTGTTTTGACTAGAAATAACATAAATACCATCTCTCACTTTATACGTTTCATTATTATAAACATGGCTATGAGTAACATTTGCCACTTGTATGCCATTACCTCGATCAGCAGAGCGTAAAGCTAAGTTTCCCTCAACGGTATTATTAAAGATTTTCGCCTCAGTTACATGGTTTAGCCAAATGCCAAAGCCATCACCGGTTAAGGTGTTATTTTTAATAACTAAACCAACCGCTCGTTCATTTTTTACCTTATCATTAGAATAGATACCCGCATTTTGGTCAGTAAGGTCTTTTCCCCAGTTAACAATAACCAGATTATCTATAGTGATATGAGAATTTTTTAAGGTTAGCCCATGACCATAGCCTTGGGAATCAATAAAGCTAGCTTGCTTGCCTCCTTCATTGCTTCCACGTAAGGTAATTTGCTTATTAACCACAAAGTTACCTGCATACCGTCCAGGTTCAAGTAATATCACATCACCATCTTGGCTACTATCAAGTATTTGTTGGAGATTGTCTGCCGTGGTTAACTGGTATTCTTGAGCAAAAGCCAATTGACTACAATTAACAATAAAAACAAATAGAAATAAGCATAACGGCTGGATTTTTTTCATCAAGAGCAACGCATTTTATCGAGAAGTTTTAAAGTAGACACAGCATAACATTTTTAATTATTCGACTGTTGATCTTAATTAAAAAATAAAAGTAAAAAAGCTCAATATCTGCTGATATTGAGCTTTTTTTGTGTTTTTTAGCACACTGAATATTTTCAGTATGCTTAATAGTTGTCTGTTTGAAACTTACGCTTTAACAAACATACGTCCACGCATTTCCATACTTGTGTTGTAAGGCCGCATGACAGAACCAGTTCTGACTCTATCCTCAGCAACGATTAAAGCTTACGCTTTAACAAACATACGTCCACGCATTTCCATACTTGTGTTGTATGGCTGCATGACAGAACCAGTTCTGGCTCTATCCACAGCAACGATTAAAGCTTACGCTTTAACAAACATACGTCCACGCATTTCCATATGTAGCGCATGACAGAACCAGTTACAGTAATACCATTGTACGCCTGGTTTATTAGCTGTAAAAGTAATAGAAGAAGTTTGCTGTGGACTAATTTCCATTTGTACACCATGGTTAGTCATACAAAAACCGTGAGTTACATCTTCTACTTGGTCAAGGTTAGTAACAATAACGGTGACTTCATCACCTAGGTTTACTTCAAATGACTCCATACCATAAGTTGGAGCAACAGATGTCATATACACGCGCACTTTTTTAGGATCATTCTTGTCACGAATCACTTTGTTATCACTCATGGTGTTAACACCGTCTTTTTTCGCAATAGCTAGAGTTTCCGCAAAAATTGAATCATCGCGTGACCAAACTTTGTTTGGTTTCACTTTACTACGGTGAATAATTGTACCGTCATGTGGTTCAGCAAAAGTAGGACCATCATGAACAATTTTCATTTCATCACCTGAAATATCAATTAATTGATCATTTTCTGGTTTCAAAGGACCTACAGGTAAGAATCTATCTTTAGAGAACTTAGATAAAACAACTAACCATTTACCGTCAGCATCACGAGTTTCACCCGATGAAGTAGAGTTATGACCCGGTTGATAATGTACATCAAGTTTTTGACGAAGGTAATTTACTTTTTTACCTTGATACGCTTGAATTGCTTCTTCAATGTTCCATTTAGCCACTTGGCTATCAAGGAATAACGTTGTGAATGCATGACCTTTGTTATCAAAAGCGGTGTGCAATGGCCCCAAACCTAATTCTGGTTCACCAACAACGGTATCACGAGGTTTAATTTTATCGTTAAACAAATCATCTAATTTTTCAATAGAGATAATTGAAACGGTAGGTGAAAGCTTACCATTAGCCATAAAATACTTACCATCAGGTGAAGTATTTAAACCATGAGGAGATTTAGGTACTGGAATATAACGGGTTAAATCAGAGCCTTTACGACCATCTAACACAGGTACATTATTACCATTATACGTTTTGAATTTACCTGCTTTAACTGCAGCTTCACAACGAGCAAGGTTAAATACCACAACATGATCACGCTCTGCACCGATCATTTCACCTAGGTTCATACCCATTTCTGAGTTATAACATGTTGAGGCAAAATACTTACCGTCGTAGTCAGCATCAGTGTTATCTAAGTTACCATCAACCATTACTTGGAAAGCAATTTCCATGGTTTCTGCGTCAATAACATTGTACAACGAACGGTAAGTGCTAACATCTTTCATGCCATCTTTACCGTCATTATTCATTGGGATTTCAAATTCACCATTACATACTACATATTTAGTGTAAGGTACTTTTTGCACACGTAAACCATGTACCGCTTGTATATTTGGCACTGTGATCATTTTGTCACATTTCATCACATCACAACGAATACGCGCTACACGCGAGTTAGCTTTATCGTTGATGAAAACATACTTACCATTGTAACGACCGTCAGTCATACTCATGTGCGGATGATGAGAATCACCCATCATGATATCGGCGCTATCGCCTTTGATACGCTTAGACTCATCTGTTAAGCCCCAGCCTGTCGCTGAATCAGTATTAAAAACAGGAATACGCATTAATTCACGCATTGATGGAATGCCCATAATACGTACTTCACCTGAATGACCGCCTGACCAGAAACCGTAATATTCATCAAGTTCACCTGGGTGAACTACTGGGCTCAAACCACCTTCAGCTGCTTTTGCTTTAGCTGTTGCTGCAAACATAGCGGCTGTCATTGGGGCAGCGGCAACACCAGCACCAATTAGCGCTGTTTTACCGAAAAATTTACGGCGATCAGCATTTTCAATGCTCACCTCATTATTTTTTTGCTCTTCATTACTCATTGGTTTTCTCCGTTTTTAATAATTAGTTATTTAGCTTCATCGACAATGTCTTCCTAGAAAACATCACCTAAAACGACATTAAGCTACTTCTGTTACTTTGATTGCTGCTTCTTTGTACTTAGCTTTCTTACGTGCCAATTTTTTCAGTGGCGGACATTTTTCTTCATTAAAATAGGTTACCTGACAATCAAGACAATAATGACACTCACGCATGTTGATCACCCCATCAGGATTGATTGCTTGAATCTCACATTCTTTAGCACAGGTTTTACAAGGCTGACCACACTCTGGGCGACGACGTAACCAACTAAATAAGCGAATGCTATTACTGGTTGATAACGCGGCCCCTAATGGGCATAAATAGCGACAGAAAAACTTGCGATTAAAAATGTTGATAATTAATAAGGCAGATGCGTACAAAATAAACGGCCATTCACGATCAAACTTCAATAAAAAAGTGGTTTTAAAAGGCTCTACTTCTGCAAATTGCTCGGCTAGTGCTAACGATTCTAAAGATAAGCCAAACAAAGCGAGTAATATTAGATATTTAATCGCCCACAGACGCTCATGTACTGCCCAAGGCAACTCAAATTGAGGGATTTTAATGTAACGGGCAAAAATATTTATCAGCTCTTGTAGTGCACCAAACGGACACAACCAGCCACAATAAACTGCACGTCCCCATAAAATCATGGTTACCGCAGCAGCGCCCCACAAGATGAAGATCACAGGATCAAGCAAAAATAAATCCCAAGAAAAATCAGACATAAAGGCTTGCAAGAAAGTAAAGACGTTGACCACAGAGAGTTGTCCGCCCCATGACCAACCAATAAATACCACGGTAACTACCAAGAACGCGTGACGGAAGTTATGCATAAAGGTAGGATGGCGAACCAATATATCTTGGAAGAATAAACTTAACACCACAATACTGAGTAAGATGATCAAAATAACCACTTCGGTATTTTTTTCTTTCCACACTTGCTGAGTTAATGAGAGCTCTGGCTCAGGCATAATTAAAGCAGGGCGATCAACAAACTTATCCAAAGTATGATAATCGGCTTTAAAGCTGGTAAAAATACTTTCTAATGGTCCAGTTTGACGACGAACTAACAATTCTAGCTGCCAATCAGAAGCAGGGTTAAACTCATGATGTTCACGAATGATAAAAATAGATCTTTCTTTAAACTCAGGCGCACCGTCAATATAAATATCTGGTAAACGGCTGTGATCTAAATCTCTAAAAGCAAAAGCATTGTTATTTTGCAGAATTTGAATTCTATCGAAAATAGCACCACGCACATACCCTGAGCCTTTAAAAGAATACCCTTTCCCCATTAACACTAAAGCATGCTCATTAGGTTTTAATGAAGCCATCAAGTAATTATATTCACTTTCACCTAATAAATTACGTCCAATGGTTGGTATATCTACTTGGGCAAAATATATTTCTGCAAACATATCTTGTTTTTGTTCTGGTGATGCTTCATCAACATGCTCGGCTTCAGTGCCAACAAACGCTTCATCAACGGTTTTTCTATTCAGGTATAATTTACGTATAGCACCATTTCCGGTCAAAGTAGTCCAATCAGCTTTTTCATACACATCTTTATGAATTGTCCCCATGGGCTGAATTGGCTCTGAGCTGGTACTAATAATTCCGAGTGAACTGGCCACTAACTTTGCTGCTTTAACGATAGCAACGTTCATCACCATGACGGTAACTGTCGCACCAGATAGGCCATCAATATGAACTACCCCTTCGGTTTTATTGCCACCGACTTTCAAACGTTCACTGACATGCAAACCATTATATTGATCAGCAAACTTGTGGAGTTTAGACTCAGGAATACCCGCTAGAATAATGGGTTCATGATGTTCTAATACCTTTGCCGCTAAATAACTTCCTTTGGCATCAATTGCCACTAACATATTAACGGGCTCACCAGAGTACGCAGGAATTTTTGCTAAATCGTTGGTTTCAAATGCGTAACCAAGCACTTCATCATTGTTATAAACCGTCCAGATTAATGGATCCCCAGCTTTAGCTGATAGTTTTTCAGAAATTTTGGTTTGTTGTGGAAAGATTTCCTTAATCAACGGCATAGGATCTTTAGGCGGACTCACAAACAACGCCTGGGCTGGAGTACTAAAAACCACAGAAAGAAATAAAATAAAAACTGTAAAAACAGTATGTTGCATGAGAATACTTTTTGAATACCGGAAAAACATAAGAATCCACTTCTTGATAAAAAAACACCAGCAAAAGCAGTATAGGTTAAAATGACACACTGCGACAATATGTCACAGTGTACGCGTTCAAGTTTTTACAGTTATGATGTAGATCAAAAACAGTAATAAAAGAGCGGATAAAAAATGATTAAGAACAGCCAGATATATCCATAATGATTTTATGGTTATATCTGTAGTATTACTCGTGGATAACACATTGATGAGAATAGGTGCGTTAAAACTAAAAGACCAATCGTCAGATTGGCCTTTAAAAAAGTCTATTGGTAGTTATTCCATAAAATCACTGAATTAGTTCACACTTACTTTAGCAAATTTTCTTTTTCCAACCTGATAAACAGCTTGGGTTCCACGTGTTATTACCAAACTTTTGTCGGTAATTTTTTCGCCATCAATTTTAGCTGCGCCTTGCTTGATCATTCGGTATGCATCTGAAGTACTACCGACTAATCCTGCCTCTTTTAATAAGTTAGCAATCGCTATCTCCCCATTTTCTGGAGTGATTTCATGCTCTGGCATTTCATCAGGCATAGCCCCTTTTTGAAAACGGTTGATAAATTCATCGTGTGCTGCTTGAGCAGCAGTCTCATCATGGAAGCGAGCGATAATTTCTTTGGCTAAATCAATTTTCACATCACGAGGATTTTTGCCTTGTTCAATTTCGCCTTTATAACGTTCAACTTCTGCTATCGGTTTAAAACTTAATAATTCATAGTAACGCCACATTAAATCATCAGAAATTGACATGATTTTACCAAACATATCTGATGGGCTATCGGTAATGCCAATATAATTACCAAGGGATTTTGACATTTTTTGTACGCCATCTAAGCCTTCAAGCAGTGGCATCATTAACACGGTTTGTGGACGCTGGCCTTCTGACTTTTGTAGTTCACGCCCCATGAGTAAATTAAACTTTTGATCGGTACCTCCTAGCTCGACATCAGCTTCAAGCGCTACAGAATCCCAACCTTGAACCAAAGGATACATAAATTCATGGATAGCAATAGCTTGGCCATTGGCATACCGCTTTTTAAAGTCATCACGTTCCATCATACGGGCAACCGTTTGACGAGAGGCTAGTGATAACATACCGGCAGCACCTAATTTTTCCATCCAAGTAGAATTAAAAGCTACGGTAGTTTTTTCAGGATCTAGAATTTTAAATACTTGCTCTTTATAAGTTTCAGCGTTGGCTAATACATCTGCTTTGGTTAACGGTTTACGGGTAACATTTTTGCCGGTTGGGTCACCAATCATACCGGTGAAGTCACCAATTAAGAAAATCACTTCGTGACCTTGCTGCTGAAATTGGCGAAGCTTATTAATCAAAACTGTGTGGCCTAAGTGTAAATCAGGTGCTGTTGGATCAAAACCTGCCTTAATTTTTAATGGTTTGCCGGTTTTTAATTTTTCTAATAGTTCATCTTCAACTAAGATCTCTTCCGCACCACGTTTTAATTCTGCAAACGCTTGACTAACATCGGTCATTTTTAGCTCCACTAGCTAGATATAGGTTTATTTCAATGGCCGAATTCTACTCACTTTGGCTTCCACATAAAAGTAGAAAAGTCGATGTTCTACTTTTTTATACAAACTTTTATACAAATTTATATAAAAACTTTCAGAAAAACTTTGGTATAGTGAAATAATAGTTAACGACAGTTATCGTATTTCGGTTACCATTAAATAAAATATCCTTGTGAATAAACAACAAATAATACAGCGTCAGTTAAAAAACCTGCATGAAGTCTATCTGCGTGTATCTGAAATTTTTCAACGACTTCCTAAAAAACATCGCCTCATCATTATTTTCACTAGCCTGCTTGCGCTATTGTTAATACTAATGCCCAGTAGACATGAGCTGAGCCAACAAAACCTCGGTAATGAAAGCTTTGAAATAGGTAAACGTTATCAAGTAGCCATGCCGCAGCAATCCTCCGGCGCCCAGCGGGTTAAAACCATTGACATCCCCTCTATTGACTCGAAAGATAATGACGTAAGTCAACGCACAAACACCATGACAACCAGAGTTAATTCCGAGCAACAACAAGCGGTTACTTGGCAGAGTGTCAAAGTGCGTAGCGGTGACTCATTAGCTAGAATTTTTAAACGTTTAGGTTTTACTGCGCAAGACACTTATGCAGTAAGTACTGCTAAAGGGCAAGACAGTAAATTACTATTGAAAATCAATGTTGGGGATACTCTTCGCATTGCAACGAATGATAAAAAGCAAATTACCGCTCTAGAATACCCTTTATCTAAGACGGATACCCTATTTATTAATTTGGTTGGCGATAGTTTCCAATCTCACAAAGAAAGCAAACCAGTTGAAGTAAGACAAGCGTTTGCCCATGGAACCATCACCTCAAATTTTTGGAATGCAGGAACCGCTGCGGGGCTAACCGACGGGCAAGTGATATCCCTTGCAAATATTTTTGGTTGGGACATAGATTTTGCATTAGATATACGCAAAGGCGATAACTTTCATGTTATTTTTGAACAGCAATTTGTTGAAGGAGAATACATTGGTACTGGAAACATTTTAGCCGCAGAATTTATCAATCAAGACGACCCTTTTAGGGCAGTACGCTTTACCGACGGTGAATATTACACACCTGACGGTAAAAGCATGCGTAAAGCTTTTTTACGCGCACCTGTTAATTTTAAATACATTAGTTCTAGCTTCAAACGTAAACGTTTTCATCCTGTACAAAAACGCTGGAAGGCCCATAGAGGTGTGGACTATGCGGCCAAAACCGGCACTCCTGTTGTCGCCGCCGGTAATGGCAAAGTTATCAGAGCAACCTATGATAAATACAATGGTCATCATGTGTTTATCCAACATGGTAATGGCATAGAAACCAAATACATTCATTTTTCTAAACGGGCGGTAAAAAAAGGTCAGCGAGTTAAACAAGGACAAGTCATCGGTTATGTTGGCTCTACCGGCTTAGCTGCCGGACCGCATTTACATTATGAGTTTTTACTTAACGGGGTACATCGCAACCCAAGAACCGTTAAATTACCTGACGCCAAACCGATAGCTAAAAAGTATAAAGCTGAATTTACTATTCTAGCCGAGCAAAGGTTACAGGAACTCGCCGGTTCAAAAAGTGCTATGCTTTCCATGGAAACAAACAGGGAAAGTAGCCCATTAAGTGATGACTAATACTCCTATGAGCTCGCATAAACAAGCAAACTATTACATTGGTTTAATGTCAGGTACCAGTGCAGATGGCATCGACTTAGCTTTAGTTTCTTTCGATGAGAATCATAAGCTGACACATCATGGCAGTTACTATCAGGCTTATAGCCCTGAAATGACACAAAAGATCACTGCATTGTACTGCGCTCAAAACAATAATTCTGATAATAATGAAATTGATCGTGCTTTTTCATTAGACATTGAGCTAGCCAAACTGTTTGCCAATGCCATTACGGCTTTTTTACTACAGCAACAACTCTGTGCTAATGACATCATAGCTATAGGTAACCACGGACAAACCATTCGTCATAGACCACTCGCTAAACATGCATTTACCTTGCAAATTGGCTGCTGTCAAACGTTAGCTACCTTGACCAATATCAGAGTGGTTGGTCAGTTTAGACGCAAAGACATGGCCCTAGGCGGACAAGGTGCTCCATTGGTTCCCGCTTTTCACCAAACCATTTTTTGTGAAAAATTGCTAAATGATAACACCGCCAAGGCTAACGCAATGATTGATGGCTCTGACGTGTTCGTCATTAATATCGGTGGTATTTCAAATCTTACCTTTCTACCAGCAAGCGATAACTTAGATGTGATTGGCTACGATACAGGTACAGGTAATGCCTTAATGGACGATTGGTTTCAGTTTCACCATCCTAGCGAAAAATCGCTCTATGATAAAAATGGTACTTGGGCTGCAAGTGGTCAGGTAAATGCTGATTTATTAGCACAGTTATTGTCTGATGAGTATTTTCAACTCATTCCACCTAAAAGCACTGGCCGAGAATATTTTAATTTAGCATGGCTTAAGCAACAATTAGCGAAAGTTAAACCGGTAGCAAGCCAAGATGTACAAGCTACCCTAAATAGATTTACCGCTACCACAATTGTCAACGCCATCAAGCAGCACAGTTCAGGTACAAAAAACATCACTAAAGTCTATCTTTGTGGTGGTGGCGTTCATAATAAAACGTTGAAAGATGAGCTAAATCAACAACTAATACCACAAGAAAGAAAGTACGAAATTTTTCTTACTAATCAAAAGGATATTGATGCCGACCAGCTTGAAGCCATCGCATTTGCATGGCTCGCCTTTGCATATGACAAAAAGTTATTAAGCAACATACCAGCAGTCACGGGGGCTAGCAAAAGTTGTACCCTTGGCTGCGCATTTTTTCCTTAAATGGCACTAGTAAAGCTAAATTTTACCTCTATAATGATTTATTCAACGAATAAAAAAACAGCAATGTTTGATGGTTTTCATTTAGTTTTTTGATTGATAGTTTTTTAACAAAAAATATTATTGAACTAATAACTGATTATTTAATCTAACTACTTGCATCTTTATAATTTATTAATAGGAGGCGCTATGGAATTTAATGATATTCATATTGGTATGAAATGTGGCAGCAGAAAAGGTAGTGGTACTGTCACTTGGATTGATGGCTCAACTCGTACAATCTACATGGCCGACACCTGTAACAATAATAATTTTGAAGTAGAATTTGAAGATATCATCGAAGATCATCAAGCCCATAATAGAGAAGATACTTTCTATTAAAATTGCTTGAGTAACGTTGAAAATTGAGTGTTTATAATCCTTAAAAGCCTATCTAAGAAAACCCATAAAATTAAGTTTTATGGGTTTTTCTTTTACTAGCAAGCCATGTTTTTTTATGCTCAGAGTCAGTGGTTGCTACACGGATATTTTTGCTGCATATATTGCACGGATATACTAGCAATATCAGCAAGCACATCCAATTTAATATCAGAGAGTTTATTAATATACAAGCATGACTTACCACATCTATACTTACCTAAGTTGGCTAATTTATCAGTAAACATGGCAAAGCCCGGCATAATATAAACCACTAAGTTTTGTTTTCGTGGGGAAAATGCGATCACAGATGAGTCACCTTCTCTGCCACTTTTGTATTGGTAGTGATATTGTCCATAACCAATGATGCTGCCACTTAAATGGGGTTTATACCCAGAAACCTGTTCTAATAGAGTTAACAACGTAAATGCGTCAGATTGCCTGGTGTTGTTATTCAATGACATTATTAAGTCGTTGATTTCATCCATTTCCTAGCCCTTCATCTGTGAAAAATAATTACCAACGTCAGCACTTGACCGCAAGTAATTGATTTAAAGCAGCTTATCATTTAAGCCCGATTATTTAATCAATGCTAATATTTGTTTGAACTCTGCTTTACCCGCATCTTTTACTAACTCATAAAGGCACATTTCAAGCCCAGTAAGGCTTGCACCTTTAGTTTGGAGTTTGTTTAACGCAAGCTCGACATTTGCTTTCTCACGTGATGAAACACAGTCAGCAACAACCTCAACCTCATAACCCGTTGCAAGCAACCCAGCGACTGTTTGATAGACACAAATATGAGATTCTATGCCACAAACTAGCCACTGTTGCACACTACTTTCAGAGATAGCATCAACAAAACCTTTATTTCTACAAGCATCAAAGGTGGATTTCTCTAGCGGTTGACTTCCATTTAATAACTCACTGAGCTCTGGCACTGTGCGCCCTAAACCTTGAGGGTTTTGCTCTAACCACACGATTGGCAGGTTCAGTATTTGACACCCTTGAACAAGCGTTTGTATATTATTCAATAGCGTCTCGCTCTCATAGACCATACGAGCAAGTTTACCTTGAACATCAACGATGATTAACCCTGTTTTTTCTTGATTTAACATACTCGTGACCCCTGATTTTTTCGCTGTAAATACTCCTTAACACCACTTAAAACAGGCGCCAAACGCACTATTAATGACTATGTTTTGCGACTTTATTTACGGGCAAGAAAGCAACTGCAAAAAACATCAGAAAAACGAACAATGTACCGGTAGTAACTTGTTCATTAGTTAACCAATCAAAGTAAAATAACCCCACTTCCATTAACCCAACACCTAAGCCAATAAAAAATAGAAAATATTTACTCGCACTTCGACCCGCATTCAGCGTTTTTGCAATCATGTACCCCAAAAATGGCACAAAAGACCAAATAACCACCACAATAAAAGAGTAAAAAACCGCCAATAATGAAATATTCAATTGAAATACTTTAACAATTAACGGGTACAGCTGAACTAAAAAATAACCTAGATATAAATACAAGATAGCACCTTTTTCATTAAATAATACGCGGCTCAATTTTTTAATGTAAACTAATTTACTTTAAGCTAATGGGTAACTTACCTAACGCTGCTTGCTTTCCCACCGCAATAGCCATACTGGTATTATAACCAGGACTATAGTCTTGGCCATTGATATCAGACAGGATCCTATCGTCAAAGGTCACTAGAATAGCATCCGTTATATCAGTATAAGGTGTTAATAAATAGGGTGAACCCTTAGCAATTAAGATACTTGCAATGTTTTGCTGTTGCGCATGTTTTAATTGCTCGGTAAGTAAACGTTGATAGCTAACCTTATTTTGCTCAGCATCTGTATAACCCTTAATCTTTTTCGCAACATTCAAGTCTTCCATACCGCCAATATCGACTACACTGGCGATTTTGGTATCTATGGTTGCTATCAGCAAATCCGCTTTTGATAATTTTATTTCACTAGATAAGGGCATTGATTGATCAAATTCGGCCACCACAGTTGCACTCACCTCTGGGATTACTTGACCCGCTTGTTGCCAACGGCTAACAATAGCGCGTTTTAATGCTCGAAATTCTTGCCAATTTAAAACAAATAAATGAATGCGAGCTATCTTTTGTGTTGCAATAGGTAGGGTAGTTAACTTATTTTTCAGTAAGACCACTGCATTATCAGCAAGGCGTTGTTCAAGCGTTAAATGCTCTGTGGTTGCAATAAAGTCTTCAGCAAACTGTGACTTCTTAGCGATAGAATTAGGCGATAATTGACAATACAAGGCTTTATAACCATTGATACGCGCGACTGATTGCTTTAGTTCTTTCATCAGTAACGGGGTTGCATCTATTTTTTGTTGCATCACGCGTGCAACGTCTCTGATATAATGATAAAAGCTATCGATATCTTTATTTGACCTTATTTTAAAGGGCATCACCGCTAAATCAGCCCCAGCAACAAAGGTTTCAACCACAGCCGTTACTTCATCAAAATAATGGGCAATACCTGCCATATCAAGGGCATCAGTAGCAATAATACCCTCATATGCCAGCTTATTTCTTAACAAATCCGTTAGTATTTTTCTCGACATTGTCGCTGGGCGAATAATCAACTCGCCTTCATTGTTTTCAATGGTTGAGTCATCTAATGCAGGATATTGAATATGGGCTGTCATGATCATTGCCGGATCACTATGCTTTATTGCCCACTGAAACGGGGCAAGATCTTGTTTGTTGATAATAGATAAGTCATGCTCAACCATAGGTAAACCTAGGTGACTATCAACATGAGTATCGCCATGCCCTGGAAAATGTTTTAGGGTTGCCATAACGCCTTGTTGTTGAAAACCCTTCACAGCAGCAACCCCTAATTTTGCAACACGTTGAGGATCTTCACCATAAGATCGGGTGTTTATCACCGGATTATCGGCATTGGTGTTGACATCAACCACAGGAGCATAGTTATTATTGATGCCCAATGCTTTTAATTCTTGACCGATCACCTCGCTTGTTGCTTTGGCAAACTTAACCCCATGTGCCGGGTAAGTCGCTCCTATCGCCATATTACCTGCAAAAGCTGTTGCTTTGGCAAAACGCACCACTCGACCACCTTCTTGGTCTACAGAAATAATCAATGGCTGCCCAGCTACCGATTTAATTGCGGCCTGTTGTAGGTCATGAGTTAATTGTATGACTTGATTACTGTCGACTAAATTTTCAGCGAATAAAACCACGCTGCCAATACCCGATTTGGTGACCATCTCCGCTAATGCATCTGGTAACTGAGTAACCGGGTATAAACATAACTGCTCAGGCTTTACTTTATCGCCATGACCATCATCACAAAAGTAGCGAATGTCCACTGCCATTTTGCTTGCTATTATTTTTTCTAAGTCAGTAAATGGTAGTGCTAGGTTGTTACTATTTATCATAAGATTACTTGATGGCTCGATAAGTAAGTTATTGGGCTGCTTATTTGTTTCCCCATAACAGCTACTTACCAAAAACAAGTAAGCGCTGAATAATAAGGTCACATTTAGTAAGGTCTTTTGCCTGAAAATATCTGTGTTCATTCCACTAACGCTAATACGTTTTTAACCAGCTTATTAATACCTGAGGCTGCTTCTGTTAATGAGGTGGCTAACATATAGGCGGGTGTAGAGACGAGTTTATGGGCATGATCTATCACTACCTCATCAACATCACAGTCATTGTGAACCAAACCTTTAGCGGTGATCAACGCAGCAGTATCATTATCTTTGCCGATCGTACCTTGTACACCTTTTGGATAGATAAATGGCAACATTGCTGGCGCTATACACATATAACCTGCGGGTTTATTTGCCTTAGCAAATGCCTGACAAGCGTCTAGTACTTGAGCATTAACTTGATAATTATCACTATCAAGAGCAAAGTTTGATAAGTTTTTCGCTGCGCCAAAACCCCCAGGCACAATCAAGGCATCAAAGTCTTGGGCACGTAATTCACACAAATCTTCAATATCGCCCCTAACTATACGAGCCGACTCCACCAAGATATTACGGCTTTCATTGTCACTGACTTCCCCTGTTAAGTGATTAATCACATGATGTTGATTAAAATTAGGCGCAAAACAACGATAACTAGCACCATTTTGCTCTATAGCCAACAAGGTTAATACCGTTTCATGAATTTCACTCCCATCATAAACACCACAACCACTTAAAACTATTGCCACCTTTTTCATAATAATATCCTTTCTTTATCTAAACGCTTTATATCGAAAATATAAATAATTATTTGACATATTAGCACCACCAGCACAGAAGAAAACATCAGCCCGGCAAAAGCAATCGCGCTACCATCATAAAAGTATGCCAAAATGGGGCCGGCCAATGCGCCAACACCAAACCGTAGAGTCCCAATCACCGCAGTTGCCGTACCAGCCTGTTCAGGAAATTTAGTAAATACCAAGGCATCAGAATTAACAGCAACCATAGAAATACTCCCCATGAGTGGTAAAATTGCTAATACGGTATAAATCAAAGGCAGGGTTAATACATTGACTAATAATAGTGCTGTTGAAGCTAACACCGATAACATAAGCCCATAACGTAACATGGCTCTAGAGCCTTTGCGCGTAACCAAGCGAGTATTAATAAAATGTGCCGTCATTAAGGCCACTACCGTGATAGCAAACAAAATACTAAAACTAAACTCTGATACTTGATACACCGTCAAGTAAACAAAGGGAATAGCCGTAATATAAGCAAAAAACGCTAACGATATCATCATGGAGCTAATGATATCTAGCCTAGCTTCAGAGTTAGAAAAAACAATTTTATAGCGGGTGATAAAGCTCAGTTCTTGCGTATGTTGATGTTTATCTCTTATAGCTTCTGGTAAATATTTCGCAACCAATAAAAGCACAACCATACTGTAGCTAGACAACACATAAAAAATTAACTGCCAACTATGAGCAACTAACAAAACACTACCAATGCTAGGAGCAATCATAGGAGCTAGCATCATGATCATTGACACGTAAGATAAGCCCTTGGCAGTATTTTCTTTATAATACTCACGAATCGTACTAGGAACAACTACCGTTGCGGCACTACTTATAAAGGCTTGGGTAAAGCGTAATGATAAGAATTGTTCAATGTTGCTGACAAAAGGTAGTAACAGGCTTGCCAGTAAAAAACCGCCAATACCAAACAACACCATTTTTCGCCGTGAATATTTATCTGCCATAGGACCGAATAACACTAGCCCCAGAGCATAACCAAGTAAATAGATACTTAAACTGTTTTGCACCATCGGCATATTAGTTCCTAAGTGCTCTGCCAAAACTGGCATCGCAGGCAGGTACATATCTATGGCTAACGGTGACAATGCCATAATTGATGCTAACAAAGGTAGCAACAACTTAATGGAGAGTTGAGAGGAGTTATTTGACTGCATACTTAGCTACGCTCTTGTTGAAGGCTGGCATTGCCTGTAGGAATAGTCATACACTAATTTTCCCAGTGTTTTTACCGCCGTTTCTATTTGTTCGTTCCATTGCACACCATAGCTTATACGCATGTAGTTGTTGTATTTACCTGACGGTGAAAAGATATTGCCCGGCGCAAAGCTAACACCAAGTAAAATAGCTTCTTGAAAGAAATCACTGGTATTTACATGTGATTGACACCTAACCCAGAGCACACTGCCTCCTTGTGGTTTCGACACACAGACTTCATCAGGAAAATATGTTGAAATTAATGCTCGCATCCGTTCGCAGTTATAAATTAACTTTTTACGCATTACACAAAGGTGGCGATCGTAGTCACCACCTTGGATATATTCATTTAACGTCCATTGCTGCAGCATAGGTGAAGAACATGATTGAGCGCGCTTAATACGCTTGGCTTGCTCTTCAAATTTTCCAGGTAATAACCAACCTGTACGATACCCCGGAGCAGCCGTTTTTGAGAAAGAAGAGCATGTCATCACTAAACCTTTCTCAGAATATAACTGTGCTGGCTTAGGTTTTTGCTCACTAAAATATAATTCGCTATAAACATCATCTTCGATTAACGGGATGTTATGTTGTTCAAGTAACGACACCATTTCTTGCCGTTGTTGATCCGTTTTCATTGAGCCTAGTGGATTATTTATTGCGCTTGAAAACAAGCAGGCTTTGATCGGGTGTTGCTCAATTGCTGAGACTAATTCATTCAGGCAAACACCATCTTCGGTGCAGGTATACACCTCTAACGCCTGCATTCCTAGCGTTTCAATCAGCTCAATCATGCCAAAAAAGCATGGTGATTCAATGGCGATAATATCCCCTTGCTGTGCAACACATTGCAATGCAATAGATAGCGCTTCTTGCGCACCATTGGTAATTAAAATATCGTTTGGGTTTACGGCAACCCCTTGTTCTTGATAGCGAAAGGCTAACTGCATTCGCAATTTAGCATCACCAGTAGGCGGGCCGTAGCTTACCGCTTTTTCAGCATATTTAGAAATCACTGACCGCATTAGTCTGGCTAACGCTTTATCAGGTGGGTTAACTTGCACCGGATTAGAAATACCTAAAGCTACGGTATTTGGTAAATGAACAGCCTCATGCACTTGCTCTATCATACTACGGCACTGCACGGTAGTAGGCTCACAATGTGACCACAAAGCGGGTCGTGGTTTTAGTGTTCTTGCTTGCTGTGCCGTGAGATAATAACCTGATTGTGGTCTTGCACAAACTCGACCTTGGCGTTCTAACTCAATGTAAGCTTGTTTTATGGTCGGCACACTGATTTCAAATTGTGCGCTCAGCTTACGTAAGCTAGGCAGTTTATCGCCTGGAGATAACGCCCCTATTTTTTGCTGATGTTCAATGAAATCAATAACCTGCTGATATAAAAACGACGGAGAGGCTCTATCAAGTAATCGCATGCTGTAGTTCAATCTCCTGTAATATATTGCTCAACACTTTCTCACAACAACTGAGTAAGCAAAACTGTATAGGTTGCATTTTCATAATTTTGTATATGTTATTAAAACAAATTAACTTTACACTGTCACTAGCTATCTTTAATCGTGAACTAAGTGTTAAATGAAAAGGGTAAATCAATGAGCAATAGTTTTTTATATCTGGTTACCGTTATTATCTGGGGCTCTACTTGGATTGCCATTAACTACCAGTTAGGTGATGTAGCACCTGAAGCTTCGGTGTCATATCGCTTTTTTCTTGCTGCTTTTATTTTGTTTGTTTTTGCCAAAGCCAAGCAACTTCCATTGAGCTTTTCACTTAAGCAACATGGCTTATTTGCTGCTTTTGGTATTTGCTTATTTGGCATGAATTATTTACTGCTTTATACCGCACAACAACACATAAACTCTGCCCTAACCTGCATTGCCTTTTCTTCTTTGATGTTAATGAATATTGTTAATACCAAGGTTTTTTATCACACTATAATCACAAAACAAGTCTATATTGGTGGTTGTTTCGGCTTGATCGGGATAGTTACACTGTTCTGGCCGCAACTGACGGATATTGAATTAGGCGCTGCAACATTTTTTGGACTTGGCCTTTGCTTGCTTGGCACTTTTTCAGCCTCAGTTGGTAATATGTTATCAATCAAAAATCAAAAAAATAATGTACCGATTGTGCAAGCGAATGCATGGGGCATGTTATATGGGGCAATTTTCACAAGCCTTGCTGTAGTTATTCAAGGTAAAGCCTTTAGCTTTTCATTTGAACCGGCTTATATCAGCTCCTTAATTTATTTGTCGCTGTTTGGCTCAGTAATCGCCTTTGGTTGTTATTTGTCATTGATGACGCGAATTGGCGCTCATAAAACCTCATACGCCAATATTATATTTCCGGCCATAGCCGTATTGATTTCTACCTTTGTAGAAGGTTTTGTGTGGAGTGAATATACTATTTTTGGCTTAAGCTTCGTCTTATTGGGTAACTTGATTGTGTTAACCAAAACAACCACATTGAAACGTTTATTTACGCCAAAATTGCAGACAGAAAAAGTTTAATGCCATAGGCATACGACATAACAGTTGCTTGTTATTTTTCCTTGCTGTTATGTCGTTTTTTAATGTTACTACCTTTGGGCAATAACCTTGAGAAATGCACCTTGTCTGTTTTAACTGCCAATGGGTGAGCCCGGCGGCATCTTAATAGGTGTTGGAGACAGTACAGACTTTCCTTGAGTCAGGCTAAATTTTATTTGTTGCTCCAGTAGGAAAAAATGTGCTGATAATGACTTATAACGTCGACTATCGTTGTGATCAGCTAACCATAATATCAACTTGTTTAAGCTGGCTAACACTTCACTTCGTACTTCGGTCACCAAATTATTTGAATGCCACAAGTGCAGCAGTTGCTCCACCACTTGTTGATTCACCCGCTGTTGCACTAACAGTTTCAACCCTTTTTTCGGCCTTTGCTTAATTGTTTTTTCTATCAATTGAGCCATTAACTCATCAACACTAAACAGTGCTTCAGGGTGATGGCCTTTGTTAGTAGCAACTTGTGTCCGGAGTGCTTGCTGCTGCAAGCGTGCTAGCCTTGCCTCGTTTAATAATAGTTTTAGCGTGTGACGTGCACTGGCTTGTGCCGCAGTTACGGGATCAAAAGTATGTCCTGTTTGTGAATTAAAGCTCTCTCTGGTGCGGCTATAACCGTAGGCTTTTGGTGGGATCAAAGCGATAATTTGCTCTGAAAGCGTCAAAAAATCGGAATCAAGTGTTGATAATAATGCTGTAAACGCTTGCTGTTGCATCACTGCTGATACTGATTGTACGTCATATGGTTTAGCCGTGTGTGTAACCAAACCTTTTACATCATAACCATAGTTTACACCGGCGATTAGCTTAGCCGCAGCTTCCACTTGATAGCGATGGAAATTATAGATGGGTACTAGCGCTTGTTCTAATTCTGACAAGGGTGTACCAGCAGCAATAGAGTTTAAGCCAAAATCTGCCAATGCTTTTTTACGAACTTGCATCACACGGGTTAACTCAACTGCCGCATTGTCACCATTATCCCATAAATGACCCGTACTATGCGCACTTGAAGTTGACCGCGCATCGGGATCTGAAGCATACATTAACCCTTGAGCTTGGGTTGCCGCTACTAATTCAGTGAGCTGCTGCGGTTCATTTTGTTGGTCGTAGTCACCATAGCCATAAGCAATCACGTATTTGTCCCACCTGCCGATATTTTCTTTGTAGGCATTGGCTAAATCAATTTCGCCATCAGCATCTAAAGTAATATAAGGATGTGGATAGTCCATCACTGAAGCGCGATCATTAACACTGGCAGCAAAATTATGAGCTATGCCTAAAGTGTGACCTACCTCGTGTGCAGATAATTGGCGAATACGCGCTAATGCCATGGCTTTCATCGCACTGGTATCCACCGCATTTACCTGATGAGTCGTCTTGTCCTTATGACTACCTTCTCGCTTAAATGGTGAAGTTAAACCCAAGGCAATTAAATAATCTTGCCTCACACGCAAAGAGCCCAAAGTTACGTGCCCCTTGATAATTTCACCTGTGCGTGGGTCAATTACCGATGAACCATATGACCAACCGCGAGTTGCTCTATGCACCCATTGAATAACGTTGTATCGCACATCCATTGGGTCGGCATCTTCTGGCAACAGTTTTACTTGAAACGCATCTGCATAGCCGATGTCATCAAAGGCTTGTTGCCACCACATGGCTCCTTCAATTAGTGCGCTACGAATTGGCTCGGGAACACCAGCATCAAGATAATAGACAATAGGCTCAACCACTTTACCTTGTCGCTTTTGCAAACGGTGACGTGGGATTAACCGTTTGATTAACGGCTCATCTATAGCACTCGCATAATCTGCATATTCTATAGACCAGTAACCACTATACGGGTGAAATGCTCGGGTATGATAGTTGTTGTCGGGCAGCTTAATTAATGAATGATGTAAATGCACCGTTACTGCGCTCGCATCAGGCGCAACTGACTTTAAATAATTTCCCGCATCCCTGCCTTTAAAGGTAACCATTGCTTCTAATTCAGTATTATCAGGAAAAGCCTTAGTGCGTTTAGGAAAGAGAGCACTTCGGCTGGCATCCAGTTTAAAACTGCCCTGCTTAGTTGACTTAAGTGTTTCGCTAACACTATGAATGTCAGACAACAAAAACGGAGTGTAATCTATCAACACTTTATTAGCGAGTTCATTGCTACTGACAGATTCAGCCGCAACAGTAAACCCCCAAATAATTGAACTAGCAAAGGCCTCATCTATGGCTTGTTGTTCTTGTTGGTTACTAGAATTGGCACGATAATAGCTATTTAGTTGCTTGAGAAAAACCTTATTACCTACTCGTTCAAACTGTACCAGCCTAGTATCACCGAGCTGTCCACGATCTAAACCAATATCATTGGAGCCAACGCCTTGAGGTAAGCTTGACTGAAACAAAAATGCTTGCTCAAATTGTTCTATTTGCAAATACACCTTGCCTTGGCTTTCATCATGATAAAAAGAAAAATAACCCCGCTGAAACACTTTATCTTTAATAAAGTCGGCAAAACTCGGTGGTGTACTCTGCGCAAAGGCCATCACTGAATTTATACACAGTAACACCAGCAGTAAACGGTAAACAAAATTCATCTGTATTCCTTGTAGATTAGGCCAGATCCCAATTTATATGAAAAATCAGCCAAAAAATGCACAATTAATCTGAGTTAGGACTTTAGAAAGCAAAGTTAAACTTGTTATAATTGCACAGTACATAAACATAGATAATGACAGTATGCTTTCATTATTTATATAACAACACTCATTACTACGTATATTATAAAGTATACAATTTTAACGCTATTAGGTAACCCAATGCAACGACTCTCACCTGCGCTACGCCAAGACAATGTTCCTCTAGACCTTATTGCACTAATAAAAACAATTTTAGCCGCGACCAAAGAAATTTCATTCCGTGTGAGCCAAGGACATTTGGGTGGGTTATTAGGCTCCACCCTCGATGAAAATATTCAAGGTGAAGTGCAAAAGAAACTAGATGTTGTTGCTAACGAACTATTCAAAGATATTCTACTTGAGTCAGGTTTTGTTAAGGCTATTTCTTCTGAGGAAGAAGATACCTCAGTTGCAGGTGAAGAATACGGCAAATACATTGTCTCGTTTGACCCCTTAGACGGTAGTTCTAACATCGATATCAACTCACTTATTGGTACTATTTTCTCTATCCATAAAGCCCCTGAAGGTATGGATGCAAGTGACCCTGATATGTTTAAACAATCTGGCAATAAACAAGTGTGTGCGGGTTATGTGTTGTATGGCCCTTCAACTATGTTAGTAATGACTACAGGTAGTGGTACTCATTTTTATGTGCTAGATAGAACTCACGGCGGTTATCTTTTAGTTCAGCGTAATGTTCAAATTCCAGCCGATACACAAGAGTTTGCCATTAACATGTCAAACCAACGCTTTTGGCAACGCCCTATGCAAAACTATATAAACGATTTAATTGCTGGCGACACTGGCCCGCGTGGTAAAAACTTTAATATGCGCTGGATTGCCGCCATGGTGGGTGATATTCATCGTGTTTTATGCCGCGGAGGTATTTTTACTTACCCTGCTGATAGCAAAAAAGCCGAACAGCCTTATAAACTGCGTTTAATGTATGAAGCTAACCCAATGTCATTCTTAATTGAACAAGCCGGAGGCACTGCCGTAACTAGCGAAGGCCGTATTATGGATATTGAACCCACTAGTATTCACCAACGTGTTGAAGTCATTATGGGCTCTAAAAACGAAGTTGAAAAATGCCTGAGTTATTATAAATAATTCCATGGCGTTTGTCAGAGGTAGGTAATAAATACAAAAACATCACGTTATTATGATCAATAGACAAAAGTGGTGTTTTTTTTGTGATTTATTTATTGCTAAAATAACAAAATTCTAATTTTAATAACCCGAGAGTATACTCATGCCAAATTACGTAGTTGGTCACAAAATTCCTGACTCAGACTCTATCTGTTCAGCGATTGCATTATCGTATTTAAAAACCACTTTAGGTGAAGAAACCGTTCCTGCTCGTTTAGGTGAACTTAGTCCAGAAACTTTATTTATATTAGATAAATTTGGTTTTGAACAACCTGAGTTAAAAACTAGCTATGCAGGGGAAAGCTTATATATTGTTGATCATTCAGAGCGTACTCAAGGGCCTGATGATTTAGATGAAGCGACTCTACTTGGTATCGTAGATCATCATAAATTAGGTGATATTACTAACTCAACACCACTAGAAATTTGGGTACGCCCTGTGGGTTGCACCAACACCATCATTAAAATGATGTACGATTTTCACAATGTAGCCATTCCTAAAAATATCGCAGGTGCGATGATGTGCGCCATTTTAAGTGATACCGTTATCTTTAAATCACCTACTTGCACAACAGCCGATATCAAATGTGTTGAAGCTTTAGCAGAAATTGCAGGCATTGATAACCCAACAGATTTAGGTATGGAAATGTTCAAAGTAAAATCTGCCGTTGAAGGAACGCCTATTCGCGACTTAGTCATGCGAGATTTCAAAGATTTTGATATGAATGGCAACCTTGTTGGCATAGGACAGCTAGAAGTGATTGACTTAGCAATTTTTGATGACATGAAAGCTGATTTAGCTGCAGATATTGCAAAACTTAAAGCTGAAGGTAACCGTCATAGCGTATTGTTATTATTAACTGACATCATGAAAGAAGGCTCTGAACTGTTAGTGGTTAGCGATAATGATAACTTAGCACAAGCGGCATTTGGTAAAGCAACAACAGATGGCAAAGTATGGCTAGACGGCGTCCTTAGCCGTAAAAAACAAGTGGTTCCGCCATTACAAGGCGTTTTTGCTTAAACGCTCCCTTCTCTTATTGAAGTTACAAAAAAACCAGCTATTGCTGGTTTTTTATATGCTAACTATTAGAAAGTATTAATCGTTATTATCGAAGGTAATAGGTATTTAGACAAGGCGAAAGCACGGAGTTGACGCTAGTCATTACTCCGTACATCCTGTACTTCGCCTTTCAGGCCATCCTTCGGATGTTCAAATTATTTCCCGAAGAATTTGTGAGTACTTTCAACGATGTTAATAAAGAATTTCAGCAAAAAGATAAAGCGCTCTAATATTGCAGATGAAAACTTTAGTAACAAGGCGAAAGCACGGAGTTGACGTTAGTCAATGAGTACTTTCAACGATGTTAATAAAGAATTTCAGCAAAAAGATTAAACGCGTTCGAATACCGTTGCAATACCTTGCCCTAACCCTATACACATAGTTGCTAAACCAATAGAAGCATCTTGACCTTCCATTAAGTTAATTAAAGTACCTGAAATACGTGTACCTGAACAACCTAGTGGATGACCTAAAGCAATTGCTCCACCATTGAGGTTGATTCGATCCATTTTATCTTCCACTTTTAATGCGCGTACACATGACAATGCTTGCGCTGCAAAAGCTTCGTTAAATTCAAATAATTCAATATCTTCAATCGCTAAGCCAGCACGTTTCAATGCTTTATTCGTTGCAGGCACAGGTCCATAACCCATAGTCGCCGGATCGCAACCAGCAAATGCCATACCACGAATTTTAACACGTGGCGTTAAGCCTAGCTCTTTGGCTTTGTCAGCAGACATTACTAACATCGCTGAGGCGCCATCAGATAACGCAGAAGAAGTACCTGCGGTAACAGTACCATTAACCGGATCAAATACTGGGCGTAGTGAAGATAAACTTTCAGCTGTAGTATCAGGTCGAATAACTTCATCATGCTCAACTAGTGTTAAGGCACCATTAGCATCATGGCCTAATGTAGGAACAATTTCATTTTGCCAACGACCTTCAACTGTTGCTTGATGAGCAAGTTGATGAGAACGAGCACCGAAAGCATCTTGCATTTCACGAGTAATACCGTGTTGCTTACCCAGTAATTCAGCAGTTAAGCCCATATTACCAGAAGCACGTGCAATGTGTTTACTTAACGCTGGGTCAAAATCAATATCATACATCATAGGAACATGACCCATATGTTCAACACCACCAACAAGGAACACATCACCTTGATCGGCGATAATGCTTGTGGCTGCATCATGTAATGCTTGCATCGATGAACCACACAAACGGTTAACCGTTAAACCACCAATCGATTTAGGTAAGCCTGCAAGTAATGAAGCATTACGCGCAATATTAAAGCCTTGCTCTTTGGTTTGTTTAACACAACCCCAAATAACATCTTCAATATCAGTTGGATCAAGTGCTGGGTTACGTTTTAAAATTTGCTCCATTAAATGAGCTGATAAGGTCTCTGCACGAACGTTTCTAAAAACACCCGCTTTTGAACGTCCCATAGGAGTTCGAATACAATCAATAATAACGACTTCTTTCATAATAATTCTCCTGTGGTTATGCTGTTTTAACATTGGTTGTGAAATAAGACTGACCTGATTTAGCCATTTCGCGTAGACCATCAGTAACGTGATAAATTTCACCTAAATGCGCGTATTTGTCAGCCATGGCGATAAAGTTATCTAAACCTAATGTTTCTAAATAACGGATCGCACCTCCTCTAAATGGCGGGAAGCCAATACCATAAATTAAGCCCATATCAGCTTCAGCTGCGGTATCAACAACACCTTCTTCTAAACAGCGTATAACTTCATTCACCATTGGAATCATTAAACGAGCAATAATTTCTTCACTTGAAACGTCTTTTTTCTCACCACAGTTTGCGCTAAATAACTCATAAGCTGTTTGCGCGGCAACTTTCATCGGGCGACCACGTTTATCTTTCATATGGTCGTAAAAGCCTTTACCATTTTTCTGACCGAAACGCTCATTAGCATATAAGGTGCTAACGGGATCATTTTCTAGTTTCTTCATACGGGTTGGGAAGCCAGCAGACATAACACCAGTACAATGATCTGCAGTATCAACACCCACAACATCTAGCAAGTAAGCTGGACCCATTGGCCAACCAAATTGTTTTTCCATTACCTTATCGATGGCGACAAAGTCTGCACCTTCGAGTACTAATTGGCTAAAGCCGGCAAAGTATGGAAATAATACACGGTTAACATAGAAACCAGGACAGTCATTAACGACAATCGGTGACTTACCCATTTTAGCTGCATAAGCAACAACGGCGGCAACAGTTTCATCAGAGGTGTCTTTGCCGCGAATAACTTCTACTAATGGCATTTTATGCACAGGATTAAAAAAGTGCATACCACAGAAGTTTTGTGGACGTTTAACGCTTTGTGCCAGCAAATCAATAGAGATAGTTGAGGTATTAGAAGTTAAAATAGCATCGTCGCTAATAATTCCTTCAACTTCAGCTAACACCATTCCTTTCACTTTTGGATTTTCAACGACTGCTTCAACCACAATATCAACATCTTTGACACTGTCGTAGCTTAAGCTTGGAGTAATATTATTTAACACGCCAGCCATTTTTTTAGCATTCATACGGCCACGTTCAACTTGTTTCGTTAAAATGCCCGCTGCGGTTGTTAAACCCAAATCAAGTGCTTGATCGTTTATATCTTTCATCACGATTGGCGTGCCTTTATAAGCCGACTGGTATGCAATACCACCACCCATAATACCCGCGCCTAAAACTGCCGCTTTATTTATCGCTGTAGTTGTTTGTTTCGCTGCTTTTTTCGCTTTGCCTTTGATCACTTGATCTGCCATAAACAAACCAATTTGAGCCGTTGCTGCATCGGTTTTTGCTAATTTAGCAAAACCGGCGTTTTCGATGGCCATTGCACCGGCTCTATCAAGGGTTGACGCAGCTTCAATCGTGCTAACCATAACCATAGGTGCTGGGTAATGTTTACCGGCTTTAGCTGCAATCATGCCTTTGCATGTATTGAAGGTCATCACACTTTCAATTTTACTTAAATTAAGTGGCGCTAATTTAGGTTGACGTTTCGCTTGCCAGTCAAGTTTTCCCGCGATAGCAAGTTTTAACATATCAATTGCTGATTCACGTAAATGCTCAGGCGCTACAACGGCATCAAGCAAACCTGCTGCTAAGGCTTGTTGTGGTTTATAAGCTTTACCTGTGCTCATCCATTCAACCGCATTATCCGCGCCAATAACGCGAGGTAGACGAACGGTGCCACCAAAACCTGGCATCAAGCCTAATTTAACTTCTGGCAAACCAATGGAGGTATTAGTATCGGCAATACGGTAATCACATACCAAGGTCATTTCACAACCACCACCTAGCGCAATACCATTAATGGCGGCAATAGTAGGTAATTTAATGTCTTCGAATGCATCAAAAATATCTGTTGCATTTTTAACCCAAGGAACTAACGCGTCCTCAGGCTGTTTGAATGTTTCTAAGAATTCAGTGATATCGGCACCAACAATAAATGTTGATTTACCTGAGGTAACCATAACCCCTTTTGCTTCACTGCAATTGTTGATCGCCTTAACTACCGCGTCATATTCTACAAATGTTGCTTGGTCAAACTTATTTACTGAGCCTTGTGCGTCGAACTTAAGTTCGACAATACCGTCGTCAAGTAATTGGGCACTAAGGCTTTTGCCTTGATATATCATTCGTTGTCTCCTTCACCTAAAAGTGGTGTTGATGTATTGATGATTTTCTTTGGGTTAATCTATTTTCTAAATAAATTTTAGCTTCAAAAGTTATAGCTACTTAATAATAGACGATAGAGTGTGCCTTGAAAGGAAATGAATTGCAATATTTTTTAAACACTTGTTTTAATCGTGTGTTTGATGAGCATTATTAATAAGGTAAGCTTTTTGATCGCGGCGTTAGGAATCTAGAATAGTTATTATATTTAAACTCCTCGCAACAAAGATCAACAGACCCTTACCTACCACGAAAACATGCTGACAAAACAAACCCGTGCTTAGCATCTTAAATTATATAAAATTGGCCAGAAACAGCGTAAACTATCGCGATTAAACGAGATTAAAATTAAACAAAACAAATGATAAAATCAATCAAAGCATTCAACCAACCAGAGCACTTACTTCTCGCCATGGCTTTTACTATGCCGCTGGTTTTTTCAGTATGGATGGTATTGCTTAACAATTTTGTGATTGAAAAAGCTCATTTTACTGGTGTTGAAATTGGTATATTACAAAGCCTGAGGGAAGTCCCTGGCTTTTTAGCCTTTACTGTAATTTACGTACTCATTTTTATCAAAGAGCAACGTCTTGCGCTACTTTCTCTAGGTATCACTAGTGTTGGTGTTTTTATCACCGGTTATTTTCCAAGTGTGATCGGTTTATATCTGACCACAGTGCTAATGTCGGTCGGATTCCATTACTATGAAACCGTGAGTCAATCATTAACCCTACAATGGATAGCTAAAGATAAAACAGCCCACTTTATGGGGCGAGTTTTATCGGTAAAAGCCATTGCTTCGTTGTTGGCATTTTCGAGTATCTGGTTATTGATGGAACAGTTTTCATGGGGCTACCAAACAACTTATGCCCTATTTGGTGCCATAGGTTTAGTCATGACACTATTGCTAACCTTGTCATTTGTGCACTTTCCTGAAAAAACACCGCAAACTAAGCAGCTTATATTAAAAAAACGTTACTGGCTGTTTTACGCTTTAACCTTCTTTAGTGGCGCACGTCGACAGATTTTTGTGGTTTTTGCCGGTTTTCTCATGGTTGAGAAGTTTCATTACAGTGTTGCCGATATCAGTGCGCTTTTTTTGATTAACTATGTATTTAATTGGCTATTTGCAGCAAAAATTGGCAAATTTATTGGCAAAGTAGGTGAGCGAGCGACATTACGTTTTGAATATATCGGCTTAATTATTGTATTTATCAGTTATGGTTTAGTGGAAAATGCCGAGTTAGCTGCGGTGCTATATGTAGTAGACCACCTATTTTTTGCCTTAGCAATTGCTATCAAAACCTACTTTCAAAAAATTGCACAACCTGAAGATATTGCAGCTAGCGCAGGTGTTAGCTTTTCTATTAATCATATTGCCGCAGTTGTGATACCTGCACTATTAGGGATGTTATGGATTATTCAACCTGATTGGGTTTTTTATATTGGCGCTGGCTTTGCTTTTTGTTCATTATGCTTAGCGATGTTGATCCCAAATCATCCCAGCCAGGGCATGGAAACACGTCTAATGGCTGACAACAAGTAAATAGCGAATAATGGTTAATTCAGCGCAAGAAACTTTGAATAACTAAATTAGTTGTTGCTTCTAAGAAAGTCTAAAAATTCATCCTGTGGCATAGGTTTAGCATAATAAAAACCTTGAACTTCATCACAACCAAGTTCACGTAATCGCGTTTGTTGTTCAAGCTCTTCAACACCTTCTGCAATCACTTTTAGATTCATTTTTTGCCCTAAATCAATAATAGTTTCTGCAAGTACAGACTGGTTTTCTTTGGCAATATCGGTAATAAATGCACGATCGACTTTCAAACGATCCAATGGCAATTTTTGTAAATAACTCATGGATGAAAACCCCGTGCCAAAATCATCTAATGCGATACTGATATTATGTTCTTTTAACCTCACCAACGCATCGATAACCACTTGCGGATCATCCATCAAGATGTTTTCAGTAATTTCTAATTCCAGTTTTTCCGCTGGTACTTTATGACTGTTAATCGCGGTTAACACCGTATCAACAAAGTTACCAAGCCTAAACTGAGGTATTGAGACATTGACCGAAATAGTGATGTTATCAAATGAATGTTGCTCTAGTACTTTAATCTGTGAACAGGCTTGATTAATAACCCAATCACCTATTTCAATGATTAACCCCGAATATTCTGCCAACGGAATAAAGACAGAAGGTGAAATAAAACCACCATCAGCCGTGCGCCATCGCAGCAGTGCTTCGGCCCCGATCACCTTGCCGGAAACTAAGGATAATTGTGGTTGATACCATAACTCAAGGCGATCATCTGCAAAATCACTGCGCAGTGCTCGGATCATATTCAATCGCCACTGGGTTTCATCTTCCATTTCAGAGTTATAATAAGCAAAGTGCTCAATGCGTTTTTTCTTGGCAAGGTTTAATGCAATATTTATTTGATTTAACACTTTTACGCCACTGGTATTGGCATGTTCTTTACGACAAAAACCAAAACAGGCGTTAATGAGTAGTTTCTGCTCTCCTGCAGTAAAAGGTAGCTCGAAAAAAGTCATTAGTGTCTCAGGGGTTACGCAGGATTCAGCACCGATAATACCAAAAACATCTGCGCCTACACGGGCCACTTTACAATGACAACTCAAGCTTTGCAGGCGTTTAGCAACGGCTGCAAGTAATTTATTACCCACATCTTGCCCTAAGGCATCATTAACATCACTAAAATGGTTCAAATCAATTAAGGCTGCGACTTCACTTTCGTTATCACTTTTGACAAAGTTGTCGAGCAGTCTCACAAAAGCGAGCCTGTTGGGTAAGTTAGTTAACCAGTCTTTATAAGCCGCATTATTGAGCTTTTGAAATAGGTGAACATTTTCATAGCCTATAGCAATACCTGTTAAAAAAACTTCCAGTAATTGCTTTTGAATATCACTCAGTGCTTCAGATAAGTTTAGGTATACTACGGCCCTGTATCCACCACGCGCTAGATACAAATAAAGTGAATCATCAAAATATTGGTGCGTTTTTTGGGTAAAGCATGCTTTTACCTGTTTACTGATTTCTTCATTTTGTAAGGTGTCGAGTTTTTGATTAACTAACTGCGATGACATAGCCTGTTGGGCAATAATATAAAAACTTAAATCATCAGCATCTTCTATGATGCCTTGTCCCCTAGCACAAAATAAACCACCAATATCCTGGGCAAGCAGCTGAACTAATTGTTTGAGCGTACCTTGACTATATTGTGCAATAGAATGCAACTCTAATAGTGTGGATGAGCCTGAAACGATTTTTTCTAAGCCTTGGCGGCTTTCACTCACTGAAGAAATTTGTTGATATGCACGAATTGCAGCATAAACGGTCGTCACGAGCTTTCGACGTGTCAGCTCTGTTTTAGTTTTGTAATCATTAATGTCATATTCTTTAATAACACTTTCTTCAGGCGCATAACCGGGTTGGCCTGTTCTAAGCACAATACGGATATCTTGTCGGTTTAGAGCTTCACGGATATATTTTACCACCGTTAACCCTGCATCATCGGTTTCCATGACGACATCAAGCAAGACTAGGACAATATCAGGATTTTCAACAATGAGTTTACATGCGTCTTGTCCTGAATAGGCATGCACGTATTCTAACTTTCGCCCGAGTACCACTAAATCAGATAATGCTAGTTGCGTAACAGAATGAATTTCAGGATCGTCATCAACGATTAGCACTTGCCAAGTGTCGCCACTTCCGCCTTCTAAAATTTCATCTTCATCGCTATCATCGATAAATAGAAAATCATCGTGTGAATTTTCTGACGCGTGCATACTATCCTCAAGAAATAGGCTTTTTAAGCTACTATAGATAACTATAACTTAACTATGCCGTTTTGCTACTTTTTAACTGCTTTCTTTTACACAACTGAAAGTACCATGATGACATATTAAAAGCAGTTTTGAAAAGTGCTTTTGACAATATTCAATAAATCCATACAATTAGGATAGTTAGATATTAGCAGAAAATAACATGATAAGCTTATCTGTTGATATTATTACATAATTAAATGTAGGGAGATTCAAGGTGAACAAAGACAAAGCGCCCGCTGTTATTATAGAACAGGCTGACAGCACTGAAGAAAACCTTCCTATTAATGACGAACAGCCAAGTAAAAAAAAGGCCGATTCACCAAACAATCATGAATTTTTTAAAATTACCAAGCATTTTGGTGTTGAAGCGCCTTTGCTTCCCATTGAAAAACAAATGCCTATTGAGGATCGTTGCCACAAACGCGCCAGATTAGCAGTGTTGCGTAAACAACAAAATATAGAAGCGATTATGGAAAAAGCGTTTGCTTTTTGTAGCAAGGCATCTCTGGATAAAAGACCAGATTTAGATTGGTTTAGCCGCTATATCACTTTGGCTGAAGATGTCAGCAATAAAACGATGCAAGATTTATGGGCGAAAATATTAGCAGGTGAATTATCACGGCCCAACTCTTTTTCACTCAAAGCGTTAAAAATATTTCGTGAAATGAGTATTATCGACGCTAAGTTACTGGCAAAAGCTTGTTCGTTAGCGGTAAAAGATCAAAGCAAGAAAAATATTCGTATTGTTTCAGGCTCTTACCAACAGCCGGGGCTACTCAATTTTTTTGCTAAAGATAGACAAGTTCATGTAGATTTAAGCCACTTTGGGCTTAACTATGCTGATATATTATCATTAGCAGATAACAATTTAATTTATCAGCAAGAAAGCGAATCAAGTATGATGATGATAGGCGAAAAGCTTAATTTCAATTACCACGGTTCACCTTTACAACTTAGTTGTAAAAAACCTAATATTGTGGTTCAGTTTTATAAGTTTACCCCCATAGGCAGCGAGCTGGCAAACTTGATTAGCGACAAGCCAAATGATGACTTTTTAACAGAATTAAAACAACAATTAAGTCATCATTTCACATTAACAAGTAGCTAGAGACGAAAAAGCAAAACTTAACCGTATTATCGCTTTTACGTCAGTTCACCCTAGTATTAATTACACTTATATTCCATCGCCATCAGTGTGCAAACCACATTCTCTTTGTCCTGGACCAAAACGTGTTTCGCTTTCATCCATTCCCAAGGTTAATGGTTTAGTACTATGCACATCACCCACTGAGACATAACCTTCATCCCATAATGGATGATAAGGCAGGTTATGCTTAGTTAAGTACTGATGGACGTCCTTATTACTCCAATCAATAATGGGGTGTACTTTAAAACGACCCCGTAAAATACTGACAACGGGTAATCCTTGCCTATGTGCTGTTTGTTGGCGGCGTACACCTGAAAACCAAGTGCCACAGTTAAGCTCAGATAAACCACGCTCTAGAGGCTCAACTTTATTTTTACGGTTATATTCCTTTAATGCAGCCTCATCTTGCGCCCATTGTTCGCCATATTTCGCCAACTGCCAAGCCGCACTTTCAACTGCACTATACACATGTAAATTCAAATTTAAACGTTCGGTAAGTGTTTCAATAAAACGATAAGTTTCAGGGAATAAATGCCCAGTATCTGTCACTAATACCGGAATATTGCCATAAACTTGAGTCATCATATGCAGCATTACCGCTGATTGAATGCCAAAACTAGAAGATAATACAAATTGGCTTGGCAAGTTTTCCATCGTCCACTCTATCCGAGCAAGGGGTGACTTTTGCTCTAAATCTTCATTCCACTGCTCTAACCAAGGTTTTGGCAGTGAGGCTGGGAAACGATTATTAATAGGCGCTTGCTCTACTGTGTCTAATGCGTTAGTTTGGCTAACCGTAGCAAGTGCTCTTGATTGACCTGGCGTTAAGGAATTAGACATCATAAAAATCTCTTACACTTATTTTAACTTCTTTGATAATACCCGCGCGGATAGTAAAATCACCAAAGGCTTCACCTGGGGTTCTTTCAGCAGCCCATCGAGCAGATAAACGATCAATTTCATTTAGAATATCTTGTTCATTCAGATTTTCTTTATACATTTTAGGAATGCGTGTACCGGCAATATTGCCACCTAAATGCATATTGTATTTGCCTGGGCCTTTACCTACTAGGCCAAGCTCTGCCAACATGGCACGACCACAACCATTAGGACAGCCTGTCACACGTAATATAATCGACTCATCCGCCAAACCATGTTTGGCTAAAATAGCTTCAACATCTGTCACCAAGGAAGGTAAATAGCGCTCAGACTCTGCCATTGCTAATGGGCACGTTGGAAAGGCAACACAAGCCATGGAATTTTTGCGTTGTTCACTGACCGTCGCATCCATCAAACCATGTTTCACCGCAATGGCTTCAATTTCACTTTTTTGCTCAGTAGCAACACCAGCAACAATTAGGTTTTGGTTAGCGGTTATCCGAAAATCACCTTGATGGATTTTAGCTATCTCTGCCATACCTGTTTTTAACGGTTTATTAGGGAAATCTAAAATACGACCATTTTCAATGAACAATGCTAAATAGTGTTTGCCATCAAAACCTTCAGACCAACCAATGCGATCTCCACGCTGAGTAAATTCATACGGACGAGTCTGCTCAAACTTACTGCCAGCGCGTCGTTCAACTTCGGCTTTAAATACGTCAACACCGACACGATCTATAGTGTATTTTGTTTTCGCATTTTTTCGTTCAACACGGTTACCCCAGTCTCTTTGAGTGGTCACCACAGCTTCAGCAAAAGCGATAGTGTTCGCTACCGGAATAAAACCAAAATCGTCCGCCTTGCGAGGGTAAGTTGCTTTGTCACCATGGGTCATTGCTAACCCACCGCCAACTAATACATTGAACCCAATCAGTTTGCCATCTTCTTCAATAGCAACAAAATTTAAGTCATTACCATGAATATCAACGTCATTAAGAGGTGGTATAGCCACGGTAGTTTTAAACTTACGAGGTAAGTAAGTGCTACCTAATATCGGCTCTTCTTGTTTCACCGTAGAGTCAATTTTTTCTTCATCCAACCAAACTTCAGCGTAACCATTGGTATGAGGAAGGAAGTGCTCACTAATTTTCTTGGCCCATTCATAGGCATCATGATGCACTTGGGATTGATAAGGGTTTGCCGTACACAACACATTACGGTTCATGTCTGATGCCGTACCTATGGTATCAATACCAATACTATTTAATGCTTTATGCACCGTTTTAATATTAGGCTTTAATATGCCATGGTATTGAAAAGTTTGACGAGTTGTTAAACGGACACTGCCATACATAGTGTGCTCTGTTGCCCATTTATCAACGCCTAACCATTGTGTTGGTGTAATAATGCCGCCAGGTAAACGGGCACGAAGCATTAAACTATGTAACGGCTCTAGTTTTTGTTTTGCACGCTCAGCACGAATATCTCTGTCGTCTTGTTGATACATACCATGAAAACGAATCAGCTGAAAATTATCACCCGTCATCCCCCCAGTAGTTCGATCTTGTAGATCGTCAGCCATAGTGCCACGTAAGAAGCCACTTTCTTTTTTTAAGCGTTCATTATCAGACAGTTTACCTTCAACAATTAAAGGCCCTGACGGCGCTACTTTTTCAGAATTATTACTTGTGCTCATTAATAAACATCCTTCTGATAACGCTTAGCGTTACGTAAATCTTTTAAATACTGTTCAGCTTGTTGCTCTGACAACTTACCTTCGGTGGCAATAATATCTAATAATGTTGCCTCGACATCTTTAGCCATGCGGCTCATATCACCACAAATATAAACATGAGCACCGCGTTCTAACCATTGGAAAACCGCTGGTGAATTTTCTTTAAGACGGTCTTGCACATATATTTTTTCCGCTTGGTCTCTTGAAAAGGCAAGATCTAAACGTGTTAACAAACCAGACTTTAAGTAGTTCTTCCATTCAACCTGGTACAAAAAATCTTGAGTGAATGTTTGATCACCGAAGAACATCCAGTTGTCGCCCTGAGCGCCTTGTGCTTCACGTTGTTGCATAAACGCTCTAAATGGCGCAACCCCTGTACCTGGACCTATCATGATCACCGGAGTGTTAGTATCACTAGGCAAACGGAAGTTATCATTGTGTTCAACAAAAACACGAATAGGTTGACCTTCTTCAATGCGATTAGCTAAAAAGTGTGAAGCTCCGCCAAAACGTTGTTTGCCATCATTTTCATAGTTGACTAAGCCAACGGTTAGATGAACCTCTTCTTCGACCTCAGCCTGTGCTGAAGCAATAGAGTACAAACGCGGAGTGATTTTACGTAGCGAATCCGCCAAGGTTTGTGGCTCTACAGTTGCAGATGCTAAGTTAATTACATCGATAATTTGATGCTTGGCAGAAAATTCTCTTGCGCTGTTTTTATCAGCAGCGATAGCTAATAACGCTTCATCGCCACTTTGATTAGCCCAAAACTCAATAAAAGCTGGAGCAGTTTGAGTGATTTCTAATTCTGTGGTTAGCGCGTCTTTAACGGTTAGCGTTTGCTGTTCACCATTAATTTTTAGCGTAACCTGCTCGTCACCGGTAAAATTAAGTGCTGTTAAAAGTTCAGCAACTAACGCTTGGTCATTATCAAAATAAACCCCAAGGGCATCACCTGCTTGATAGGTTAACCCAGAATCACCTAAGTCAATTTCAATATGACGAACATCTTTAGCTGAATCTCGGCCAGTAATTTTTTGGCTCAACAAAAATTCCGCCGTTAGCGGATTTTGCTTGCTGTACTGACTTGCATTGGCAACAGGTAAGTCTATCACTGGCGCTAATGCAGCTTCGGTTTGTGTTAGCTCTTCTTTTAAATTTTCAACAATGCTCAATGTCCAGCTTTCACTATCACTGTCATAATCAACATCGCAATCTATACGAGGTAAAACTTGCTGAGCGCCTAAAGCTTGCAATCGTTCATCAAAATCTTTACCTGTTTGACAGAAAAATTCATAACTACTATCACCTAAGGCAAGTACGCTATAGCGTAGGTTAGGTAATTTAGGGGCTTTTTTGCCTAATAAAAACTCATGAAACTCAAGGGCATCATCTGGCGGCTCACCCTCACCATTGGTACTTGCAATAATAACAACATGGCTTTCATTCTTTAAAGCCTTCGCTTTATAGTCACACACGTTGATTAATTTAGTGGTAATACCTGCGGCACTGGCACTTTGTGCAACTTGACTAGCGACCCCTTTTGCATTACCTGTTTGTGAAGCATATAAAATAGTTAATGTTTTTGCTTCAGCAAGTGCTGGCGCTGGTGATAACTGTACATCTTGCCCTGTTTCACTTTTTGCCGCGAGGTAACCACTTGCCCAAGCAAGTTGTAACGATGAGTAACCTGATGTAGCTTGTTGAAGCAAAGCAAGTTGCTCTGCGCCAAGTGAACTTGGTGTTGTATTTGTAATTTGCTGTGTTGATAGCTGCTCTTGTGGCATAAGAATTTTCACTCATAACAATGTATGTACAAATGATAAACAAGAACGAATAAAACCAAAAAGAATAGATAGGAGCTTGTTATTCCAAAATAGAATATAAAAACAATGTCTGTGCAAAAAAATTGATAATAGTTTTTATTCCTGAAATAAATCAAACTGAGTTTATTTGTCAAAAAGACATTTTCTCTTCTAACCATAAAGAAAAATGGCTAAAGGATTTATTTTTCCAAGACCTACTGGGGGCAACAAGGTAGTAATTAAAACTTGTACTAATCTCGCTATCTGTCAATCTGCATAACTGTTCGTTGGATATATCGTCAATTACCATTTGATGCCAGCCCAAAGCTATTCCTTGCTTTAGTTTTGCGGCAAATAGCGCCATTGAAACATGACTAAACCACATTTGATTTAACTCTGAGGGCTTTTCTATAGAAAAATTCCGCAACCAGGCCCCCCAAGAAACCCCTCCTGGTTCATCTTCAATCCCGCCTTTATAAATTAACAGTTGATGCTCTTTTATTAAGCCTTCCAGTGAGCTATCACTAACCCCTTTAACTAGATCTGGATGGCAAACAGGGTAGACTTTTTCATTACGTAAAAACTTAGCTTCGCAACCTTTATAATCTCCAGAACCAAAATGGATATGTCCATCATATTGCCCAGTAGTGAAGTCTACCAATTGATCAACAGCAGCGAGTTCAAGTTCTATTTGTGGAAATTTATGACAAAAATCCACCAGACGCGGCATTAACCAAAGCTGACAAAGAGAAGGTATCACGGCAATAACCAGTTTTTCTTTTTGGCTTGCGAATTGACTTTGCAAAATACCATGCTGAATATTTTTCACGCCAGAGGTTGCATGTCGTTGTAATGCTTCACCTGCTAACGATAAACGTACCCCCTTTGATTGACGATGAAACAAGGTGACACCCATTTGTTTTTCCAACAATTTCATTTGGTGACTCACCGCGCTAGGAGTGATGTGGAGTATTTCAGCTGTTCGAGTAAAACTAAGTTCTTTAGCAACTACGGTAAACGTATGTATGGCGGAAAATGAAATATTGCTACTCATAGTGATATGAATAATCCTCAAGTCATGATGAAATATTATCGCTTCTATTCAGCTAATAAATCAAGCGATAATGAACATTCACTTAACAGTTATCAATACACAAATAAAAAGGGGAAATGATGTCAGAATATACGGCCAAAATATTATGGCAAAGAGATAGTAAAGAAGAGTTTATCGACAATAAATATAGTAGAGCGCATCAATGGAATTTTGATGGCGGAGCCATCGTTGCAGCTTCTCCATCACCACATATAGTACCTCTGCCATATTCAGTTGAGGAGAATGTCGATCCTGAAGAAGCCTTCATTGCATCTATTTCAAGTTGCCATATGTTGTTCTTCTTACAAATAGCAGCTAAACGGAAATTCATCATTGATGAATACGTTGATCACGCTATTGGCGTTATGGATAAAGACATCCATGGTAAAATTAGCATGACTAAAGTGACTCTCCGCCCGTATGTTAAATTCTCTGGAGAAAAACTACCAACCCTGACACAACTGGAAAAGATGCACCATCAATCCCATGAGCAATGCTTTATTGCAAATTCAGTTAAAACAGAAATAGTTACCGATATCATTACTTAAGGTTAAAATTATTAAACCTTAAGTAATGATGCCAATACGACTTCATGACTAGCGACTTTGGTGGCTAACTCGCCTGTCGAGAGGATAGTAAATTGATTTGAGATGCTTATATAGGTTAGGCTAAACCTTCATCAAAATTTAAAATGTGATTTAGCTTTAATAAAGATACGTTTAGCGACATACAAAAATATTGGAGAGATTTCTTCAATACATGCAGAGAGTTGGAAAATTGGTTATGAGAATGTACTAATCAAATCAGTACTTAATACTTATCAATAGATTTAGTACTATAATAATATCCACAGATTAAGTGTATGAGTGCAATTTAACCCCATTATGATACTACAAACGTTTCGCATAACGCCTTTTTTATTGATTGTGTCTATTCTCTCGTACCTTATTTATAGCAGTGACAGCATAGCTAATAGCGCGCGAATATTTAAGTATAAATCGGCTAGCGGCACCCCGACGTTTTCTGACATTGAACCTATAGGTCTTCATTTTCAAGAAATCAAAGTAGATTGTTATGCTTGTCAGCGAGATTCATTAATTAACTGGCATAAAGCAAAACTATATTTAACAGAATATAGTTTCACCATTGAACAAGCTGCAAAAACCAACGAGATTGATCCCGCCTTAGTGAGAGCTATTATTCATGCTGAATCTCACTTTAATAAACATGCTCTTTCCAAACAAGGTGCACAGGGCTTGATGCAATTAATGCCAAAGACGGCAAAGTATTTAGGTGTTAAGAATGCATTTGTGGCGAAACAGAATATCGAGGGTGGCACTAAACATTTAGCATATTTACTGAAAAAATATCACGGCAATATTAAACTCGCTTCCGCTGCTTATAATGCGGGTGAAAGTGCAGTAGCAAGATTTGCCGGTATTCCCCCATTTACAGAAACTCGAGTGTATGTGGAGCGAGTTGAGATTTTACACAAACGTTATCAACTCGCTAATAAAACCTAGCGCTAAAGCTCAGATGAATACATTTTAAAAATGAATAACTGCGCCGACAAAAACGCCTTTGAAGGTTAAATCTGAATAGATGCCATCAAGATCATTCAGTTCTAATTTCACCGCACGATAGCCCAGAGTGACATCAACATCGATAACAAAGTTGTTTTGTACCTCGTAACTAACACCCACCTGATAGTCATAAATGTCATAATCACTTCGTGATAAAAAATCAGCTTGAGCAAAAACATTATAACCAGTAAACGGTAGACCAATAATAGCGTTTGCATATAATAATGGCAGTATTTTATCACTAGAAAGATCGCTGCTATTATCAGCCACGGTAATTTGACTATCGATTGATAAATCTCGCGCAGTTAACCCAAAATCAAAGGTTAATAAATCATTATCAAATACTTCATAGTATAAAGTGTAATCGATATAACTAGCATCAAAAGTGGCTTCTGCTAATACACTAGCTGTGGTCGTTACGCCTTCAATAGTGGTGCTAACATCAATGGTGGTATCTCCTACCGTATCATATTTTGTTGACACTATTTTCGCATTAGGAATTAAGGGAATGGGGTGCTCAAGTGCAACAAAGTAGCTCCCTGAGCGCTCACTATCAAAATCAAACGTGGTTTGACTGCTTTCTTCTTTGCCAAGTGAGCCTTTTGCTTGATTTGCCCACACTTGACCGCCAACATAGAGCCCTAATAACGTATCCGCTTGTGCGCTGGTACAAAGTACGGTTGCCAAGCTTGCTGCTATGATTGCTTTTTTCATTATTCTATCCCTTTCTAAGTAATTCATTTAAATCAATTAATGCCGCATTTGCCCTTGAAATATAATTAGCCATCACTAAAGAATGATTGGCTAACATGCCAAAACCATCACCATTTAATACCATGGGACTCCACAGTGTTTGTTGGCTAGCCTCTAATTCACGAATAATTTGTTGTAAACTGATAGTGGCATTTTTATTTTTTAATACACTGTCAAAATCAATTTCTATCGCTTTTAAAAAATGTAATAACGCCCATGCGGCACCACGTGATTCATAAAAAACATTATCGAGTTGAAACCAACTGGTTCTTAATTGAGAATGAGAGCCTTCAAAAGTAGACTGGCGAGCCACACTGTCCCCTGCTAAATCAGTATTAATTTTATCTTTACCAACACTGGCACTAAGGCGTTGTGAGTAACTTCCCAATCGTTTTTGTATTTCATCCAAGTATGAGGTTAAATTATCTGCCCGTGCATAAAACTGAGCATGATCGTCCTTAATGGTACTAATACCAACTAATGCATTTCTATACTTGTACAAGTGATCGATGGCTTTTCTATATTCCGACTCAGCACTGGGCATGGCCCAACTTTTATTATCAATATTAAATTTAGGTTGGGCTTTTTTAATATGAGTATTTTCAAGCGATTGAGATTGAGAACGACTAAAGTCTTTACGTAACACTAATGCCATATCACGCACCATTTCTAGTACACCAAATTCCCACGATGGCATATTATCTAAAAACACACCTGGTGGTAATGCATCATTAGAAAGGTAGCCCCCTGGCTTATCTAATATGCTACTAGCGACCTTGATCAAGGTGGTTGTAGTGGTGTAGCCAATCACTGGTGCAACATTATCAGCCGTAGCTGCAGAAGTTACTTCATGTTGAATATCAATGGGCTCTACTGCAAAACTCCAATAGACACCAACGAAATAGAAGAGCAAAAACACACTTGCGATAGAGACGCCTATGGTTTTGGCTGAAAAATTTATGTTCATTTTTTACTCCTAGTGATGATGCTCATGCATTGTCGATGAGGCTTGATTTGCTGCTTTTTCTTCAGCAGGACTGTAAATAGGTACATTGACAGTTACCAATTGATTTGTTGAGAAGTTTAACATCAGTTCTACTTTAGCGGGAGAAACTAACGGCGTTTTAATATCAAATAACATTAAATGTAAACCTGAGGGTTGTAGTTTAATACGCCCTTTTGACTTAATATCAATTGAATTGACTTTGCGCATACGCATCATGCCATCAACCATAGTGTGTTGATGCAGTTCAACTCGCGGTGAAATATTACTGCTAGCGCTAAGCAAAGTCACTGTTTTATCGCTGTTGTTCACTATTTCCATATATGATGACGCTATAGATGTTCCTGGAATGGTGGCGCGTACGTATGGTTTTTCAATCACTATCATTGAATTTTTTTGGCTTGATAACGGCTGCGCTGTTGCAGCAAAACACAGTAACTGACACAGCACCACTAAAGACAATAAATAACATTTACTCATCTAACACTATCCTAATATGAAATCCCTTAAAAATTAATTTTATCACTGTTAGCGAGGTAACAAAATGATAGTATTGAGTATTAATAAAAAAACTTGCTTAATCTTTATGCTAGCAACTTTGGTTAAGTTGAATTAGCCTTTTCAAGAACCAGAACTTGAATGTGGCTAGGGTTCAAATCTAGCGTAAATTCCCATGCTGTAAATGCATCAAAGGTATAACCTTATTTTGAAAACAGACTCAGTGTTGCGCCATAATAATAGCGCTGTGGCCAAAACAATTGAACACCCTAGTATTATGTTGCTGGCCTACCCTTAACTGTTCAGGTAATGCATTGTAAGCTTGGTAGTTATCTTCTGTAATGGATATATGGCTATACAGACTCAGAATGTCTTGCTTGAGCGTATTGTGTTTCTGGTTTATTTCTAGTCACTAGCCAAATAATGACTGCAATTAGCAATACAGGCCAGAATACTCCTACGGCTACCATAGCTAATGCACCTGCGATTAATAAACCAATAAAAACAATCGTGCCAAAAACACTTAAAACAATCGCCAGTGCAATTAACACTAACACTACGCATGCCACGGCTGATGCGCCTATTGCTTTTAACGGTTCAATTAATTCACCGCCCATGTATACATCAACATCAAGCAGCTCTAACAAGCTAATTCCTAAAGTATAGGTTAAGAACAAAGTTGCAAATATCGCTAATAATAAAGATTTAAAAAATGTCATGCTGTTTCTCCGATAATAGACTGTGCTAATGTTTTATTTATAACGACTTGTAGGTAACAACAAACTGGTAACGATATAAGCAACACCTGTTGCTACCGGCAACATGATTAAAGCACCAATGGCAGCAAGCCGCACTGCAATCCGTGGCAGTGCATAAAATTTTGCAATGCCCGCACACACGCCGGATAATTTTTTATGTTGATTATCTTTTTCTAACCTTTTTTCCACTCTATAACTCGCTGAGTACTCTCTGTTGTATTTCATCATTTTGTCCTTATACTTTTGCTTTTACTGAGTAATATTTCCGTTTAACTTACACGTATTACTCAGCAAGCATCGCTAAATTGAGTTGTGCTGTGCTAATTATGTCGCTGAAACTTTCTTTTTCATTTCAGCAAGAGCTTGCTCAATAGTTTCATCTTGTTCTAGCTCAGCAAATTGAGCATTAAGATCTCCGGTTGAGCTATTGGTTTGCATTAAGTCATAGGCTTCAACTTGAGCTTCAACTCGGTCTATTTTTTGCTGATACCGTTCAAACTTACTCATTGCTTCTTCAATATTGTATACCGCCGCTTGCTCTCTAACTTTTAGCCTGACTTGTGCCGACTCTTGACGTAAGGTATATGCTTCTTGACGACGTCTGGCTTCAGACAATTTTTCTTGTAAACGTGCCGCATCATCTTGTACTTGAGCAAGACATTGAGCAATAGCATCTTGTTCTTGCTCTAGTAAATCTAACTCTCCTTGATATTTATGCTTTTGTGTCAGTGCTGATTTTGCTAAGTCTTCTCGACCTTTGGTTAGCGCAAGTTCCGCTTTGTTGTGCCATTGCTCCATGCTATCTTTGGCTGACTTTACTTGTCGAGCATGTGTTTTTTGCTCTGCTATATTTTTTGCTGCCGCTGCACGAACTTCAACTAAGGTTTCTTCCATTTCTTGTATGATCAAACGGATCATTTTTTCTGGTTGTTCTGCTTTATCAAGCATGCTGTTTAAATTAGCGTTAACGATATCGGTAAAACGTGTAAATAATCCCATGGTTTTCTCCTGCTATGATAATAATTATGTTTTGGGTAATTAGTCTTTAATTACTGTGCTTGCTATTTTCTTGGTTAGAGTGTTCAGCAACGGATGTTGCTTGTTCGTCATTTAGCCAAGCTAAAGAATCTGAAATTGATTCATTAAAAGAAAAATCTATGCTAAAGCTATTTATTTCTTGAGTAATTGACTGTTGTAACTCTGCTTTTAGGTCAACCATGACTTGTTGGCCCTGGGCAACGATCATCTCACTTAGTGAGTTTTCAAGGTTACTGGTTTCAGCTGCATTTGCGTTTACGCTAAAAATAGCACCTAAAGTAATTAATAAAGCAACGCTGATATTTTTACGATTTAATGTGTTCATTTTGACATTCCTTTTTATAAACTAAATAACTGATTAAAATAAAATTGGTTTAAATTATTAACAACAGCTGTGTTGTTATCATTTGTACAAGTACTATTACAAGTGCCGTGCCAACAACTAAATATTTTTTATCATCTTGTTTTTAAAGGATTATTATAAATATCAATATATCACCTTCAACGCAAGACATAATATGTCACGCGACAAATTGGTTAAATTAACCACTACATTAGTCAAATAAACCAAATCAAGAAAAGCCGATTTTTTCTTCAGAGTTCGGGCGAAATTTAATCACCACAACAGATTCAGATTTTGTGAACCAACGGCATATTGCTCAGCACATCAACTTTTTAGTAACTGTGGATATTTTTATGCTGAGTAAACGAAAGAAGTGAAACCAGAACGATTAAGTTCAAAGGGAATAGTGGGAGATGGACTATTTTATATCTATCGCCAAACTTCATGCTTGAGACTGAAAAGAACACCTTGAGACGGCTTGGGTTTAGTTATTATTGCGCAATAGATTGGGGTAATGAGGGCAGGCTAATATCGGAGGAAAATTAGTCCGCTAAATAAATAGTGAGGTTAAGCATTTAGCGTCTCTGGGAAAACACGACAAAATGTCCTTAGCTTGTTTTATTTTCAAAAAAACCGACCAATAAAGATAAGCTAAGTACAGATATTGCAGGGGCAATCATTAATATAAATAAAGAAGCTGAAGTTAACACAGTATATTCCTTGTCGTAGTAATTAAAAATATTAGGCAGTAACGTACGGCCAAAAAAATACTTATTTCATAAGTATTAATAATAAGTTGCATTAACTATTACAAAGGTTGTGCCAAAGTTAAAAAATTAAATAAATCATTGATATCATTAGCTTTAATCTCATCTACCACAGGCAGCTTGTTTAATAAACATTTATACTATTTGTATTTTTTGGCCTAAATCACCACTTTTTGGTAAAGTTTGTTACAAAATAGTTTTCTAATAGTAGGGTCTTATATGGACTCCCCGTTAATGTCAAAAAGAAAAGGTTTAAAATAAACTAGATGCTAGCTTATATAAATACTAGCAATTACGTTGTTGAACTTTAGCAAAAGCCTGCTTTAAGGTATCACCGTTAGCGTTTTCATTGCCAGCACAGTCACTTAATTCACGACGAAACTGGCGAGCACCGGCTAAGCCATTACAAAGCCCTAACATGTGCCGTAGTACATGCCACGCCCTATGACTACCACGCTCAGGTATTGTGCTGACATAAGTATCAATATAGTCCGCCATTAAATTTATCACTTGCTCACGGGTAATCACATCTTGGTTCAAAGCGTAAATTTGTTGATCAACATTCGCCAACAAATAGGGGCTATTATAGATCTCACGACCAATCATCACGCCATCAATATGTTGCAAATGTTCATTTGCTTCCGATAAGGTTTTAATGCCTCCATTGATAGAAATTTGTAACTGCTGAAAATCTTGCTTTATTTGGTAAACTCGACTGTAGTCAAGTGGAGGTATATCACGATTTTGTTTAGGGCTTAAACCACTGAGCCAAGCTTTTCTCGCATGAATAATAAAATGCTGACACCCAGCTTGGGCCACTTGTTCAATAAAGGTGTGTAAAAATTCATACGAATCTAAATCGTCAATACCAATGCGTGATTTCACTGTAACAGGCAGATTGGTAGCGGCTTGCATTTCACTTACGCAATCGGCTACCAATTGCGGCTCAGCCATTAAACAAGCACCAAAGCGACCATTTTGCACACGATCTGATGGACAACCAACATTAATGTTGATTTCATCATAACCGTGTTGCTCTGCAATTTTGGCACACTCAGTCATGTCATTGACATTACTTCCACCCAATTGCAGTACTAACGGATGTTCGGCATGATTATAAGAAAGGTAATCACCTTTTCCATGTATAATTGCCCCTGTCGTCACCATTTCGGTATATAAAACCGTTTGGCTTGACATTAATCGGTAAAAATAGCGGCAATGGCGATCCGTCCAATCAAGCATCGGTGCAACGGAAAGTTTATGGTCTATTGTTTCCATTGACAAACCACGCCACATATGGCTTTTAATATATAATGCTGCAAATCCATTACTCTCACGTTATTGATTATTATAGTACGTTTTGACATATTTTTAATATCATTGTACCCACGGGCACAACAAAAGGGTACAAAATAGAGTGTTTTCATTTAGAATACTCATAATAAAATTTTCATTATTATATTATACATAAAAAAGGAATTGAATATGGCTACGATTTCCATAACAAAACGAAGTACTAAAACAAAAGGAACTAGGTATCGTGCTAGAGTTAGAATTACTAAAAAAGGAGAAATAATTGAAAAAGAAGAAAACACCCTTTCAAGTAGAGAAGCAGCAAAAGCTTGGTCAAAAAAAGTAGCTAAGAGATTAGAACAAAAATATGATGAAATAGCTGAAGGTACGTACTATTCACATGACGAAGGCGAAAAACTTTGTGAATTATCAGTACATGATTTAATTCAACAATATATAGACCACCCAACTACAGCAAAAAGCATTGGGAGAACTAAAGGTTTTGTTTTAAGAGCTTTACAAAAGTACGACATAGCCCTAAAACTCGCCAGCAATTTAACCGCAGATGATCTTATTAAACACTGCGAAACTCGTCTGAATGATCCAACAAAACCAACCCCTCAAACGATATACCATGATGTTACGTATTTACACTCTGTAATGCAGCTTGCTAAAACTTTTTTTAAAGTAAATGCTAATTTAACTTATCACATCGAAGCTATACCTACCTTAGTAAAGTTAGGCTTAATTGGTAGAAGTGGAGAACGAGATAAAAGACCGACAAAAGAAGAGTTAATATTATTAGAAGAAGGATTAAGAGAAAGAGAAAAACATAAATCTGCAAAAATACCATTTTCAGATATTTTACAATTTTCAATTTATACAGCCATGCGTATTGGTGAAGTTACCGATCTATATTGGGAAGATATTGATCATGAAAATAAAACGATCATAGTCAGAGATAGAAAAAATCCCAAGAAAATTCAAAACAAATTTAAAACTGACAAAGATGATGATGAAAATATAGAAAAAGAAAAGTATATAAAAAAAGAAAGGACAAAATTTGATAGCTTAGTTCCACTACTAGGTGAGGCTTATCCAATTATTATGAGACAAAAAGAAAAAATAGATCCAGAAAAGCCTGATTGGATTTTTCCATATAATTCACGAAGTATTAGCGCAGGTTGGCAACGCGTTAGAGACAATCTAGGTATAAAAGATTTACGCTATCATGATTTGAGAAGAGAAGCTGCTTCTAGGCTTATTGAAGAGGGTTACGACATTACGACTGTTGCAAAAATAACAGGGCATAAAAATATAAATGTTTTATATAATATTTATACTAATATTGAAATGAAAAAGTTAGCAAAAAATGAGTTTGATAAAAAAACAATATTAAAATAACTGAT